>SDXZ01000076.1 GCA_004210805.1 Acidovorax sp.
GGGCATTGCTGCAGGCCGTGGCCCGAGAACCCGTTGGCCAGCACGAAGTTGTCGCACGCCGGGTGCAGGCCCACGATGGCGTTGTGATCGAAGGTGTTCATCTCGTAGTAGCCCGCCCAGGCGCCCTGCATCCGCAGCGCCTCAAAGCCCGGAATGCGCTCGGCCAAGGTCGGCCACACGTGGTCTTCAAAGGCGTGGTGCTCCGGCTCCAGCGGCGCAAAGTCGGCATCGTCGGCAGCCTGCGGCGCAAAGCCGCAGATGAAGCCCTGGCCCTCGGGCCGCAGCCAGATGCCGCTGGTGTCGATGAGCAGCGGACAGCCGGGCAGCGCCGCGGGACTGGCCAGGTGGAACACCGTGCGGCGCTTGCCCACCACGGGCAGGTCGATGCCCGCCCAGCCCGCAATGGCCGCCGCCCAGGGGCCGCCGGCATTCACCGCAAAGCTGCACGGGAGGGCATCGCCGCTTTTCAGTTGCACGCTGGCGACGTGCTGCACGCCGTCGCTGCGGGCCATCTGCAGGCCCACGGCTTCATCGGCCACATAGCGCACGCCCTGGCTCTGCGCCTTCTTGCGCAGCGCGGTCAGCAGCAGGTAGCCGTCAAACCAGCCCTCGCCCGACAGCCCGAGCGACCCCAGCACCACGTCCTGCAGTGCCAGCCATGGGAAGCGCCCGGCCAGCTGCTGCGGGCTGAGCAGCGCCACATCGGCGCCATGCCGCTTTTGCAGCGCATGGTTCTCGCGCAGCGTGGCCTCACCGGCCGCGGTGGCCAGGTACAGGTAGCCGCCTTCGTGCAGGCCCACATCGGGCACGTCGCCGTTGCAGGCCAGCAGCGTGCCGACATTGCGCAGGAAGCCAATGCCATAGGCCGAGATCTGAACGTTGATGTCGGTGGAGAACTGCTGGCGGATGGAGCTGGCCGACAGCGCGGACGAGGCGCACGCATAGGTCGGGTCCCGCTCGACCACCACCACCGAGCAGCCCGGCTGCTGCAGCGTGAGGAAGTACGCAATGGCACTGCCGATGACGCCGCCGCCGATGATGACGATGGGAGACGTGCCGGCGGGCATGGACGCGCGTGCCACGGTGCTGCTCACACGTCGAAGGTCACGCCCTGCGCCAGCGGCAGTGCAGTCGAATAGTTGATGGTGTTGGTAGCGCGGCGCATGTAGGCCTTCCAGCTGTCCGACCCCGCCTCGCGCCCCCCACCCGTCTCCTTCTCGCCGCCGAATGCACCGCCGATTTCCGCACCGCTCGGGCCAATGTTCACGTTGGCAATGCCGCAGTCGGACCCGGCGGCCGACATGAACAACTCGGCCTCGCGCACATTGAGCGTGAAGATCGACGAAGACAGGCCAGCGCCCACCGCGTTGTTCATCGCAATCGCCTCGTCCAGCGTGCTGTAACGCACCACATACAGGATGGGCGCAAAGGTCTCGTGCAGCGCCGGGCCTTCATGGGCTTTCAATTCCACCAGTGCAGGGCGCACGTAGTACGCGTCGGCACCGCTGATGCCGTCCACACGTCCACCACCGTGCACCGTAGCCCCTAGCGCGCGGCTTTGCTCCAGCGCCTGCTGCATGCCATCAAACGCCTGGCGGTCGATCAGCGGGCCCACCAGCGTGCCGGCAACTCGCGGGTCGCCCACCTGCACGTTGGCGTACACCTTGGCCAGTTGCGGCACCAGCTGGTCGTAGATGCTGTCGTGCACGAACAGCCGGCGCAGCGTGGTGCAGCGCTGGCCCGCCGTGCCCATGGCGGCAAACGCGATGCCGCGCAGCGCCAGGTCCAGGTCAGCCGTGGGGGCCACGATGGCGGCATTGTTGCCGCCCAGCTCCAGGATGCCGCGCGCAAACCGTGCGGCCAGGCGCGGGCCCACTGCGCGGCCCATCGCCGTAGAGCCGGTGGCCGACAGCACCGCCACGCGGGCATCGTCGACCAGCACCTCGCCAATGTCGCGCTGACCGATGATCAGCTCCAGCAGTCCCTCGGGCGCGTCGCTTCCAAAACGCGCAATCGCACGCTGTGCAATGGCGTGTGTGGCCAACGCGGTGAGCGGGGTTTTCTCGGACGGCTTCCACACCACCGAATCGCCACACACCAGCGCCAGCGCCGCGTTCCACGACCAGACCGCCACCGGGAAGTTGAAGGCCGAGATCACGCCACACACGCCCAGCGGGTGCCAGGTTTCCATCATGCGGTGGCCAACTCGCTCGGTGGCAATCGTCAGGCCGTACAGCTGGCGCGACAGCCCCACCGCAAAGTCGCAGATGTCGATCATCTCCTGCACCTCGCCCAGGCCTTCGGACGGGATCTTGCCCGCCTCGATGGTCACGAGTTGGCCCAGGTCCGCCTTGGCGGCGCGCAGTTCTTCGCCCAGCAGGCGCACCAGTTCGCCGCGGCGTGGCGCAGGCACATTGCGCCACGCGTGGAAAGCCGCCTGCGCGCGGCCTATGGCGGCCGTGGCGTCCGCTGCAGAAGCCTGCGGCACCGCGCCAATCGGCTCACCCGTGATGGGCGAGCGCGCTGGCAGGCTGCCGCCGACGTAGGCCGCACGGGGCACGCCCAGGCGTTGCAGCAGTTGATCGACTTCGGTCACGAGGGAGGGGATGGCGGCAGAGGTGGCAGACATGGCGGCTCGCAAAAGGCAGACAGGAAGACAGGCAAAGATGGGGAAGCGCATGGGAAAACGCGCAACGAACGCGCCAATATCCGCCAATCGCGCCGCGCTGGATAGCAAAAAAACGGAACTACTTGATCACAAATCAGAATGAAGTGCCTGAAAATAACAGGACCGGCACCGCACATCCAATCAGCGCTGGCGGCCTAAAAGATCCATTTTTTGGCATCGCCGATCATTCCCCCTACGCATGACCATGTTGCGCCGCACCTTCCTGCCCTCGACCGCCGACCTGCTGGCCTTTGAGGCCGCAGCCCGCCACCAGAGCGTCTCGCGCGCGGCCGAAGAGCTGCACCTCACGCAAAGCGCCGTGTCGCGCCAGATCCGCCAGCTGGAAGAGCAGCTGGGCACCGCCCTCTTCCACCGCGTGCGCCAGCGCGTCGTGCTCACCGACGCGGGCCGCGTCTACGCCGCCGATGTGCTGGCGGTGCTGCAGCAGCTGTCGGCCAGCACGCAAAAAGCCATGGCGTTTTCCAGCACCGACGGCCTGCTCAACATGGCCGTGCTGCCCACGCTCGCCACCCGCTGGCTGATCCCGCGCCTCTCCGGCTTCATGGCGCTGCACCCCGAGGCCATGGTCAACTTCTCGGCCCGCACCGAGCCTTTTGACTTTGCCGGCACGCCGTTCGATGCGGCCATCCACTTCGGCGCCCCGCACTGGGCGGGCGCCGTGTGCGAATACCTGATGCACGAGGAGACCGTGCCCGTGTGCAGCCCAATCTACCGCGACCGCCACGGCATCCACACCCCGCAGGACCTGACCCGCGTGGTGCTGCTGCAGCAAAGCACCCGCCCCACGCAGTGGGCTGAGTGGTTTGAGCTGGTGGGTGCGCCCACGGCGCTGGCCCTGCGCGGCCCCCAGTCTGAACACTTCGCGATGATCGCCCAGGCTGCGGTATCGCATTTGGGCGCCGCGTTGCTGCCGCGTTTTTTGATCGAGCAGGAGTTGGCGGCGGGGAGTCTCGTGGAGTTGTCAGACCAGGTGCTGACGAGCACCGATGCGTACTACTTCGTATACCCGGAGGCACGGGCCCAGACGCCGTTGGTGACGGCATTCAGGGATTGGGTGGTGGGAGAGTGTGCGGAGCAGCGGCAGGATGAAGCTGAGCGCTAGGGCACGGATGCTGTTTCAGACAGCGGGCGGAGGAAATCGACCAAAAATGCTTCTAGCGCTTATTGATATTGGCCTAGCAGCTATGAAAAGTGAAGCAAAAGCACCCATGCAGCGTCACTGACTGCGCATCGGTGATGCCTGCTGTCGACCAGGGGCCAGCGTTCACGCCGTTCGTCCACTTGCCCTAGGTGTCGCTTTCATCCACCACGGCAGGCGTCGCGGCGGAACCCGCCAAGAGCCCGCCATCGATATTGAACTCACCGCCGGTGATATACGTCGCTTCGTCCGAAGCGAGGAGTAGTGCTACGGCAGCAACTTCCTCGGGCATCCCGAACCGACGAAGTGGAGTATCCCGAACCAGCGCGGCCATCCGTTCTTCGCGGCCCGCGTCCGAGCCCAACATCGGCTCCCATATCGGAGTGAGGATCGCCGCAGGATGAATCGAGTTGCACCGAATTTGGAGGCCTTGCTCAGCGCAATAGAGAGCCACCGTCTTTGAGTGATTGCGCACTGCAGCCTTCGACGATGCGTACGCAGCAGCTCCCGGAATCCCGACCAGCCCGGAGCGAGAGGACATGTTGATGATGGAGCCGGTACCTTGATGCCGCATGGAACGAATGGCGTACTTGCAGCCAAGGAAGACGCCGTCGAGGTTCGTGCTGTGCACTGCCTGCCAGTCCGCCAAGCTCGCGTGCTCCGGGTCATGTGGCACGGCAGCTGCCTCAAAGCCGGTAATGCCTGCGTTGTTCACTACGATGTCAAGCCTGCCGCGCTCCTTCAGGACTTGCGTGGTGGCGCGCTGCCACTCGTCTTCCCTTCGCACGTCCAACGACAAATAGCAGGCCCGGTCGCCGAGGGAGTTCGCCAAGCGCTCGCCAAGTTCATCATTGATGTCGGTGACATAAACGAAGCAGTCAGCCCGCGTAAACAATTGGGCAATCGCGGCGCCGATTCCTTGCGCAGCTCCCGTGACCAGTGCAACCTTGGAAGTAAGTCTTTGGTTCATAAAGATGCGAGCCGTCCCTATTTATGACGGTTCGAAGTGAGCGACCGGCGGCAGTCTAATCCGTGACCTGCATCCAAAGCGACGAGCGCCCGGTCTTTCACGCGGGTGGTGATGGCCCACCATTGAGTCATCGACACCGATGCATGCGATCAAGTGACCCGGACCCTGGCGGGGTTCTAACGGCGGGAGTGGCGTACGTGGGGTGGTAGCCCTCTGCCCAAACACACTGGTGGGCCACAACCAGCGCGGGGACCCAGCTGGCGCACGCGCTCGATTTCACATGAAGACTCTCCGGCTACTTGAGGCGCTGCTGTGCATACGCATACACCGCGTCCCCCAAAAACTCCACCATCCGCGGGTGATACCCATTGTGAAACGCCTTCATGTCCGCGTTGTCTTCATAGAACAGCGCGGTGCCCACATATGCGTCGCTCGACGGCGCGTAAAAGCGCGATGCGATGGCGTAGTGCCTGGCCATCAGCGCCTGGATGGTGGGGGACGTGGGCTCGTTCGCATCAATCAGCGGGGCAAGCTCTTTGTAGAACGCATCGAAATCCGCATGCGCCTGGGGCTTGTCAACGTGGGCCCAGTTGTTGGTGGAGGCCAGGGATTGCGCTTGCTCAGTGCGCTGTGCGGCGCGGCATTGGGCGAGGTATTCGGGGGTGGCTTGTTGAAGAAGACCCATGGTGTTTTTGTACTTTTCTTTGAGGTGGCGGATGAGACGGCTGCTGCGACATTGCCAGCGCGGCGCCCGATCAAGGGAGCGTGCACTATAGCGGCGCACCTGATCTGACTGCCATGTCGACTGCGGCGCGCGGGGCGCAGGCTGCCGGCGTGCAAGCGATGCAATAGCGCCAAACAAGCCTCGCATCGCCGGATGCCTGGTAGTCCATGTTTCTGCGCCCGGCGCGAATGCACGAACGCTCGCACTTAACCCCAATGTTCGGCAATGACGCTGGTTTCAATGTGCACAGCTTCTGCTGCGGTGATGGTGTGCGCTCTGAGCCACTGGCCGACGAGGGTGCTACCCAGTCGATATCCAAAACTTCTTTCGATGCCCTGCTCGTGCGACCCGAACATCCACGCTGGCGAGAACGGGCCATCCAGTTGCGGCGCGATGCGCGCGAACCTGGCCGTGACTTCGTCGGCCAAGACCTCCATGCCGTACGGCGGCAACTGCCCCACGACTTCTTGCTCGAACTGGCACGCCAAACCTTCGGACACCAGCGAATCCCGAAGGGTGCGCCCATATCCGGGACCCCGCTCACGGATGACGTGGTGCAGCTCGTGCGCCAAAAGTGCGGTGAACGTGATATCAAAATTTTTCTGCAACGCTGGATGCTTGGGATCCAACCAAAACCGAATCAAGTTGCCATGCTCGGCAAACGCGTTCATGCCGATTTCCGGGATGACGCTGTCGCTGGCGTAAACGGCTATATCGATTTCATCCAGCGCCAGGTGCTGCGACACAGCGGCGACGGCGGGGGCGAAGGCACGCCGCATTTTTTCTGCGAAGTCGTCAAGCCTCCCGCCCACGTCCATGATGTGAAGTGCCAACGAGCCGCAGGTCGTAGTGCCCATGCTGTGTGATCTCATATTTAGGTGATTCTTCTGTAGCGTCCCTGCGGCCATGGAAAGCACACGGACCCTCAGCTCCGATGCGCACCCTCCTCCGCAGGCACGGCAGGGGCAATCGCCTGGTCTGCCCGGCCCCCCGCCAGACTCTGCGCAGGCCGCCGCAACGTCGCATCAAAGGGATTGATCTTCGGCCCGATTGCGGCCGCCTCGCGCTTGAGCAGCTCCACCACCGTGGGCATGCGGTCGGCATTCAAGCGGTCCGCAATGGTGCCCACGCTCAGCGCCGCAACCGCGCGGCCTTCGCGGTCGCAGATGGGCACGGCCACACCGGCCATGCCTTCGAGCAGGCCGGTGTTGCGGCCCGCGTAGCCCTGCTGGCGCACGCGCTCGATCTCGGTGCGCAAATACACCTCGTCGTACACGCCGTACTCGCGCACGCGGGACAGGTTGAAGCGGATGACCTCTTCGCGCTCGGCCTCGGGCAAGAAGGCCAGGATGGCCAGCGCGCCCTGCCCCACACCCAGCGCCACGCGGCCCCCGATGTCGCCGGTGAACGAGCGGATCGGAAACGGCCCCTCGCTGCGGTCCAGGCAGATGGCGTCGAAGCCGCTGCGGGCCAGCAAAAAGATGCTGTCGCCCAGGCTGCCGCACAGCCGCAGCAAGGCGGGGCGGCACAGGCTGCGCAGGTCGCCAGGGTTGCCAGCGCGCGCGGCCAGCGCAAAGAAATCCATGCTCAGGCGGTAGAGCTTGCTGCGCTCGTCCTGCTCGACCATGCCCTCTGCTACCAGCGATTGCAGCAAACGGTGCGTCGTACCTTGTGTGAGACCGATGGCGCGTGCCAATTGGGTGACCCGGCCGCCCTCGGCTTGGACGGCCACAAGGGCGCGGATGAGGGCAAAGACCCGGGGTACACCGCCCGTGCCTGCGGTAGCTGCTTCCATGCGTCGTTCCTGCGGAATAGATAGGTTTCATTTTACCCAATGCATTCCAATCATCGGAATATTTTAAAGATAAATTCTGATTAGTGGAATACCCGATGCGATCTGGTTCGTTTGTTGCAATAGAGTGAACTGAAATCGACGGGCACCTCCATCCTGAATGAACCCATGCACCGCCTCGGTGCAGCGGTGGCAAAGCACCTTGTTCAGCACGGGCGCCCGGCACAAAGACGTCCCTGTGCGCGCCCCTCGGAGCACACGCATGGCAAGAAACACGAATCCGAAGAAAGGCCCCCATGTCCTTCCTCCAACTCACCGATGTGACCAAGTTCTACGGCAGCACCTGTGCGGTGCAGTCCATGAACCTCACGGTGGAAAAAGGCGAGTTCGTCTCCCTGCTCGGCCCCTCGGGCTGCGGCAAGACCACCACCTTGCAGATGGTGTCAGGCTTCGAGGCGGTGACCAGTGGCCGCATCGAGCTGGACGGGCGCGACATCACCCATGCCAAGGCCAACACGCGCGGGCTGGGCATCGTGTTCCAGAGCTACGCGCTCTTCCCTCACATGACGGTGGCCGACAACGTGAGCTTTGGCCTGGAGATGCGCAAGGTGCCCAAGGCCGAGCGCAAGGACCGCGTAGCCCAGGCCCTGGGCCTCGTGCACCTGGAGCCGCACGCCACGCGCTACCCGCGCGAACTGTCGGGCGGCCAGCGACAGCGCGTGGCCCTGGCGCGTGCGCTGGTCATCGAGCCGCCGGTGCTGCTGCTGGACGAGCCCTTGTCCAACCTCGACGCCAAGCTGCGCGAGGAGATGCAGTTCGAGTTGCGCCAGATCCAGCGCAAGGTGGGCACCACCACGGTGATGGTCACGCACGACCAGAGCGAGGCCATGTCCATCAGCGACCGCGTGGTGGTGATGGAGGCCGGCCGCGCCACGCAGATCGACCACCCGCACCGCGTGTACGAACACCCGCGCACGCGCTTCATCTCCACCTTCGTGGGCAAGGCCAACCTGGTGCCCGGCAAGGTGACGTCGGCCAACAGCACCCACACCCACGTGGGCGCCGGGCCCATCGAGGTGCGGGTGGACGGCGCGCTGTTTCGCCCCGGCGCCGCCGTGCTGCTGAGCGTGCGCCCCGAAAAGCTGCAGCTGGTGCCCGCGGTGCAGGGCCGCATCGACGGCGAGGTGCAAGAGCGCTTCTTTCTGGGCAGCCAGTGGCTGTACCGCGTGGGCACGCCCATGGGCGACCTGATGGTGCTGACGCCCAACGACGGTCGCAGTGCGCTCGACGAAGGCGACCGCACCGGCCTGGACTGGCCCGACCACTGCATGCGCCTGTTGCCTGCCGATGACACCGCGCTGGCAGGTGCCGAAGCCGGGGCCACCGCATGACAGCCGCCGCACCGACCACGGCAGCAGCACCCACAGCAGCGGCACCCCACCCGCTGCTGGGCAAGAAGGCCATGCCCTGGTGGCTGTCCGGCCCTGCGCTGCTGCTGTTCACCGTGCTGCTGCTGGTGCCGCTGGCGCTCACGGCAGTGCTGTCGTTCAACGCGTTCGACCCGGCCACAGGCGTGAAGGCGGGCGAGTTCACGCTGGAGCACTACGCCCATGTGTTCACCGATTCGTACTACCACACGATCTTCTGGCGCACCTTCTGGATTGCCGGGCTGGTCACGCTGATCTGCGTGGCCATTGGCGCACCCGAGGCCTACATCCTGAGCCGCATGGGCAACCCGTGGCGCTCCATCTTGCTGCTGGTGGTGCTGGCGCCGCTGCTGGTGTCGGTGGTGGTGCGCGCCTTTGGCTGGAGCATGCTGCTGGGCCCCGAGGGGCTGGTGAATGGGCTGTTAGGGCTGCTGGGGTTTGGCCCTGTGAAGATGCTCTACACCGAGATTGCGGTGGTCATCGCCCTGGTGCATGTGATGCTGCCGTTCATGGTCATTCCTGTGTGGACCTCGCTGCAAAAGCTCGACCCGGGCGTGGAAAACGCAGCGCTGTCGCTGCAGGCCACACCGTTCACTACGCTTCGTCGCATTGTGTTGCCGCAGGTGCTGCCGGGCATTTTGTCGGGCAGCCTGATCGTGTTTGGGCTGGCGGCCAGCTCGTTTGCCATCCCGGGCCTGCTGGGCGGGCGGCGGCTGAAGATGGTGGCCACGGTGGTGTACGACGAGTACCTGCACGAGCTGAACTGGCCCCTGGGCGCAGCCATTGCGCTGACGCTGCTGGTGGCCAATTTGGTGGTGATGCTGAGCTACAACCGCATGGTTGAAGGCCGGTACAAAAAATCTCTCGGGTGAGTATGACCACCCCCACGCTCCATCACTTCGTGTATTCGCTGCCCCCCCGAGGGGGCGCAGGCCTCCCTTGGGGCGGCCCGGCGGGAGTCCTGATCCATGCAAAAAAACGGCCCCATCGCCCTCGCGTTCAACGCGCTGGTCATCACCTTCATGCTGGCCCCGCTGCTGGTGGTGTGCATCGTCGCGTTCACGCCGCACAACACGCTGACGCTGCCCACCACCGAGTTCTCGCTGCGCTGGTTCAAGGCGGTGTTCGAGCATTCAGACTTTGTGCAGTCGTTCTGGAACAGCCTGTGGCTGGCGCTGGCCTCGGCCACGCTGGCCACGGTGCTGGCCGTGCCAGCGGGCATTGCCATCACACGCTACGAGTTTGCGGGGCGCGGCTTTCTCAACGGCCTGTTCCTGTCGCCGCTGATCATTCCGCACCTGGTGCTGGGCGTGGCCCTGCTGCGCCTGTTTGCATTGCTGGGCGGCACCGGCAGCTTTGGCTGGCTGGTGTTTGCGCATGCGCTCATCGTTACGCCCTACACGCTGCGGCTGGTGGTGGCGGCGCTGGTGGGGTTTGACCGCAGTGCCGAGCACGCCGCCCTGTCGCTGGGTGCCAGCCAGGCCACGGTGTTCACGCGCATCACGCTGCCGATGATTTTGCCCGGTGTGACGGGGGGTTGGCTGCTGGCCTTCATCAACAGCTTTGACGAAGTGACCATGTCGATTTTTGTCACCTCACCCAGCACGGTGACGTTGCCGGTGCGGATGTACATGTATGCCACCGAGTCGATTGACCCGCTGATGGCGGCGGTGTCGGCGCTGATGGTGGCGGTGACGGCCTGCGCGATGGTGATTCTCGACCGGGTGTACGGCCTGGACCGTGTGCTCGTAGGTAGGAAATAAATGAAACACCCCCTGAGCCGCTTCGCGTCTTCACCCCTCTCTCGCTGCGCGGGAGGGGGACGCCACCAGTGGCCTGGCAAAGCCAGTTCCACGGTGGCGCTGGCCCCGTGTGCGCCAGTTGCCACGCATGTGCATTGCGCTTTCCGAGACCACTGAAATGACTGCACACACTGCGCTCTTGCACCGCGTGGCCGAAAAAGACCGTGCGCCTGTGCCCTTCGTGCTCAATGGCAAACCCGCCACCGCGCTCGAAGGTGACACGGTGCTGACCGCCATCCTCACCCACCGCGCCCAGCTGCGGCACAACGAGTTCAGCCACGAGGCCCGTGCCGGCTTTTGCCTGATGGGCGCATGCCAGGACTGCTGGGTGATGACCGAAAGCGGAGAGCGGTTGCGCTCTTGCTCCACCTTCGTTACGGCAGGCATGCAGCTGACCACCGGAGGGGCCGCATGACCACCTCTGCTTTGCAACCCGTGATCGTGGGCGCAGGCCCTGCGGGCATTCGCGCCGCGCAGACACTGGTGGCGCATGGCGTGCGGCCCGTGGTGGTCGACGAGGCCGCGCGCAGCGGCGGGCAAATCTACCGCCGGCCACCTGCCCACTTTGCCCGCAGCCCGCAAACCCTGTATGGCACCGAGGCATCACGCGCCACGGATTTGCACACCACTTTCGACAGCCTGCAGACGCACATCGACTACCAACCCGACAGCCTGGTGTGGAACGCCCAGGGGGGCCAGCTTGACGTGCTGCACGGCCCCACGCAAACCACGCGCACGGTGCCCTACAGCCAGCTCATCGTGGCCAGCGGCGCCACCGACCGCGTGCTGCCCATGCCGGGCTGGACACTGCCCGGCGTGTACACGCTGGGCGGCGCGCAGGTGGCGCTCAAGTTCCAGGGCTGCACCATTGGCCGCAATATGGTGCTGATGGGCACCGGGCCGCTGCTGTACCTGGTGGCGTACCAATATGCCAAGGCGGGCGCAAAGGCTGGGGTGAAGGTCGCCGCGGTGCTGGACACCGCCCGTTTTGCCGACCAGCTGGCAGCCCTGCCCGACATGCTGACGCAGCCCGCCGTGCTGGCCAAGGGCCTGTACTACGTGGGCTGGCTGCGCGCGCATGGCGTGGCGGTGCACACCGGCGTGCGGCCTGTGCGCGTTGAAGGCGACACGCGGGTTAACGCCGTGGTGTGGAGCGACGGCCAGGCCGAGCACACTGTGCCCTGCGACGCCGTGGGCTTTGGCTATGCCCTGCGGTCTGAAACCCAGCTGGCCGACCTGCTGGGCTGTCGCTTTGCCTGGGCACCCATGCACCGCGCCCATTTGCCTGAGCGCGACAGCGCGGGCCGCACCAGCGTGGCGGGCGTGTACCTGGCGGGCGATGGCGCGGGCATCATGGGCGCCGATGCAGCCGAATGGGCGGGCGAGCGCGCCGCACTGGCGCTGCTGGCCGACCACGGAGCAAAGGTGGATGCCGCGCGTGCTGCGGAGCTGGAACGCAAGCTCACACGCTTGATGCCATTCCGCCAAGGGCTGGAACGCGCCTTCCCCTTCCCAGCCGACTGGGCCGCCAACGCGCCCGATGCGCTGGTGGTGTGCCGCTGCGAAAACGTCACAGCGGGTGAGCTGCGCGCCTGCGCCCGAGATGCCGGAGCCGACGAGATGAACCGCCTCAAGGCCCTGACCCGCGTCGGCATGGGCCGCTGCCAGGGCCGCATGTGCGGTGTGGCTGGTGCGGAGATCCTGGCGCAGGCCACGGGCAAGCCGGTGGAACTGGTGGGGCGCCTGCGTGGACAAGCGCCCATCAAGCCCATTCCCATCCATCTGCAGGCACCTGCCGCTGAACCGCATCGCAACGAGGCGGAGGCCACAGCATGAGCACCACCACCCGAACGATCGACACCGATGTGGCCATTGTGGGCGGCGGCATCATGGGTGCATCGGCCGCACTGGCGCTGCGCCGCAAGGGCGTAGACGTGGTGCTGCTGGAGCGGGACCTGTGCGGCTCGCGCTCCAGCGGCGTGAACTATGGCGGCGTGCGCCGCCAGGGCCGCCCGGTGAGCCAGCTGCCGCTGGCGCAGCGCGCCCACCAGGTGTGGGCCGACCTGCCCGCGCTGATTGGCACCGATGGGGAATACCAGCGCAGCGGGCACTTTAAGATTGGCCGCAGCGAAGCGGACATGGCCGCGCTCGAACACTACGCCGCGCTGAGCCGGGACTTTGACCTGGGCATTCAACTGATCTCCGGCACCGCACTGCGCGAGCGCTGTCCCTGGCTCGGTGGGCGCGCCGTGGGTGGCTCGCTGTGCCCGGATGACGGCCAGGCCAACCCGCGACTGGTGTCGCCCGCGTTTGCGCTGGCAGCCAAGCGCGCGGGGGCGCAGATTCTGGAGCGCACACCGATGACGTCGGTGGAGTACGACGGGCAGCAGTTCACCGTGCGCTCAAGCCATGCGGTGGCCGTGCGCGCGCCGGTGCTTGTCAACTGCGCGGGTGCCTGGGCCGGTGCGCTGGCCGCGCAGTTTGGCGAGGCGGTACCTCTGCACTCCGGCCACCCGGCCATGGCGGTGACGGAGCCACTGCCCTTCTTCATGCACTGGAGCCTGGGGGTGGAAGGCGGCGGCATCTACTGCCGCCAGGTGGCGCGCGGCAACCTGGTGCTGGGCGGTGGCGCGGGTGTAGCGCTGGATGTAGACCGTGCCCGCTCGGAGCGCAGCGCCATCGCCGCGCTGGCCGTGCAGGCCGTGGAGCTGATGCCCGCGCTCAAAAACGCACACTTCATCCGCACCTGGAGCGGCACCGAAGGCTACCTGCCCGACCGCCAGCCGGTGCTGGGCCAGAGCCGCACCACGCCAGGCTTGATCCACGGCTTTGGTTTTGCAGGCGCAGGTTTCCAGATTGGTCCCGCTGTCGGTGAGGTGCTGGCCGAGCTGGCACGCGACGGCCGCAGCACCACGCCGATCAAGGCCTTTGCCATCGAGCGATTTCTGCCCACCACAGCGGCGCAAGGGGCCACTGCTGCGGTCGCTCAATGACCAGACAAGCCACCGAACAAGCCCTGAAAGACCCCGTCCCTCCCCCACTGAAAGGAATCACCATGACCACCTTCACCCATCGTCACGCAGGCTCCGTGCGCCGCAAAATCCTGGCCGCTGCTGCGCTGGCCGCTGTCGCCACGGCCGGTACCGCCACCGCGCAGACAAAAACGATCTACATCGGCATGAACGGCGGCACCATGGAGAAGGCGTACACGCAGTACGTTTTCCCGGCGTTTGAAAAGCTGCACGGCGTGAAGGTGGTGGTGGTGCCCGGTACCTCTTCCGACATCCTGGCCAAGGCCCAGGCCAACAAGGACAAGCCGCAGATGCACGTGATGTTCCTGGACGATGGCGTGATGGTGCGCGCCATGGGTATGGGCCTGTGCGAGAAGCAGCGCCCCAACCCGCACCTGAACGACATCTACCCGGCGGCGCGCTTCAAGGACGACCTGGCCAGCGGTGTGAGCCTGGGCATGACGGGCATCGCCTACAACACCAAGATGTTCACCGAAAAGGGCTGGGCCGCACCCACCTCGTGGATGGACTTTGCCGATCCCAAGTACAAGGGCAAGGTGGTGTTCCAGTCGATGCCTTCGTCATCGTTCGGCCTGCACGGCTTTTTGATGTTCAACCGCATCCAGGGCGGCAATGACAAGAACGTGGAGCCGGGCTTCAACAACTGGGCCAAGACGATTGGTCCGAATGTGCTGGAGTACATCCCCAGCTCGGCCAAGATTTCCGAGATGGTGCAGACCGGCGAGGCCGCGATGTTCCCGCTGACGCCCACGGCGGTGGCTGCGCTCAAAACCAAGGGCATTCCGGTGGAATACGCGCAGCCCAAGGAGGGATCGGTGGTGCTGATGACCGGCCAGTGCGTGATCGCCAGGAACAGCGAGCCCGAACTGGCGCAAAAGCTTGCCGAATTTTTGCTGAGCCCGCTGGCGCAGGCCAACGTGCTTCAGTTCGGCGCGCAGATCCCCACCAACCCCAAGGCACCGGCCGTGGGTGAAGGTGCAGCGCAGGTCGCACAGATCAGCCAGTGGATGAAGAACGCCGTGACGCTGGACTGGGACAGCGTGAATGCGAACCGCCCGGCCTGGAACACGCGCTGGAACAAAACCATCGAGCGTTGAGCTTGGCGCGTTGAGCCTGGGCGCCGGGGGCGGTGCCTTGGTTTCGACAAGCTCGGCCGGTGCGGTGGGGCACACCGCGGGCCATTTGCCGCAACGACCTGTGACATATGTCACCAGCCCCGCCACGCCCTGCGCTGGCAGAACGCCACAACCCGCTTCTTCACCTTCAGAATCCGCCGCCTGAACGCGGCAATTCAATCGAAGAAGAGGGAAGCCACCATGAAACGCTGGATCAAATGGACCGCAGGCAGCGCGCTGCTGCTGGGTTTGATCGTTACCGCCACGGCAGCCAGCGGTCTGTACCTGGCCGAGCAAAAGCGCAGCCGCTACATCGACATCAAGCCCCGTCCCGTGGCCTACACCACCGACGCACAGACCATCGAACGCGGCCGCTATCTGTATGCCTCGCGCGGCTGTACCGATTGCCACGGTGCGCAGGGCGCAGGCCGCGAGTTCGTGAACGACGGAAAGGGCACCCGCATCGTCGGACCCAACATCACGCCCGCAGGCGTGGTGGCCCGCTACCAGCCCGAGGACTGGAACAGCGTGATCCGCCACGGCGTCAAACCCAACGGCCGCCCGGTGCTGGTGATGCCCAGCGAAGACTACAACCGGTTCACCAACGATGACCTCAATGCTCTGGTCTCGTACGTGCGCCAGCTTCCGCCGCAAGAGCCTACGCAGCAGGCGGTGATCGACTTGCCACGTCCCGCCTGGGTGCTGTATGGCCTGGGTGCAATCCCCGACGCGGCCGCGCGCATTGACCACCAGCTGGCGCCCTCGCGCCCGGTGCCGGCCGGCGTGACGCTGGCCAACGGCCAGTACGTCGCCAACATGTGCATCGGCTGCCATGGCGCGACGCTGGAAGGGGGCAAGATCCCCGGCGGCCCGCCCGACTGGCCGGCGGCTGCGGACATCCGCCCCGGCGCCCAAAGCGCCAACAGCGCCCTGGCGCGCTACCCCAACGCCGCCAGCTTTGTGGCCATGCTGCGCACCGGCAAGCGGCCGGACGGCACGCCCATCCAGGTGATGCCGTTCGAATCGCTGGGCCAGCTGAGCGACGTGGATGCGCAGGCGCTTTACCTGTATCTGAACGCCCCCGCTGGCAGCGTGAAAGTGGACACCCTGGGCGCCACGGCCGGCAGCCAAAAGAGCAGCGCTAACGCCGTGCCCTCTGTGGCAGGCGGGCTCAAGCTGCCGGGTTGACCGAGGGGCAAGATCCCAATTGCGCGGCGCTGCTCCCAGCCGTTCGGGCTGAGCCCGTCGAAGCCCTGCGCAGCGTTTCGACAAGCTCAGCGTGAACGGTTGTGTCTCTTTTCAGAATCAGGGTAGCCCGACGTGAGCTGCGCGCGACGGAACAAGAAGAAAAGACAGAGAACCTATAGACGGACCCGCGCCTGCGGTGACCCATCCACGCCTCGAAGGTCAGCTCCCGGAGTGGGCATGCGCGCCGTGCGCGGGCGCAAGGCTGTAGGAGCCGGCGGGTCCGCCTGGCGTGTTGGACGGCGCAGCAGGCGGAGCCCGGCGCACGCGCGGCACCACGCTGAGTTGCACGCTGTCGAGCACCGGCCCCGGCACCACGTTGAGCGCCTTGCGCGGCAGGTCGACCAATTGCTCGGCGTGCCACACGCGCACCTGCGCGGCGCCGTCGGGCACGGCCGGAAACCGCGCAATGCCGTCGTTGTCGGTCTTGAGCGTCCAGGCCGAATCGGTCACGAACACGTGGCCACGCATGGAGCCGTGCAGGTGGCAGCCCAGCAGCACCACGCCGGGCGCATCGAGCTTGACGTCGGCAGAGTTGGTCGGCTTTCCGTCGGCCTTGCCCGCCAGCCGCAACTCGAAGTTGGTGCTGTTGGCCGCCGCACCGGGCGCCGCTGCCGCCGAGGCCGCGCCCGTGGGGTTGCCACGCACATGGTGGTCCCAGCGGTCCTGGTTGGTAAAGCGCACCGTGGCGCCGACCGGCACCACCGTCACCGCGGGCAAGAAACGCATCTTTTCCTGCTCGATGGTCGGGCTGGCCTGCAGCAGGCTGGGCTGCGCGCCCGCTGCGTTACCGGGGTACACCACCACCACGGCGTCCGGCACGGGCTTGCCGTCGCGGTCCAGCACCTGAATTTGGACATTTCCGGCGCTAGCGCTTGTCCACAAAGCGGAAGCTGCTATCAAAACAATAGTATTTTTCATGGGCGGTTCAGCGGATGGTGATCACGTCGCGGTGCATGGGCGCAAGCAGGGCCAGCAGGCGGTTTTGCTGGGCGAAGGGTATGCCCTGGGCATCCATGGCGCTTTGCAGCACCTCCACCAGGGCGTTGAAATGGCCCTTGTTGATGTCCATGTCGGCATGGGCCGATTTCATGTCAGCGCCTTCGTATTTGCAAGGCCCACCGCTCAGTTGGCAGATCTGGTCGGTCAGGCTTTCCTTGAGGGCCGCAGGTTTCACGTCCTTGAAGTGCCCGCCGATGCGTGGGTCGAGCACCACGCGGTTCACAAAATCGTCCATCAGGCGGGTGATGCCGGGCTTTTCGCCCAGGGCCTGGTACAGGCCGGCGGGCGCCACCATAGGAGTGGCCGGTGCGGGCTGCGCCAGGGCAGCAGGCGCCCACCAACAGGCGGCGGCCAGACTGAAGGCAGTGAGAGTGTTGCGCGAGATCGTCATGGGTTCTCTCCAGAGCGGGGCTTAAAACGCCACCTGGGCCGACAGGTAGTAACCCGTCTGGCGGCGGTTGTTGGTGATGCCGGGCACGATGCGCCCCAGGTCCACATAG
Organism: Acidovorax sp.; assembly: GCA_004210805.1. Lineage (GTDB taxonomy): Bacteria > Pseudomonadota > Gammaproteobacteria > Burkholderiales > Burkholderiaceae_C > Acidovorax. The sequence continues at coordinate 17,437 of SDXZ01000076.1, forward strand.
GCCAGGGTCACCGAGACGTTCTTGGTGGGCGCCGCGCTGCGCGAGGACGACTGGAAGGACATCTTCATCGCCTGGGCGCCGACCAAGAACGTGTCGCTCACGCTTGCCTACGTGGACCTGGGGC
>SDXZ01000077.1 GCA_004210805.1 Acidovorax sp.
GGCCTGGCGATCCAGCCGGGCAGTGCCATCGACCAGCTCGGCCGCGCGCGCCTGTCCACGGTGTACATGCCGGGCTACAAGATCACCATGCTGCCCGACGATGTGGTGCAGACCTACACGCTGGACGAAGGCCGCGCCAACCCGGCGGTATCGCTGTACGTGACCATCGACGAAGCCACGCTGGAGTTCAAAAGCTCCGAGACAAAACTCGAGCGCGTGCATGTGGTCGCCAACCTGCGCCACGACCAGCTCGATGCGGTGGTGACGGAAGAATGGCTGTCCAACCCGGGTTTTGAGCATCAAAATGACCCCCAGCGCTTGTCTGACCTGCGCCCCCAGCTATCATTTTTGCACCGCTTGGCCAAAGAGCTGAAGGCCCGCCGCGAAGTCGTGCGCGGCAAGCCCGAGAACTTCAACCGCCCGGACTACAACTTCCGGCTGGTGGGCAATAACGGCGCCGAGCCCACGGGCGACGAGCAGGTGCAGATCAGCGTGCGCCAGCGGGGCGCACCGCTCGATTTGATCGTGGCCGAGGCCATGATCGTGGCCAACAGCACCTGGGGCAGCTGGATGGCGGAGCTGGGCGTGCCGGGCATCTACCGCAGCCAGGCCAGCATGGCGCCGGGCGTGAAGGTGCGCATGGGCACCAAGGCCCTGCCCCACGCGGGCATCGGTGTCAAAGCGTATTCGTGGGCCACGTCGCCCCTGCGCCGCTACACCGACCTGGTCAACCAGTGGCAGATCATTGCCTGCGCACGCAACGGCAAAACCGCCGCGTTGGTCGCGCCCTTCAAGCCCAAGGACGCCGACCTGTTCTCCATCATCAGCAGTTTTGACGGGGCCTACAGCGCGTACAACGGCTACCAGGCAGGCATGGAACGGTTCTGGACGCTCAAATATGTAGAGCAGAACGGCATCACCGAGCTGCATGCCACCGTCTTCAAGGAGGGCCCCGGGGGTAGCTTCCTCGTGCGGGCAGACGACATTCCGCTGGTCTTTCCGGTGCTGGGCGCGCAGAACCTGCCGCGCGGTGCGCGTCTCAAGGTCAAGCTGGGCGAGGTGGACGAGATCACCCTCGATATCCACGGCACCGTGATCGAGCGCCTGGACGATCCGGCCGACGAGAGCGATGACGGCCCGGTGGATGACGAGGCCGATGACGAGACTGTCGCCGGCCCCATCGCCATTGCAGTGGATATGGACGAGGCGCCCGCCGACGCCGCGGCGGCAGCGACCGCCCCCTGATACCCCCTGATAATTGCCGGCGATGAAATTCCCCGCCTTCCTCCGCACCTTGAGCACGCTGCAGCTGGCGCTGGGCATCTCGGTGGCTGTGCACGCCGCGCTGATTTCGGTGCGCTTCATCGACCCCGAGGGCTTCAACCGCGTGTTCCAGGACACGCCGCTTGAAGTCATCCTGGTCAACGCCAAGTCGAACGAACGGCCCGACAAGGCCCAGGCGATCGCCCAGTCCAACCTGGCAGGCGGCGGCGATGCCGAGAAGGGCCGGGCCACCAGCCCCCTGCCCTACTCGGCGCTCACGGCCATCGGTGATGATTTTGAGGAAGCGCAGCGCAAGATGGACGCGATGCAGGAGCAGCAGTCGCAACTGCTGGCCCAGCTGCGCAAGCAGCTCGCCACCCTGCCCGAGCCCGACCCGCGCAAGCCCAGCCAGAGCGCCGAGCAGGTGGCCGAGCAGGAAAAGCGCCGCCAGCTCGTCAAGCTGCTGGCCGAGATCGAAAAGCGCATCAACGAAGAAAACTCGCGCCCCAAGAAGCGCTACATCAGCCCCGCCACGCGCGAAGAGGCCTACGCCATCTACTACGACGACCTGCGCCGCAAGGTCGAGGACAAGGGCACCGAGAACTTCCCCGAACAGGCCGGCAAAAAGCTGTATGGCGAGCTGACGATGATCGTCACCGTTAACCACGACGGCCGTGTGCTGGAGACCGAGGTGGTGCAAAGCTCGGGCAACGCGACCCTGGACCGCCGCGCTGAGGCGATTGCCCGCGCTGCGGGGCCGTTTGGCAGCTTTGGCGCCGACATGCGCAAGAAGGCCGACCAGATCGCGATGGTGGCGCGCTTCAAGTTCACCCGGGACCAGACGCTTGAAACGAGTGTGAGATAGCCACCCTGAGCCGCCAGCGTTGCCCCGGCCTCAGAGGCGAGGCACGTGGCGCACGGACGTGCCCCACCCCGCCGCGCTCCGCCAGACTTTCGCCAGACTTTCGCCAGCACGCTGCACGCAGCCCCACAACAACAATGACGCTTTCTGCCAACTCTGCCGACCTGTACTGCGTGATGGGCAACCCGGTCGCCCACAGCCGCTCGCCCGCTATCCACGCCCGTTTTGCCGAACTGACCGGCGAGTCCATCGCCTATGAACGCCGCCTGGTGCCCATGGACGGCTTTGCCCAGGGCGTGCGCGAGTTCAAAGCGCAGGGAGGGCGCGGCTGCAATGTCACGGTGCCATTCAAGATCGACGCGCCGGGCCTGGCCACTGCGTGCAGCGAACGCGTGCAACTGGCGGGCGCGGCCAACACCCTGACCTTCCGCGCCGACGGCAGCATCTACGCCGACAACACCGACGGCCTGGGCCTGGTGGCCGACATCACCCGCAACGCCGGCGTCTCGCTGGCGGGGCGCGACGTGCTGCTGGTGGGCGCGGGCGGCGCCGCAGCCGGCGTGCTGGGCCCGCTGCTGCTGGCCGGGGCGCGCCATATCACCGTGGCCAACCGCACACTCGCCAAGGCCGAGGCGCTGGTGCAATCGCATAGCGCACTGGCCATGCTACAAAAATCAGAGCTATCAGCCTTACAACCACAAGCGCTAGAGGCCGATTTTGATGTAATTATCAACGCCACAGCCAGCAGCCTGGCCGGGGCCGACGTGCCCGTGGCGGCGCACGTGCTGCGCCCCGGGTGCCTGGCCTACGACATGATGTACGGCCCCGCCGCCCAGGGTTTTCTGGACTGGGCCCGCCGCCACGGCGCCACGCCGCGCGACGGCCTGGGCATGCTGGTGGAGCAGGCCGCCGAAGCCTTCCTGCTGTGGCGGGGCGTGCGCCCGCCGTCGGCGCAGGTGCTGGCCGAAATGCAGCAGCAGGTCGTCTGAGCAGACCTTCGCAGTACAACAACAGGACACAGGAGACACGCCGCAATGAAAGCCGTGCTGCGCTGGCTGGGACTGGTGGTGCTCGCCTTCGTGGCGCTGCAGCTGTTTTTTGTGGTCCGCATCGCGGCCATGGTGGTCATCGACCCCGAGTCCACCAGCTTCCAGCGCTCGGAAGCCTGGGCCCAGTTGTCCACCACCGGCCACGTGCGCTGGCGCCAGCAGTGGGTGCCGTATGCCGACATTTCCGACACCCTCAAGCGCGCCGTGATCGCGTCAGAAGACGACGGTTTTGTGAGCCACGACGGTGTGGACTGGAACGCCATTGAAAAAGCCTGGGAACGCAACGCCCGGGCTGAAGCCCTGGCCAACAAGGCGCAGGCCCGCGCCCCCGACCGCCCGCAGCGCGCGCCCAAAATCCGGGGCGGCTCCACCATCACGCAGCAGCTGGCCAAGAACCTGCTGCTGTCCGGCGAACGCACGCTGCTGCGCAAGGGGCAGGAGTTCGTGCTCACGCTGCTGCTGGAGCAACTGCTGAGCAAACAGCGGATCCTGGAGATCTACCTCAATAGCGTGGAATGGGGCGAAGGCGTGTTCGGCGCTGAAGCTGCCGCGCAGCACTACTTTCGCAAAAGCGCCAACCGGCTGAGCACGTCCGAGGCAGCCCGCCTGGCGGTCATGCTGCCGGCCCCGAAGCGGTTTGAGAAAACGCCGGGGTCGGCGTATCTGGCCGGGCGGTCGCGGACGATTCTGGCGCGCATGGGGAGTGCGGAGCTGCCGTGAAGAGTGAGGAATGCGCTTGTGAACACCGCCGGATCGACCGCGGCTGACACTGCCCCACCGAAAACAAAACGGGTCGTCAGCGCGTTGGCTCTGCTTGCCGCTGTGACTGCCATTCCTGGACTGGTGGCCTATGGTGCCTTCGCGAACTACACGATGCACCAAACCATCGAATCCGAGTTTTCCCGAAACGCAGAAATAAGAGCGCATATCGGCGTATTCAGGCACGCAGAAATGCTCAGCAGTGGCTGCGAATTCAGGCTCAACTGCACCAGCTCATTTCAGGTCTCGGGCGACACCGGTTGCATATGGGCCTTGGTCGTGACGACCGAGAGTTTTCCCAACTACGAAATGGTGTCCGTCTCCCCCGAAAAATATACGTCGACCACACGGAGCAACGGTGGCGCGCCAGTGACTGCGGTCGAAGTCCGGCGCTGCCCGTAACCTTCTGCATTCACGGACCGCCGAGTTGGCTACAGGGCTCTCAAGCGCCCGATCGCCTTTGCATCCGCAAGACGACAGGCTGCTCCGGCCGCAAAGTGACATGCAGCTTGGGCGCACACGCCACCGCCGGTTCCGGCAGCTGCAGGGTGTACCGCTGCAGCAGCATCGCCGCCAAAAGCGTCATCTCCAGCATCGCGAAGTGCTGGCCAATGCACACGCGCGGGCCGACGCCGAAGGGAATCCACGCGCCCTTGGGGATGGGCGGGGCGCCATCCAGAAAACGGTCCGGCACGAATTGATCGGGTTGCGCAAACCAGCGCGGGTCGCGGTGCAGCACCCACGGCGTGATGCGCAGCATGGCGCCCTGGGGCACGTCCACGCCAGCCAGCGTGATCGGCGCCGTGGTGCGCCGGGTCATCAAGGCCGCCACCGGGGGATACAGGCGCAGCGCCTCTTTGAGCGTGGCACTGAGAAACGGCAGCTGCGCCATGTGTTCGGGCCCGGGCGTGTGGCCGGGCGGCAGCACGCTGTCCACTTCGGCCTGCGCGCGCTGGGCGGCCTCGGGGTGTTCGGCCATGAGGCGGCTCCACCACAGCAGGGCCGTGGCGCTGGTTTCGTGCCCGGCCTGGAAGCTGACCATGCACTGGTCGAACACTTCCTGCCGCGACAGCGGCTCCCCAGTCGTCTCGTCGCGCAACGCCAGCAGCATGTGCAGCAGGTCTGTGCGCAGCGGTATGCCCGGCTCGCCCTGCTCTTGCTCTCGTGCGTCGATATGCCGCCACACCAGCCCCCTCAATGCCGTCAAGGCACGCCGCTTGGCGGATTTTCCCGGCAAGGGCAGCCAGTCGGGCAGCGTGAAGAGCATGAACATCTCGCGAAACGCGGTGGCCGACAGCGTCTGCGTGGCCCATGCGGCATCGCGCGCATCGGCCTTGGCCGACTCGCTGAACAGCGTGCGCAGGATCACGTCCATGGCCACATCGGTCCAGAGCGTGTCCATGGGCACCAAGGCCCCGGCCTGGCCTGCAGGCACCGCGGCATCCAGCACGCGGGTGGCCGCATCGGTCATCAGCTGCGCGTAGCCCGCCACCCGCTTGGGGGTAAAGGCCGGCATCAGCATGCGGCGCTGGCGCTGCCAGGTGTCGCCTTCGGTGACGAGCACACTCTGGCCAAACACCTGCTCGAACACGGCAATGCCGCGCTCCCAGCGGATCATCTGGTCGGCGTGGGTCACCAGGGCTTCGCGCACCAGGTCGGGCGACAGCAGATCCCAGGCGTCCTCGTTGCCCAGGCGCATGCGGGTGAGGTCGCCGTGGTCGCGCTGCAGGCGCATGACGAAACCCAGGTAGTCGGCGCGCATCTCGCGCAGCAAAGGCAGGCCCCACCAGCGGCCAGACGGGCCGCGGGGTTGTGCGGCTGGCTGCGGTGGCACAGGGTGTGCCGACGTGGCGGGGGCTATGTGGGCCGGTGCGGTGGTAGTGGGGTTCATGCCGGCATGGTGCAACGCAGCAACGCGCGGGTATTGAACGAATTCGACATCGCGTCCCCGGCACCTGCGCCTGCGCGGCAGAACGTGTCACAAACGAAACGCCAATGCTCCTGCTGCCGCTCAGGCTCCCTGGCCTACACTCGCGCCGCATGGCAACCCTGGTCCCTCTTTCTCCAAGGCAGCCCCAGGGGCTGATCCCCTCGGGCGAGTTGTGGCTCCCCCGCGCCACCCTGGCCGCCTGTGTGCGCGGCACGATGGTGCGCAGCACTGTGGGACATGCCCTCAGCGATGCCGAGCGCATCAACCGCTTTCCGGCCACGCCGCTGTGCAGCCTGAGCTGGTGGTTTGAGGGCCGCAGCGAACGCCTGCTGCCCCCTCGCCCCGACACCATGGCCGACCTGGACAGCCCGCGAGAGCCCATCCCGGGCCGCTGGGTGCTGGCCGGCCCGCAGACACGGCCGTCCACCAGTTATTGCGCCGAACCCACGCACGCCATGATGGTGATGTTGATGCCCGATGCGCTGTACCAGCTCACCGGCCTGGAGCCCGAAGCACTGACCGACCGCATGGTGGACGCGCAAACCCTGCTGTCGCCCGACTGGCTGGCGATGTGCGAAGCCGTGCAGAACCAGAGCGACAACGCTGCACGGATGCAGTGCCTGGAGGATTTCCTGGAGCCCCGCTGGCAGGCCTGCCGCCCCGTGGCGCCGCTGCAGACGCAGCGGTATGGCGACTGGGCCATGCACCTTGCACAGCGTGCCGCCATGTCCGCCCCGGGCCGCAGCCTGCGCCAGCTGGAGCGCCGCATCAAGCGCTGGGCCGGGCTGCCCCTGCGCGAGCTGCGCGGCTTCGGCAAGGCAGAGCAGGCGTTCTTCGACACCGTCGCGGCCGACGCCGCCGATGGCAGTGTGAAGTGGGCCGACGTGGCCGCAGGCGCAGGCTTTTCCGACCAATCCCACCTGTGCCGCGTCACCCGCCGCATCACGGGCTATGCGCCGCAGGCGCTGTATGAGGGCATGTATGGCAACGAGGCGTTCTGGGTGTACCGGCTCTGGGTGTAGCCGGTTTCGCTGAGGTGCGCGGTAGTGGCCCAGCCTGAGGGCGGCGCCGCGTCAGACGCCAGCACCTCGCCACGTATCATCCCGGCCATGCTTGCCAAGTTGATGAGTCTTCTTTTGCTGGGGATCGTGCGATTTCTGACCGGCTCCCAGGCCCGTTGGTACGGCTGCCCGCCCAAGGCCGAGCAACGCATCTATTTTGCCAACCACCAGAGCCATGCCGACATGGTGCTGATCTGGGCCGCGCTGCCTGAGGAGCTGCGCAGCATCACCCGCCCCATCGCCGCCAAGGACTACTGGACAAAAACGCCGTTTCGCCAGTGGATCACCACCGCGGTGTTCAACGCCGTGTACGTGGACCGCCAGGCGGCGCCCGCGCGGCCCGTAGCCCCAGCGGTCACCGAGCCCGCCGGCCCGCTCGGCGCTCCGACCCCATCAGGCAGCGATGCCGACACCGCAACGGCCGGCGGCCCGGATCCATCGCCTGAAGCGCCGCCACGCGCACCCACTCCCGAGGAACTGCGCGCCGCCCTGCCCCCGTCCGACCCGCTGGCGCCCCTGGTGCGCGCACTGGAGAGCGGCGACTCCATCGTGATCTTCCCCGAGGGCACGCGCGGCCATGGCGACGAGCCGCAGCCGTTCAAGTCGGGCCTGTTCAAGCTCGCGCAGATGTTCCCGCAGGTGGTGCTGGTGCCCGCCTGGATCAACAACGTGCAGCGCGTGATGCCCAAGGGCGAAGTGGTGCCGGTGCCCATCCTGTGCTCGGTGACGTTTGGCGCGCCCGTTCAGCTCGAAGCCGGCGAAGAGCGCCGGCCTTTTCTCGACCGCGCACGCCGTGCCGTCATTGCGTTGCGGGAGGTGTGAGCATGAGGACGACAACCTCCACGCTCATCGCTTCGCGTATCGCTGCCCCCCAAGGGGGTGCGTCGTTGCCTTCGGGCGGCCGGGCGGCAATCTTTCCAAAAGCCCCCACGCTCATCGCTTCGCGTATTGCTGCCCCCCGAGGGGGCGCGTCGTTGCCTTCGGGCGGCCAGGCGGCAACCATTCCAAAAGCCCCCACGCTCATCGCTTCGCGTATCGCTGCCCCCCAAGGGGGCGCGTCGTTGCCTTCGGGCGGCCGGGCGGCAACCATTCCAAGAGCCCCCACGCTCATCGCTTCGCGTATCGCTGCCCCCCAAGGGGGCGCGTCGTTGCCTTCGGGCGGCCGGGCGGCAACGACATGAACAACAACTTCCTCCGCAACCTCACCGCCACCCAGCAGATCGGGGCGCTGTTCCTGGTGGTGTTTGGCATCCTGTCCATCGTCACCGTGTGGGCCTTTGTGCGCAATCTGCGCGAGCATGCAAGCGACGACCCGGAGTCTGAAGCGCGTGTCGTGGAGGCCAAGCGCTTCTGGGGCCTGCTCAAGACGTCCTGGATGATGGCCACCGTGTTTTGGGTGGGCTGGGTGCTGGGCGAGACCGTGGCGACCGTGCTGTTTGCCATCGTGGCGTTTTTTGCGCTGCGCGAGTTCATCACGCTGTCGCCCACACGGCGCGGCGACCACCGCAGCCTGGTGCTGGCGTTTTTTGTGGTGCTGCCGCTGCAGTTCTGGATCGTGGGCAGCAAGCATTTCGACCTGTTCACGGTGTTCATCCCGGTCTACGTGTTCCTGGCCATCCCGGTTGTGAGCGCGCTGGCCAACGACCCGCAGCGCTTTCTGGAGCGCAACGCCAAGCTGCAGTGGGGCATCATGGTCTGCGTGTACGGCATGAGCCATGTGCCGGCGCTGCTGCTGCTCGACTTCCCGGGTTATCGCGACAAGGGCGCGTTCCTCGTGTTCTTCCTCGTCTTTGTGGTGCAGACCTGCATGGTCGTGCAGCACCTGCTGGGCCGACGCTTCCCCCACAAACCGGTGGCGCCGCAAGTGAGCCAGAGCTTTCAGTGGGTGAGCTGGCTATCCGGCGTTGCGGCTGGCGGGCTGGCGGGGGTGCTGCTCACCTTCATCACCCCCTTCAAACCCGGCCAGGCGCTGGGCATGGCCCTCCTGGCCTGTGTGGCCGGCAGCCTGGGGCATCTGGTGATGAAGGCCCTGAAGCGCGACCGCGGCATCACGAGCTGGGGCATGCAGGGTATGTCGGTCACCGGCGCGGGCGGCTTGCTCGACCGCGTGGACGCCCTGTGCTTTGCAGCGCCGGTGTTCTTCCATTCGGTGCGCTGGTACTTCGGACTTTGAGCCAAATTGGCCGCCAGCGCTTTATCTACAAGCGCATGACGCTATTAAATTAAGAGCAAATGCGCATTCTCGGCATTGACCCCGGCCTGCAGACCACCGGCTTCGGCGTGGTGGACATGGACGGCCACAAGCTCAGCTACGTGGCCAGCGGCACCATCCGCACCACCACGCTCGCGCTGGGCGACCTGCCAGGGCGCCTGAAGATTTTGTTTGACGGCATCACCGAAGTGGCCGCGCGCTACGAGCCGGATGTGGCTTCGGTCGAGATCGTGTTCGTCAACGTCAACCCGCAGTCCACCCTGCTGCTGGGCCAGGCCCGGGGCGCCTGCATCACCGCCCTGGTAGCCAGCAACCTGCCCGTGGCCGAATACACCGCCCTGCAGATGAAAAAAGCCGTGGTCGGCCACGGCCGTGCGGCCAAGAGCCAGGTGCAGGAGATGGTGCGCCGCCTCCTCAGCCTGCCCGGCCTGCCGGGGACGGATGCAGCAGATGGCCTGGGCATGGCCATCACCCATGCGCACGCGGGGGCGGCCATGGCGCGGCTGGGAGAGGCCGCCACGTTGAACAGGCGGCAGCATGCGATGTACAAGGGGGGGCGGAGTTATTGAAGGATCATCGGCAGCAATCACGCAGCGTTAGTTCATTGCGAACCCGCGCCGTTGACACGCGGCAACCGGTCAGAAAAGGCCGGCTGCGTACCAAGATTAATCGCACTGCCGGAAATCTCGCGGCTTCACTGCAGCCACCTGTTTACCGGTTCGTCGCGCGATGGCCAAGAAATCCTTCGTAGCCGGGAAACTGGCCCCCGTCCCGGGCCAATAAAGGCCCTTAGGGCCAGAGCACAGCGTCAATATCTGTGGGGTAGTGCTCACCGAAGCCCCCTCCCCGGCTTCTGTGATCACTTCATACTGGATATGAGTGAGCGCTTTGCCGCGAAAAGTTTCTAGAACACGTGCGTGGTAGGTGTGAATTTCATCTACGGCATCCCCCGGTTCATTCTTAGAATTTTTCTTTTCTTGCAACGGGCGAATACTGACGCTGGTATGCACAACCAGCGCCGAATAATGGGTCTCAGGAATGGATTTGGCCAAAAACTCCCTGGCTTCCATGTCTGTCACATCAACCGCCTGAGGGACAGACTGCGGACTCTCTGAGGACTCTGCGGCAGCGCTGACGCGGCATAACGCAACCACACAGGCGAAACAAAAATCCCTAGCTTTCACAGTCATGCCTCACTCCCTGCATCCTGGGCTGGTCCGTCATAGACAGGTAATGAGCTTCCAGCTTGCGCTCCAGAAGGAAAGACGAATGTCTCCCAGACCTTAGATTTGTAGCGCGTGATGTTGACCGAGTCGCCTTGATTCCCGCCCAGCATGAAGTAATGCTTTTCATCACGACTCTGTCCCACGATGAAGGCAACGTGCCCCCCGCCGGAGCGGCTCTTGCAGCAAATAGCCCCATAAACAGGCTTTTTCAAAGCCGTGCCAAAGCCGGCCCACGACTTGGCTCGATATGCATGTGCGGGAGCCTCAAAGCCATGCTGCTTTAAGACCCAAGCCACAAACGATCCGCACCAGGCATTCTCCTTATCGGAGTCATCCTTGGCCCAGTGCTTGGAGGCCTTGTGGTACTCCATGATGCGCGGATTGGCTTTCGCACCCGCCACTTCCTTCTGACCGATCTCACGCTCTGCCGTGGCGATCCAAGGGGCGCCAAGGTCCGCGCTGGTAGGCGCAGGATTTGTCAGCGCCAGTTGCGCATGGACAGTGTTCTCCGCATCAGCACGGCACATCAGCTCTGTCATCGTCTTGCTGCGCGGCTGGATGAGGCCATCCGGGCGGGGGATTCCGATGCTTCGCTGAAACTCCTGAATCTTGAAAATGGTCCTGACTCCCGGTGAGCCATCAGCGACCAACTGCTGGCTACCGGGCATGTCGATCTGATTGAGTAGCCGCTGAACAATCATGGTGTCGTTCAGTGCGTTGCGGCCACCTTGGCCCACCGTGTCTGTGATCACTTCGTTCCCTTTTGCATTCGTTGGTTTTCGCCCACCCTCGCCGTGGCTTCCTCAAGCCACCTGCGTCTTCATTCGATCCGCCCGCTCTTTCGGCGAGGGGTGGGTGGACAAAAAGCTGGTCGAGTCACTGCCCGACATGGCGGCCAGCTTTTCCAGGGCGCTGACGCAAGCAGCCGGTTGGTAGCGCTTGGCTTTCATGAACTGCATTGCGTAGTCGTCGGCTTCGCGCTCGTTGCTTTGCGAATGCTGGGCACCACGACTTTTTCAAACAGATCGCCCAGTTGCGAATTGGCGATGGTTCCGGCGCGGCTGTTGCTGGCCGATACCGCGTTGCGCAGGGCGCTGGTGCGCAGGGCGGCCTGGATGCGGGCCTTGCTGTGGCCTTTTTTGACGTGGCCGATTTCATGGCCGATGACGTAGCGCACTTCGTCGTCGGTGAATTTGTCCATGAGGCCGGAGTACACGCGGATGGTGCCGTTGGCCATGGCGAAGGCGTTGATGTCCGGCGTGAGGTAGACCTTGAAGTTCATCTTCAGGCCGTCATACGTGCCCAGCCCTGAGGTGAGCTTGGTCAGGCGCGATGCGTAGGGGCTGCCGGCAGGGGCGATGCGGTTTTGGCGGTCGCTTTCTGCGGCCATCTGGTCGAAGGCGGCTTTCACTTCGTCGTCGGTCAGCGACTCGGATTTGGCAAGGTCCTTGCCTGCGTCCATCATCTTGCCCAGGTCGAACTGTGCCCACACGGGCGAAACGGCGCTGACGCCAGATGCCAGGGTGGCGAGCGTCAACAATTTACGGCGGTCCATCGGGAATCCCTCTCTCTTATCTATCGTTTGGTTTTTTGTGGTGTGCGCGCTTCAGGGCTGCAGGCCGCAACCGTGCTGACGCGCGGCGAAGGATAGCCACGGGCACCGCGTTTTCAGGGCTGCTGCTTGTCTTCAGATGTAAGAGGTGTGTGCCGATGCTGGGCGCAGCGGGTGGCCACGGGCGGCACGAGCCAGATCAGCGTGCCGGCAACGCCAATATCTGAACAAAAACAGGCCCTAGCGCTTGATGGACAAGCACTTCATGCTATCGAATAAGTAGCAATTGAACAAAGGCGAAATACCGCAGCACCTCAGGCGCGGCCTGTCCGCCTCAGGGCCGCCGCCCTGACCGCTTCAGCGCCCCAGCCCGCGCTTGAGTTCCTTGAGCAACAGCAGCACCTGATTGGACGCATGGCGGCAGCTGCTGTTGAGCAACTGCACGGCCTTGTGCTGGTCACCCGCCTGGAACGCGACCACGACATCAGCCGCCTGCTGGTGAAAGTACTTGTGGCGTGCGACCAGCATGGCAAACGCCGGGTAGTTACCCAGGCGGACCTTGCCCGTGCCATAGAGCCAGCGGCCCAGGTCGCAGCGGTCGTCCTGGCAGACGCGTTCGGGCCGCATGACCTCCTGCGAGCGGCCGTTGACCATGTCCTGCAGCTGCAGGCGCCACCGCTCGTGGCTGGCGATCGCGGCGTCGATGTCGATCTCGGTCATGAGCATGGTGGCGTACTCGGCGTCCAGCACCAGCTCGCTACCGTTGTCCTCCATGGCCCAGGTGGTGTCGGGGCTCGTGGGATCTTGCTCCCTGATCTTGAACAAACGGCTGAAAAATCCCATGCGTGGTCCCGGTGAAGGCCTCGTGGACGGGACCGGAAATCATCCCGCCAGACATGCCTTGAAACATTCTGTGGGTGCCGCGGATTTTTGGCTACCAAAAAATCACCCGATGTCAGCACGGGCACCGGTCAACCCTTCTGCCGCTGCCGACTCTGGCGCTGCCTCGGGCGCGAATGCGGCGCCCGCCAGACAATGCCTGAATGACCTCCACTGCCCCCCGCTCCGCCCTGTCCATGCTCGACCTCGTTGCCGTCCGCGAAGGTGGCACGGTGGCCGAAGCCCTGCAGATCGCCCTGCGCACTGCCCAGCACGCCGAAAGGCTGGGTTTTTCCCGCTACTGGCTGGCCGAGCACCACAACATGTCGGGCATTGCCAGTTCGGCCACCGCCGTGCTCGTGGGTCACATCGCAGGCGGCACCTCGCGCATCCGCGTGGGCTCCGGCGGTGTGATGCTGCCCAACCATGCGCCACTGGTGGTGGCCGAGGCCTTTGGCACGCTGGCCGAGCTGTACCCGGGCCGCATCGACCTGGGCCTGGGCCGCGCGCCTGGCACCGACCCCGCCACGATGCGCGCGCTGCGCCGCAGCCGGGTGGAGACGGCCGACGACTTTCCGCAGGACGTTGCCGAGCTGCAGCGCCTGCTGGCCCCCGAGGTTCCGGGCCAGCGGCTGATTGCCATGCCGGGTGCGGGCACCAATGTGCCCATCTGGCTGCTGGGCTCCAGCCTGTTCTCGGCGCAGTTGGCGGCGGAGCGCGGGCTGCCCTATGCGTTTGCGTCGCACTTTGCGCCACGCCTGCTGCACCAGGCCATCGACCTGTACCGCAACCTGTACCGCCCGTCCGCTGCGTGGCCCAAACCGTACCTCGCCATCGGCGTGCCGCTGATCGCCGCCCCCACCGATGACGAGGCCGAGTACCTGGCCAGCAGCACCTACCAGCGCGTGCTGGGCATCCTGACGGGCGACCGGCGCCGCCTGCTGCCTCCCATCGAGAATTTTGCTGCCCGCCTGCAACCGCAGGAGCGTGCGGCCATTGGCGATTTCCTGGCAGCGGCCGTCATCGGCGGGCCTGAGACGGTGCATGCGGGCCTCGCGCAACTGGCCGAGGCCACGCAGGCCGACGAGTTCATGCTGGTGAGCGATGTGTACGACCCGGCGCTGCGGCTGCGCTCGCTGGAGATTGCAGCGCAAGCCCATGCGGCGCTGGTGGCTGGCGGGCCGGCAGTGGCAGCCTGATACGGCTCACAACGACGTTACGCGTCGGCCGTCCTCAAGTTCGGTGGCTCGGCTCGACCTCCGCAGCGTCCGGACTTCCCCAGCGGGTGCCTCTGACCTCGGGTGCCCGTAAGCCCTCATCGCGCACCAGCCGGTCCCCCGCGAATAGTGAGCAACGGGTAGCGGCTACCATCTCAGGCTACCGAACGCTCTGCCGGTCATCGCCCTGCAAAAGGCGCCCGGCCCACCGACCGCCCTCTCACGCCGAAGTCCACGCCCGCATGCCCGCTTTTTCCTTTGAAGCCCTGGACGCCCAGGGCCAGACCCGCAAGGGCCTCATGGAGGCCGACACCGCCAAGGCCGCGCGGGGCCTGCTGCGGGCCCAGGCCCTGGTGCCGCTGGTGGTAGAGCTGGTGCAGACGGGCCAGTCGACCCACGGCGGCGCGCCCAGCCTCAACCAGCGCCTTTTCACCCGCCCGGTGTTCGGCGCCACCGCACTGTCCATCTGGACGCGCCAGCTCGCCGGGCTGGTGTCCTCGGGCCTGCCGCTGGAACGTGCGCTCACCGCCTTGTCTGAAGAGGCCGAGGACGAACGCCAGCGCCATCTGGTCGCCGCCTTGCGGGCCGAGGTCAACGCCGGTTCCACCTTTGCGCGGGCGCTGTCGCAGCACCGGCGCGAGTTCTCTGACATCTATTGCGCGGTGATCGGCGCAGGCGAGCACAGCGGCGATCTGGGCCTGGTGCTCGAGCGGCTGGCCGACGACCTCGAAGAACGCCAGGCGCTCAAGGCCAAGCTGATGGGCGCGGCGCTGTACCCCGCCATCGTGACCATCGTCGCCATCGTGATCGTGCTGTTCCTCGTCGGCTATGTGGTGCCGCAGGTGGCCAGCGTGTTCGCGGGCACCAAGCGCGCGCTGCCGTTCCTGACCGTGGCGATGCTCGGCATCAGTGCCTTTGTGCGCAACTATGGCTGGGCCATGCTGGTGGCGCTGGTGGTGCTGGGCGCCGGGGCGCGATGGGCGCTGACCATCGACTCGGTGCGCGAACGCTTCGATGCAGCGTGGCTCAATCTGCCCTTGGTGGGCAAGCTCGCGCGCGGCTACAACGCGGCGCGCTTTGCCGGCACGCTGGCCATGTTGTCAGGCGCGGGGGTGCCCATCCTCAAGGCCCTGCAGGCCGCCGCCGAAACGCTGAGCAACCGCGCGCTGCGCGCCGATGCGCTGGATGCACTCGTGCTGGTGCGCGAAGGCGCCCCGCTGGCTTCAGCCCTGGCGCAAAAAAAGCGCTTTCCGGGCCTGCTGTCGATGTTTGCAAGGCTGGGCGAGCAAACCGGCCAGCTGCCGGTGATGCTGCAGCGCGCAGCTCGCCAACTGTCCACCGAGGTGCAGCGCCGCGCCATGGCGCTGGCCACGATTCTGGAGCCCCTGCTCATCGTGGGCATGGGCCTGATCGTCATGCTGATCGTGCTGGCCGTGCTGTTGCCAATCATTCAGCTCAACCAGTTTGTGAAATGAAATACCTCTCAATCGGCGGCTCCCCCTGCCGCGCGCTCGCAGCGCACAAAGTGATCGCCACCAGCGTACGCACGCCAAGCGCCCGCACCGTATCTTGGCGGCGCGTCGCATTCGGCACGTTGAACTACGGCAACGGAGCATCCTGATGGCGGTCACCCTGGACGACAAGCTGGTCGTGGCGATCTCCTCACGCGCGCTGTTCGACCTGGAGGAAGAAAACCGCATTTTCGAGTCCGGCGACGAGGCCGGCTACATGCGCCGCCAGCTCGAACTGGTCCGCCAGCCCGCACGGCCCGGCATCGCCCTGCCGCTGGTGCGCAAGCTGCTGGCTTTCAACACGGCCGATGTGCAGCGCGTGGAGGTGGTCATGCTGTCGCGCAACGACCCGGCCAGTGGCATGCGTGTCTTCGCCTCGGCACAGGCAGCCGGCATGCGCATCGAACGCGGCGTGTTCACGCGCGGGCGCAATCCCTTTGCCTACCTGCGGCCGCTGGGCTCGCACCTGTTTTTGTCGGCCAATGAGGAGGACGTGCAGCAGGCGCTGAGCATCGGATTCCCCGCCGCGCGGGTGATGACCGATTCCACCCCTGCAGGTGACCGCTACCCCCACGAAGTGCGCATCGCGTTCGACGGCGATGCCGTCCTGTTCTCTGACGAGGCCGAGCGCATCTACCAGGAAGGCGGCCTGCCCGCCTTTCAGGCCAATGAAGTCACCAAGGCCGCCCAGCCACTGGCCGGTGGGCCTTTCAAGCCACTGCTGGCCGCGCTACACCGGCTGCAGCAGCAGGCCGACGCCTCCAAGACGATGCGCATCCGCACGGCCCTGGTCACCGCCCGCAGCGCCCCGGCCCACGAACGCGCGGTGCGCACCTTGCTGGACTGGGGCATCACTGTGGATGAGGCGATGTTTCTGGGCGGGCTGGAAAAAGGCCCGTTCCTGCGCGAATTCGAACCCGACTTTTTCTTTGACGACCAGCGCAGCCATGTGGCGTCGGCGGCACGCCACGTGCCGGCGGGGCATGTGAACAGCGGGATATCGAACCCGCAACTCCCGGCGGTTGAATAGCCGGGTAGCGGCGTTCATATCGACGGCCAGCCGCCGCCGCGTGACGAAAAGTTCTGCAAAGCCTCTGCAACGGCCCGTGAAAGCCTGCAAAGCCGCGGTTTCAATCGGCCTGCGCACGCCCAACTGTGCAAACATCGTGATCGATCCCGCATTGAAGGAGCTAGTTTGCGCAACAGAATTTCCCTCGTGGCCTGCGCCGTCGGAGTAGCAGTGACGGTGGCGGCGGCTGCCACTCCGTCCGTCGCGCAAACGCCCGCCGCCCCGCCGCGCTCCCAACCTGCCGCCAGCGCCACCGCCGAACCCCAGGCCGGGCTGACCAAAGGCGAAGTCAAAGCCATGCGCGATTTCAAGATGCTCGACTTTGACGGCGACGGCAAGCTCAGCCGTAGCGAGGTGAAGCTGTTCCCCCGCCTCGCCGCAGCGTTTGAAGACGCTGACACGGACCGGGACGGCTACGTGTCCTACGAAGAGGTCCGCGTGTTTGCCGGCAAATACCGGGCCGAGCGGGACCGCAACAAGGCCGCCCAGGCCGCCGCGGCGAAGCCGTGAGTGAGTTAGAGCCGCCGATGGCATATAGATGCCGCCTAATTGTAAAGTAAGGCCCGGATAGAGAAGAGGGCACTGCAGGGCTGCCTCGGCGATGCTTCACTGGATTGAGAACCCCATGCCGTTCAGCATGAAGGGCTTGACCAGGCTGTACAGGATCCTGTGCGCCCGGAATGAGGCCAGATGACAACCCATATTGCAACAATTGAGCGAGGGAAAGCTGTATGGGTTTGCCCCGGTTTGCCGGACAGTTTGCGTAGCCCTTAAGCCCTGTCGCTCCTTGAATAAACCGCGCTGAGGTAGTCCAATTTTAAGTGGTTTCTGTGCGGGTGGTAGAACCGCTC
>SDXZ01000283.1 GCA_004210805.1 Acidovorax sp.
GGGCGGGCTGCTGGATGTGGTGGTCGACACAGCCTTTGCGCGCAACCGGCGCATCTTTTTTTGCTTCTCTGAGCCCGCAGCTGCCGGCGCCTCGGGCAACAGCACGGCGATGGCGCGGGCCACGCTCTCGGCCGATGGCCGCAGCTTGGAGGAGGTCAAGGTCATCTTCAGCCAGCGCCCCAAGGTCTCGAGCTCTCAGCACTTTGGCTGCCGCATCGTGCAGGCGGCAGACGGCAATCTGTTTTTGACCCTGGGTGAGCGCTACCAGCGCCGCGATGACGCCCAGAAACTCGACAACCACCACGGCAAGATCGTGCGCGTTACGCCCGACGGCGCGGTGCCAGCGGACAACCCCTTCCGCCAGCAACCAGGCGCATTGCCAGAAATCTGGAGCTACGGCCACCGCAACCCGCAGGGCGCTGCGCTTGCGCCCGACGGCAAGCTGTGGATGCACGAGCACGGCCCGCAGGGCGGCGACGAAGTCAATCTGCCGCAGCCCGGCCGCAACTACGGCTGGCCGGTGGTCACCTATGGCGAGAACTACGGGGGCGGCAAGATTGGCGAAGGCACGGTCAAGGCCGGGATGGAGCCGCCGCTGCACTATTGGGTGCCGTCCATCGCCCCGTCGGGCATGGTGTTCTTGACCAGCAGCAAATACGGCGAAGCCTGGAAGGGCAGCCTGTTCATCGGTTCGCTGAAGTTCGGCACGCTGCACCGTCTGCAAGTGGGCCAGGGCAAGGTGCTGCGCGAGGAAAAACTGCTGCAGGGCAACGGCGAGCGCCTGCGCGACGTGCGCCAGGGGCCGGACGGGCTGCTCTATCTATTGACGGACAGCCCGCAGGGCCAACTCTTGCGCCTGCAGCCTTCCTCCTGAATTTCGAACCTGCCGCAGGCGCTGCGGCTTGCAGGCCCGGCATCCGCCCGGGTGGCCGAGCCAGGCCAGGCTGCGACAATGCCGGCATTTCCGCGAACTGCCGCCCCGCGCGGCCCCCCACCCATGCTGCTTGACGCCACTGAATCCCAACTTGTCCTGGTCGACTACCAGGAGCGCCTGATGCCCGCCATCTTTGAAGGCCCCGCCGTGCTGGCCAACGCCCGCCGCTTGGCCGAGATCGCCCGCATGCTGGATGTGCCCGTGTGGGGCACCGAGCAAAACCCCTCGCGCCTGGGCGCCAACGACCCTGCGCTGCGCGCCCTGTGCGAGAAGACCCTCGCCAAGATGCAGTTCAGCGCTGCCGAAGAAGGCCTGGGCGAGTGGCTGCGCCCACCCGCCAAGCCCCAGCAGGGCGGCAACGCGCGCAGCCTGCCCAAGCACCTGCAAAAGCCCGCCACCCAGGGCGACGAGCGCGGCACCATCGTGATTGCCGGCTGCGAAGCCCATGTGTGCTTACTGCAGACGGCGCTGGACCTGCTGGAGGATGAGTTCGAGGTGTGGGTCGTGACCGACGCCTGCGGCTCGCGCACCGAGCGCAACCGCGATGCGGCCTTCGACCGCCTGGCCGGTGCCGGCGCCGAGCTGGTGACGACCGAGATGGTGGCGTTCGAATGGCTGGGGAGTTGTGAACACCCGGCATTCAAGGACGTGCTTGGGCTGATCAAATAGCCGATTTTTAGTATTTTTGGCCTCTAGCGCTTATTCCATAAGCCTCTAAAGCTACCAAATTAATAGCAATTGATATTTGGGGCGATGGCGGATGTGCGCAGCTTGCGCCTGCAAACCGTCGGGTTCAACGGCCAGTCGCGCAGCGGAACACAGCCATCGCTGCCTCCGATTCATCCAGCCTGCAGCGCCTCCGCCTTGGCACAAACGGCGTTGCCGGAGGCTACCCAGCCGTCCATGCCACCTTGCAGAAACCGCGCGTCAAAGCCCGCGGCGCGCAAGCGCAACGCGGTCGAGCGGCCAACTTCATGGCCGTAAACGCAGTACACCACCACGGCTTCGCTGGCAGACAGCTCAGGAGCCCAGGTGTCGATGGCGGCAGGGTCGCGCCAACGGGCATTGGGGATGGCCGTGGTGGCCGCCTCGTACACACCGGCGCGGCGTACATCGATGAGTTGTGTCGCCGCTTGCGCGTCTTGAATGGACGCTTGCAGCCCTTCGCTCGCGGCATGTACGGCGTGTTGATAGCGCTCGTAGACCGCGGTCCAGTGGATATTGGCCATGAACGCATCCACATAGGCGCCCGCTGCCGCGCCGTGGTCGAGGTGGTAGGCGTGCTCGTACATGTCGAGCGCGAGGATGGGCACACCCCCCGCTGCAACCTGGGTGTGGTCGCTAGACCACTGGTTGACGAGCGTGCCTTCGCGCGGCTGGAACACTAGCAGCACCCAGCCGGAGCCGCCGCCCAGCGCCTTGCCCATGGCGACGAACTCTTCGCGCCAGCGCTCCACGCTGCCAAAGCTAGCAGCCAGCGCCAGCTGCATGCCGGGGGCAGGCGCCATACCAGCGCCGCCCAGGCTGCCAAAGTAGAGCTCGTGCAGCAGCATCGAATTGCCCGCGATCAGTTCCTCGCGCTTGAGGCCGTTGAGTGCAAAGCCGGGAGCCGAGGCGAAGGCCAGATCAGCGAGTTGCCCGCGGATGGCATTGAGCCGCGACACCGCGCCGCCGTAGTTGTTCTGGTGGTGGCTGCGCAGCAGCTTTTCGGACAGACCCGGCAGCGTGGCTGGGTCAAAGGGGAGGGCTTGGGGGCGTGCTTGCATGGTGGGAGCCTTTATAAAAAATACTGGAGGAATCCGCGCTCTGGGGACCGGCTTCAGACGAGGTACGGCTT
This sequence comes from Acidovorax sp., assembly GCA_004210805.1. Lineage (GTDB taxonomy): Bacteria > Pseudomonadota > Gammaproteobacteria > Burkholderiales > Burkholderiaceae_C > Acidovorax. The sequence goes on from SDXZ01000283.1 coordinate 2,772, forward strand.
GAGAAGCGTCACCGCCAGCCCCACCGCGCCACAGGCGCCCAGCAGCGGCAGCACGCCAATCTTGAAGCGGAACAGCGCCACCCCGGCCGCCACGGCAACCACGGCCGACACCGCGTCAAACCGGCCACCAAAGCCTTGTGGCCACAGCAGGTGGTACGCAAAAAACAGCGCCAGGTTCAGGATCACGCCCACCACGGCGGCAGTGATGGCCGAGAGCGGTGCGGTAAACCCGAGCTTGCCGTGGGTGGCCTCGACCAGCGGGCCGCCGGCCAGGATGAAGATGAACGAAGGCAAAAAGGTGACGAAGGTCACGACCACCGCGCCCGCGGCGGCGCCAGCGAACACCGCATCAGGCCCCCACACCTGCTGCAGCCAGGCACCCACAAAACCCACAAACGCCACCACCATGATCAGCGGGCCGGGGGTGGTCTCGCCCAGCGCCAGGCCATCGATCATCTGCAGGCCGCTGAGCCACTGGTACTGCTCCACCGCTCCCTGGTACACATAGGGCAGCACAGCATAGGCGCCGCCAAAGGTGAGCAGCGCGGCCTTGGTAAAGAACCAGCCCATCTGCGTGAGCGTGCCCTGCCAGCCCTGCGTGGCCACCAGTACGGCCATGGCCGCGAGCCACAACACCAGGCCGGCGCCCAGCACCTTGGCCAAGTGGTTGCGCGAAAAGCGTGCGTGCTCGGGCGTGGGCGTGTCGTCGTCGATGAGCGCGGGCCCGTAGCCCTTGTGCGCATTGGCATGGCCACCACCCAGTGCAAACACAGCGGGCCAGCGCCGTGCGCCAAAGTGGCCGATGAGGCCCGCGGCCAGCACGATGGCCGGGAAGGGCGTGTCAAACGCAAAAATGGCGATGAAAGATGCGGCTGCGATGCCCCACATCCACCCGTTTTTGAGCGCCCGCGTGCCGATGCGGTGCGCGGCATGCAGCACCAGCGCCGTCACCGCGGGCTTGATGCCATAGAAGATGCCCGCCACCACCGGCACGTCGCCAAAACGCAGATACACCCACGACAGCGCAATCAGGATGAACAGTGACGGCAGCACAAACAAGGCGCCCGCCACGATGCCGCCCCAGGTGCGGTGCAGCAGCCAGCCGATGTAGGTGGCCAGCTGCTGTGCCTCGGGGCCGGGCAGCAGCATGCAGTAGTTGAGTGCGTGCAGAAAGCGCTGTTCGCTGATCCAGCGGCGTCGCTCCACCAGCTCGGCATGCATGATGGCGATCTGCCCGGCCGGCCCGCCAAAGCTGATGAAACCGAGCTTGAGCCAGAACCGCAGGGCTTCGCCAAAGCCCACAGGGGCGGGGCGCTCGGTGGCGGTGCTGGCGGGTG
>SDXZ01000284.1 GCA_004210805.1 Acidovorax sp.
GCGGCCATGTTCCTGGTGGGCGGCGGCATCCTCGTGCACGGCATCTCCAGCCTGCACCACGCGGAGGAGTCCTTCACCGCGTGGGCCGCGGCCGTCCCGGGCGTGGGCAAGCTCCTGGGCGGGCTCGCCCCCATGCTGCTCAACGCCGCGGTGGGCCTGGGCGCCGGTGCCGTGCTGGTGCTGCTCTTCACCCTGGGCCAGAAGCTGGTGAAGGGCCGGGGCGCGAAGAAGTAGCGCACCTCCGAGCGCAAGAGCTGGCGCTGGGAGCTTGGTTCCGCAGGCACCGAGTTGTGATGGAAGCAGCAAGGATCGTCCGCTACTGACAAGAAGCAGAGCAAGCCTCGCAGGCCACGCCGAAGCCTATTGCCCTCATCAGGCCACTCGGGTTCGGCACCTATGCTCCCAGCGTACGGGCCAGACTCTGCTACAGAGCAGCTTAGTGCCACGCGCCCTGCGAGACGCGCTGCTGTCCCTAGCGCATTAGCTTCGCCTAGCCAGCTCACATTCGTCCTCCAACAGTCTCGCTGCCATCGGACTGATGCTCTTGCGCTTCCCGTCTACATAGGTAGCCCAAAGCTCCAAGACGACGGCAGGGCAATTTCTGGAGTGCGAGACCCAGATTCGTTCTGGAATTTCTGGCGACTTACTTAACAGCAGGTCTGCCACGTAGGCCTCTGCGGCGTGGCGCTTATTCAGGCCCCCATCCCGCGACTATCTCCTCCAAGGAAGCGCGCCATGCCTCACCCAGTTTGCGCAGTTGGACAGAGGCCATCCCGACAATAGAGCATGCCCTCACTAGGACTCAATTGGTCGGAAGATACCAAGCCAGCGACTTCGACAACCTACAAGCAGGCTCCCCAACAGACCGACGCAGCGCGGCGCCACTCTCGGCACCGACACGCTCATGCGCCCCGCCCTCGTACGGCCTACAAAATTATCTTAGCATTGAGAGCATGCTCAATCGTGGAGAGGTAGATGGCCGGGCTCTGATAGAAAATCATGGACGCAGGGCAAGAGTCACCTAGGCGCGCAAATCAACCATTCGCCGGGGCGCCCCTATACTTCACCTCGCACTCCAACCCTCGCCACCACAATGCCGCTCGACCTGAAAATCTTTGCAGACAAATTACTGCGCTACCGACGACAGTTCGACACCTCACTCTCTCAGGTGGCCGAATCAACAGGAATCTCCGCCGATGCCCTGGCTGCGCTCGAAAAAGCTGAGCGCCCCCCGTCAGGGGATCAGGTCCTCATTCTAGCCGACTATTACAAGTGTGACTTCAATTTCTTCATCTCAAATGAAAAGCTCGCCCCATTCGAGCAGACAGAGAACCTTTTCAGGCGATTCGGGGGCGACCTCTCCGTGCCCGATCGCTGGTCCATACAGGAGTTCTTATTTCTGTGCGAGAATGAGTCGTTCCTTGAGGGAGAGTTAGGTCGCGTGCCTCAGCAGGCATTCGACTTCACCAAGAGAGGCACATTCTACAAAGGCCACGCAGTCGAGGCCTCCAAGGCACTCCGGGCATTTCTCGGATACAAATCGCACGAAATCCCTGCTGACGTTTTTCATGATTTTCGCCGCATGGGAATCCACATATTCCGGCGACGCCTCGACAACTCAAACATTTCCGGCATTTTCATAAAACATCCCACGGCCGGGAAATGCGTCCTGGTGAATTACTCCGAGGATGTATATCGGCAGCGATTCACAGCAGCCCACGAGGTAGGGCACTCCATTCTGGACGACAAGGAAGACTTTGTTGTCTCTTTCAAAAAATGGGATCGCAAAGACCTCGTTGAGATTCGCGCAAATACATTCGCAGGAAACCTCCTGGTGCCCGCAGAGGCACTGGCAAAAATTGCCTCGACTCCCTTAACCCAAGACTCCATCGCAGACTTCGCAGACCGCATGCGCGTAAATACGGACACACTCGTTTTTGCACTAATGCGGGAGGGCATCCTAACGGAAACCGCTGCGGACGACCTCAGGGGGACAAGCATTCCCAAGGGCTCCAAGATTGACCCCGAACTCCCTTCAACACTTTCGGGACGAGGAAGACAAACAAAGACAGAACTGCTGCGCCGAGGAATATCCACACACTACGCCAAGCTATGTTTTGATGCATACCACCAGGGCGTAATCTCGCTTGGACGCCTAGCGGAAATGATGCTGGTTCAAGAAAAAGAGCTTTGGGCTATCGGCAAACTCTTTGGGTGGTCACACAGCCATGACTCTTGATGTGAGCAAATTCCACAAATTGATTGTCGCAGACACCTGTGCAGTCTGGAATGTCCTATCCTCCCGACTCCTTCACCACACTGGAACGGTAGCCGGATGCTCTTTTTCATTAACTGATTTTGTACTGTACGAGTGCCTCCACAAGCCCCGCTCAAGCATTGATGCTTCCGACATGGAGCTTCAGCGTCGACTTAAAGAGGCACGATCCGCAGGACATTTTCAGAATTATGCCCTCGACGTAGAGGACTTGCAGGAAGTTCAGATTTTGGAGAAGCGAAGAAATCTCAGCAAGGGAGAACTCGCAGCAATCGCCCTTGCAAAGAAGACCCAACAAGCCTTTCTGACTGATGACCAAAAGGCACGTCAGCTTGCCGCCACAACGCTTGAGTCCCAGCGAATCCAAACGACTCCCCATCTACTTGGATGGCTCGTTTTCATAGGGCGTCTTGGGGACTCAGATATTTCACCGATTGTTTCCGAACATGAGCAACTCAATCGTCCTCTGCGTCCTTACTTCATAGCCATGTACAATGAGGCGCTTCGATGCAGACTTATGCAGACAAAGTCGAGTTCCCAGTGAAATTACAACTTCCTTGGCTCTGTTAGAATCCGGAGTCGCCCACTCGAACCACCCGCTTCCGGGCGATTCCGCAGAACTACTCGGCAACCACGAAGGCGCGCGCCCGCATCTCTTAGAACCTGTTGAAATGGAGCGAGCGGACCAGGGCGTTGAAGGAACAAGATGCCGGACCTCCCAATGCCCTCGCGCACGCCGTATCCGAGCGACCTGACGGACGAGCAGTGGGCCCTTATCGAGCCGTTCGTTGGCGCCGTCGGTGGTGGCCCCAAGGAGCAGGTGCACCCGCGCCGTGAGGTGGTGAATGCCATCCTCTATGTGACGCGGACGGGCGTGCAGTGGCGCTTTCTGCCGCACGACCTGCCCGACTGGCAGAGCGTCTACCACTACTTCCGACTGTGGAAGAAGGACGGCACCTGGAAGCGCGTGCACGATGCGCTGCGGGGCAAGGTGCGGCAGGCGGAAGGGCGTGTTCTCGCGCCGACGGCGGGAATCATGGACAGCCAATCGGTGAAGGCTTCCGAGGAAGCCGACAGCCGAGACTACGACGCGGGCAAGCAGGTGAAGGGCCGCAAGCGTCACCTGCTCGTGGATGTGCTGGGACTGGTGCTCCTGGCCTGGGTGACGACCGCCGACCTGCAGGACCGGGATGCCGCGGCAGGTGCGGTGCTGCCGCGTGCCTCCGAAGACTTCCCCTCGTTGAACAAGGTCTGGGCGGATGCGGGCTACCAAGGGCCCGTGGTGGCGGACGCCGCGAAGGAGGCCGGACTGGAGGTGGAGATTGTCCGGCGCGCCGAGGAGGACAAGGGCTTCGTCGTGCAAAAGCGCCGCTGGGTGGTGGAGCGCACCAACGCGTGGCTGACGCGCCAGCGGCGCCTGGCTCGCGACTACGAGCGTCACGAGCACTCGTCCGAAACCTTTATCCACATCGCGATGACCGGCCTCATGCTGCGCCGCCTCGCGTAGCGCTCCAATTCAACAGGCTCTTAGATCGCTGCATGCGAAATGCTCGCCCGCTTCACGCTTTGAGGTAGGCGACTTCAGTCCAAAGGGCAAACCCCAGTGCCGAGCATGGTGTTCGCGGTTCGGCATCGCCCTCATCATGACGGTGGGCGTGTACGGGCTCGTGGCGGGCATCGTGAAGCTGGACGACGCGGGGCTGTATCTGAGCCGCCAGGCCGGCGGCTTCCAGCGCGCCCTGGGCGCGGGCATCCTCCGCGCGGCGCCCCTGCTGATGAAGTTCCTCTCCGTGGCGGGCACGGCGGCCATGTTCCTGGTGGGCGGC
>SDXZ01000285.1 GCA_004210805.1 Acidovorax sp.
CCCAAACCGCCCATACCCCGAACTCTTCACCCCCCCAAACGGCATCTGCCCCTCGTCATGCACGGTCGGCCCATTGATGTGGCAGATCCCCGACTCGATGCGCGCCGCCACATTCCAGGCCTTTGCCACATCGCGGCTGAACACGGCAGCCGAGAGGCCGAACTCGTTGTCGTTCGCACAGGCAATCGCTTCTTCCATGCCGTTGACCCGCACCACCGGCTTGACTGGTGCAAACGACTCCTCGCGGTAGATCAGCATGTCGGCCGTCACGTGGTCGAGCACCGTGGCGGGCATCAGCGTGTTGTCGCTCTTGCCGCCGCACACCAGTGTGGCGCCCTTGGCCAGTGCGTCGTCGATGAGCGCGTTGCAGCGCTCCACCGTCGCCATGTCCACCACCGATCCGAGCACCACCGGGCCTTTGCGTGGGTCGCCCAATGGCAGGGCTTTGGCGCGTTCGCCCAGCTTGGTGACGTACTCATCGGCAATGCGGTTGTCCACAATGATGCGTTCGGTGGACATGCAGATCTGCCCCGAATTGGCGAAGGCGCCGAACACGGTGCCCGCCACCGCGGCGTCGATATCGGCGTCGTCCAGCACCAGCAGCGGGGCCTTGCCGCCCAGCTCCAGCACCACCGGTTTGAGGTACTTGGCACAGGTCTGCGCCACGATGCGGCCCACCTTGGTGGAGCCGGTGAAGTTGACGCGGCGCACTGCCGGATGGGAGACGATGGCCTCGACCACGGCGCCCGCGTCAGCAGGCGCGTTGGTGACGAAGTTCACCACGCCCGGGGGCAGGCCAGCTTCTTGCAGCGCTTCGATGATCAGGCCGTGCGTTGCGGGGCACAGCTCCGATCCCTTCAGGATCACCGTGTTGCCGCAGGCCAGCGGGGTGGCGATGGCGCGCACGCCGAGGATGATGGGCGCGTTCCACGGCGCGATGCCCAGCACCACGCCCGCGGCCTGGCGCACGCCCATGGCCAGGCTGCCGGGCATGTCGGACGGGATCACCTCGCCGGCGATCTGCGTGGTCAGCGCAGCGGCCTCCTGCAGCAGGCCTGCCGCCAGGTGCACGTTGAAGCCGGCCCACAGGCCCGAGGCGCCGGTCTCTGCGGCCATGGCGGCGGCAAACGCATCGCCCTTGGCTTCGAGTGCATGCGCGGCCTTGAGCAGCAGGGCACGGCGAGCGTTGGGCCCCAGGGCCGACCAGCCCGGGAACGCCTTGGCGGCGGCGTCGGCCGCCGCCACCGCGTCGGCCACGGTGGCGGCAGGCGCAGTGGTGGCAATGGAGCCGTCGAGCGGGTTGCGGCGTTCAAATGTGGCGCCGCCGTTGGCTTGCACGCGCTCGCCGTTAATCAGCATGGAAATGGCAGTCATGAATAGCTCCTGAATGGCATGAAAGAACAAACAAAATTTTGTGAATCCGCGGCGCTGTCGGTCTCTCGCACCGTTTGTCGAAAAGCACTGGGTGGCAGCGCCGAGGCTTCGACCAGCGCGGTCTGGACGGGGTAGGGCGTAGGCCTTGAACTCGGGGTTTGCATACGAACAGAGGGTCAAGCCACGCCCAGATAAGCCTGGCGCACCACATCAGACTGCAGCAGCGTGACCGCATCGCCAGACGCCACGATGCGCCCGCGCTCCAGCACATACCCGCGCTGCGCCACCTGCAGCGCCTTGCGCACGTTCTGCTCCACCATGAGCACGGTGACGCCCTGCGCCGCGATGCGCTGCACGATGGCCAGCAGCTCATCCACCATGCGCGGCGCCAGGCCCAGTGAGGGCTCGTCCAGCATCAACAGGCGCGGGCCGCTCATCATGGCGCGGGCCACGGCCACCATCTGCTGCTCGCCACCGCTCATGGTGCCGGCCAGTTGCTGGGCGCGTTCCTTCAAGCGCGGGAAGTCTTCGAAGGCTTGGTGCAGACGTTCGGTACGTGCGCGCGAAGGCACCAGCCAGCCGCCAAGCTCCAGGTTCTCGGTCACCGTCATCTGCGGGAATAGTTGGCGGCCCTCGGCCACCAGGGCCAGGCCGCGCTGCACGCAGGCCGTCGCATTCATCGCGGGCACGGCCTGGCCGTCGAGCAGTACCGCGCCCTGGCGCGGCAGCAGCCCGGCCAGGGCCTTGAGCAGCGTGGTCTTGCCCGCACCGTTGGGGCCAACGATGACCGTGATGCCGGGCTGGGCTTCGAGCGACAGGTCCTGCAGCACCTGGAAGCCGTTGTAGCCCGTGGTCAGGCCTTGTACCGTGAGGTGTGCGCCGCTCATGCCGTGGCTCCTTCGGGCATTGCCTGTGTGCCCATCTCGTCGCCCAGGTAGGCCTCGATCACCTCCGGGTTGCGCACCACCTCGGCCGGCGTGCCGTCGGCGATCTTGCGACCCTGGTGCAGCACCAGCACGCGCTCCACGTACTTGAGCAGGGTGGTCACCGCATGCTCGATCCACACCACTGTGAGGCCCCAGTCATCGCGCAGGCGGCGGATGCGTTGGGCCATGGCGTCGACCTCGGCCTCTGTCAGGCCGGCGGCCACCTCGTCGAGCAGCAGCAGGCGTGGTCGCGTGCCCAGGGCCATGCCGATCTCCAGCAGGCGCTGCTGCGACGGTGTCACGTCGGCGGCGGGTCGGTCGGCCAGGGCTGACAGGCCCAGCATGGCCAGGATCTCGTCCTCATTGCGCAGGCCCACAGGCCCCTGGCGGTGGCGGCCCGCGAACTGCATGCCGAAGCGCACGTTGTCGCGCACCGTCATGTCCGGGAACACGCGCGGCGTCTGGAAGGTGCGCGCGATGCCGTGGGCCGCATAGTGGTGCGGCCCCTTGCCGGTCAGGTCGTCGCCCCCGCAGTGCAGCGTGCCCGAGGTGGGGGGCTGCACGCCCGAGATGGCGTTGAAGAAGGTGGTCTTGCCCGCGCCGTTGGGGCCGATGATGCCGACGAGCTCGCCCGCATGCAGCGTGGCGCTCACGCCGTCCACGGCGGTCAGCCCCCCAAAGCGCACGGTCACGCTGTCGATGGTCAAGAGTGCCTCACACATGGCCGGCCTCAGTGGCAGGTGTGGCAGGCGTGGCCGCCCGCTTGCGCTGCCACAGCGTGGCCAGCCCGTTGGGCAAGTACATCACGCACAGGATCAGCAGCAGCCCCAGCACCATCATGTAGCCGTAGGGCAGCTGCAGGCGCAGCGTCTCGGCCAGCAGGCTGAAAACAATGGCTGCCAGCACCGGCCCGCCAATGCTGGCCGCCCCGCCGATCAGCGCGATCAGCACGGTCTGAAAGCCGATGAAGGGGCTGAACACGGCGGCCGGCTCGATGTAGGTCCAGCGCACAGCCATGGCCGCGCCCACGGCGCCCGCAAACGCGGCCGTAATGCCGAAGCCCGTGATCTTGGCCAGCCGCGTGTCCACCCCGAGCGTCTGTGCGCGCTGCTCGTCCGCGCCAATGCCCGAGAGCGCCAGGCCGAAGCGGCTGCGTTTTACCGCGATCGATGTGGCAATGGCCGCCGCCGCGATCAGCAGCACCGTGAGGTACACCGTCTCGTTGCTGGGCACCACGGTGAGCACGCGGCCCACCGTGCCTGAGACCTGCTTTTCGACAAAGGTCACGGCGTGGCGGATCAGCTCCGTCATGCCGAAGGTGAGCACCGCGAAATAGGTGCCGCGCAGGTGCAGCACCGCCGCCCCCATCACGATGGCCACCACCGCCGCGATGAGCGCGCCGGCCGCGATCACCAGCGGCCAGGGCAGCACATTCAGCAGCGTGGCGCTGGCATACGCCCCGATGCCGAAGAAGGCCGAGGTGGCCAGCGACAGGTAGCGCGTGGCGCCGCAGAACAGCGACCAGCTCGTGGCGAGCGCGATGTACATCAGGCAACTGAGCAGCACCGAGGCCATGAACTCGGACACCAGCCACGGCAGGGTGGCAACAACCGCCACCCCCGCAGCCAGCGCCAGCCATGGCTTGTTGGAATGTAGAGAAGTCATTTTTTGGAGAACAGTCCGTTGGGGCGCCAGATGAGCACGCCGATGAACACCGCATAGCTCAGCAGCATCTTGAGAGAGGGGCTGCTGAAGTGCATGCCCAGGGCTTCGACCACACCCAGCAGCAGGCC
>SDXZ01000078.1 GCA_004210805.1 Acidovorax sp.
GCTGGGGCCGGGCTGTGGTGCTGGGGCCGCTGGGGGTGGCGGAGGGCAGGTCGGTGGCGTCGGCCATGGTGAAATTGGGGTCAAAATGGCCGCCAGCGCTTGTTGTATAAGCGCTGTTAGCTATCAAATCAGGAGTGTTAGCCGGGTGTGGGGCTGGAGGCCCGGCGCCAGTGCGCCATGGTACGCCGGGCGACGCTGCCGGCGGGGCGCTAAGGCTTCGTGTTGTGGAAGCGCTGGGCTTGCGGATTGCGCATGCGATGGAACCGAGACCGGGACCGCGCGGACCGGTGCCGAAGCTGTGGCCTGTGCGCCAGACGGTGCCCAGGGATGCTCAAGAGCACGTCACCGTGGGAATGGGGGGCGGGCTGCCCAACCGTCAGCCGCTCACCGCAGGCCGCCCGGGTAGCCGGCGCACGCGGCTCACACCGCGCAACGATTCATCCGCGCAGAGGAAGGGGCGCGCTACCCGAGCTTGCCGCGCAGCAGATGGTCCTTGGTGCGCCAGCCCGCCAGTTCAGGCGTGGCCACTTTGAAGAGTTTCAGATCCGCCTGGCTGGCGTGCTTGACGCGCAGCACCTTGAAGGTCGCCTGGTTGGCATAGGTCACAAAGAACCATATCGCGTCGCCGCTGGCCTGCGTGGCGTAGGGCACCTCGTGCCAGCACAGGTCGGCCCGATTCTCGTTTGCCACCTCGCACACGTGGGCATCGGCCTGGTCTTCGTATTTCACTTCCAGGATCTTTGCCATGGGGTCCTTTCGGGGGCTGCGGGTGGGTTCCCACGCCAAGGGGTCTTGCGCCCCGGTCATCCGGGGTGCGCGCTAAGGGCGTGAATGAACGAATGATGGAGGGGATTCCTTCTATGGAGGCTATCGAAAACCATCGGTTCCGTGTGTGGGCGCACTTAGGCCCACAGGCGCGTAAATTTTTGATCAAATCGGCCGCCAGCGCTTGACCTATAAGCGCTATAAGCTACCGAATCGATAGCAAGGCTTCAACGTAGCGCGCGGTATGCAGACGCGGCTTTTGCCAATGCATCCCAAGTCGCGGCGCGTTCTGACACACACGTGCGCCCCGCGCTGGCAGCCAGGCGGCCGTGCGGCTTGCACCCTGGCGCATGCATTCACCCTCGGATTTATTCATCACTCCGGCCGCGGCCACGATGTGTTGCCGGTGCGCCGCCCGCAACGCCGCCGCCCCACCTGGTAGCACGCTCTTCAACGCCACCGCCGCCCGCCCGCAGAGCGCGTGCCACCCATGAGCGAAGCGCTGATCTCCTCCCTCAGCTTTGTGCTGGTGGGCTTTCTGCTGGTGGTGATGACGCTGACCAGCTCGTTCATTGCGCGGGTCCCGCTCAGCTCGGCCATCCTGTACCTGGGCGTGGGCGTATGCATCGGCCCCTGGGGCTTGGGGCTGCTCACGCTCGATCCGATCAAGGACGCGGGGTTGATCGAGCGCCTGACTGAAATCGCTGTCCTGATCTCGCTGTTTACTGTAGGCCTGAAGCTGGAGCTGCCGCTGCGCGACGCACGCTGGCGCATTCCGCTGCAGCTGGCCACGGTGTCGATGCTGCTCACCGTGGGGGCCATCACTGCGGTGGGCGTATGGCTGCTGAACCTGCCCCTGGGCGCCGCCGTGCTGCTGGGCGGGATTTTGGCGCCCACCGATCCGGTGCTGGCATCCGACGTGCAGGTCTCAGACCCGCAAGACCGCGACCGGCTGCGCTTTGGGCTGACGGGCGAGGGCGGGCTAAACGATGGAACGGCCTTCCCGATGGTGATGCTGGGCTTGGGGCTGCTGTCGCTGCACGACCTGGGCGAGGGCGGATGGCGCTGGTGGACAGTGGACGTGCTCTGGGCTGTGGTGGGCGGCGTGGGCATCGGTTATGCGCTGGGCGCTTTGGTGGGCCGAGCCATCCTGTACCTGCGCATCCGCCGGCGCGAGGCGCTGGGGCCGGACGAGTTCATGGTGCTGGGCCTCATCGCGCTGGCCTACGGGGTGGCCTTGCTATGCCACGCCTACGGCTTTTTGGCCGTGTTTGCTGCGGGGCTGGCACTGCGGCGCGTGGCCGCGCAGCCGGTGGCCGAGGTGGCGCCGGGGCTTGTTGACGAAGCTGAGCCCGCCAGGAAGGCAGGGAAGGCGGAGAAGGCCAGCGACGGTGCGCAGGCCGCCGAGTCCTCGCCCGAGACGCCCCCCATCGAAGAGCTGCCAAGCTACCTGATGGAATCCGTCGAGCGCTTTAACGCCCAGCTGGAGCGCCTTGCCGAAGTGGCCGTGGTGCTAGTGGTGGGCGCTTTGCTCACCGTGGTGGACTTTGGCACCGAGGTGCTGTGGTTTGTGCCGCTGCTGCTGTTTGTGATCCGGCCGCTGTCGGTCTACGCCGGGCTGGTGGGCGTGCGCGTGCAGCGGTCGCAACGGCGGCTGATCGCATGGTTCGGCATCCGCGGCATCGGCTCGGTGTACTACCTGATGTACGCCATCACCCACGACCTGCACCCCGTCATCGCGCAGCGGCTGCTGGCCATCACGCTGGCGGTGGTCGTGGTGTCGATGCTGGTTCATGGCATCTCGGTCACACCGCTGATGCGTCGCTATGAAAAGCGCAAGGAGGCGAAGCGCATGGCGGAGTGAGGGACCGGGTGGGCCCGTCGGAGTTTGGTGGCGAAAATTCGAATGAAATTGGCACCTAGCGCTTGACTGGTAATGGTTTATTGCTATTGATAGAGTAGCAATTGACGTTGGGCAGGCCTTGGTTTCGCAAGCCTCAAAGACCCGCCCTTCACCCAGCTGCTCCCACACCGCCGCCCTGCAACACAACGCTCAACACAGAGCGCCGCGCCCTCTCGCCCCCAACGAACAGGTCACCTCAGCCGATCTCAGGCGGTAGCCCTTCGTGGCCACAGCCGCCCGTGTTTCTACCCACCCCCGGCCAACGCCACGCCGCCCGCCAACCGCTCCAGCACTGTCGCCCGCATCGCAGGCGGCGCTGTCTCCAGCAACGCGGGCCATTGCGCCTGCGCCTGCTGCACCACATCGCGCAGCAGCGCCAAATGCCGTGGCGCGCGCAGCAGCCCGGCGGATTTGATGAGGCCTTCCATGTCGCTCCAGCTGAACGCGCACAGCGTGCGGTCGATGGCGCGGTTGACTGCGTACTGGCTCTCGGGCACACCGTCGAAGAACGCCGCCACGCACACCGGGTCGTACACCGGCGCCAGCTGCGGCACGCGCCCATCGGGGTAGACCAGCGCCCAGTTTTTGAGGTGCGCATCGGTGTTGCCCATCAGGATGAAGGCCACCATGCGCGCCAGAAACTCTCGCGTGTCCAACACCGGCTGGCGGCTCAGCCGGTTGAGCACGCGCAGCATCGTGGCCCAGTCCTGCAAGATGCCCTTGCCGTACTTTTGCCGCGGCGTGTAGCCCAGCACCTGGTTGAACTCTTCCATGTGCACGCGCGCGCCGCCGGGCAGGTGGTCAAAACGCTGCACAGCCAGGATGTCGTCGAACGGCACGGCGTCGGGCAGGTCGGCCTCGGCGCGGGTGATGACGCTCACGTCTGCGCAGTGCAGACCCAGCGCCTTGCACAGCTGGTAGCCCGTGTATTCATTGGCCACCAAGTCCGGGTGCGCGGTGGTGGGCAGCTTCAGGATCACGCTGCCCGCCGCGCCCTGGCGACGCACGGTGTAGCGGCGACCGTCCTGCACCGCGCTGAATTTGGTGACCACGCCGGGCAGCGACGCTGCGTCTTCCACCGGGTACTCCACAAACCCGGGCTCCAGCACGTCCAGCCCTTGTGTGGTGTGCCAGTGCCGCACCACGTCAGGGATGCCGTCTTGCGCGGGCACGGGCTCCACCTCCAGCGCGCCCATCAGGTCGTGGCCCGCGGCGGCCAGCAGCTCGAACTCGTCGTCCGGGCTGCAGCCGCGCTCCCGCGCCAACCGGTCGCGGTTGTGGCCCTCGGGCAGCAGGTTCTGAAAGTACACCGGCCAGCGCCCGTCGGTGCGCACCAGCCGCGCATCGCGCGCCGACGCGAGGATCTGCTGTGTGGCCGCCTCGTCGGCACCCTGGTAGCTGAGCGACAGCGTGGGGCGCTGCGGGTTGCGGATGTAGCTCTCGTCAAACGACACGCGCAGGATGTCGCCGTACTGCGAGAGGTAGCCAATCGGCTCGCGGCGGCTGGCGGGCTCGGCTGGCGCGCCCTGCCCACCGGCCGCGCGCGCAGGCCGGTGCAGGTACAGGCGCAGGTAGCGGATCGAGGTGCTCATGGTGTGGGGGCAGGGCGGTGAATGCTGCGTGTGGCGCTACCCGCGTCAGCCGGGCCGGCTCAGGCTGTCCACCACCGACGGCGGGGCGTCCACGCCTTCCGGCTGGCCGAGAAACTTGCCGCCCGACTGAATGAATGCCTCCAGGCTCGGCCTCAAGGTGCTGGGCACCGCGATGATGTCCATGCCCAGCACGCGTGCCATCTCGGCCAGGGTGGAATAGCGCGGGTCCAGGTCACCGCCTTCGGTGCGTTGCACGGTCATGCGGGAGAGGCCGGCGCTTTCGGCGAGTTGGGCCTGGGTAAGCTTCGCCACCTTGCGAGTGCGGGCCAGACTTTGAATGAGATCGTTTTTCATGATTGCATTTATACTCTTTTATTATAAAAAGATAAATACTGTTATCTTTTTAACGGCGAGGTGACCAGGTGATCCGTTCTACTGAGGGTGCCCCCACGCTGCGAATTCACATCACTGGCGCTTCTGGCTCCGGAACTTCGACGTTGAGCCTGGCCTTGGCTACGGCATTGAATGGAACCCACCTCGATGCCGATGACTACTTCTGGCTACCGACGTCGCCGCCATTCACCACACAACGCGATAGCGCTGAACGGCTGGCTCAGCTTTTGCGCGACCTGCGCGCTCATCGGGTGACCGTGGTGGCCGGTTCGGTGGCCGGGTGGGGGGCAGAGCTGGAAGACTCGTTTGATCTCATCGTGTTTCTCTACCTCGACGCGACAACGCGCCTTGAGCGCCTTCGTCAGCGGGAAGCGCAACGCTTTGGACATGCGAACCCTGCATTTTTGGAGTGGGCAGCCCAGTACGACACGGGCACGCTGCCCGGCAGAAGCTTGCCGCGGCAGCGGGACTGGCTTGCGGCGCGCAGCTGCCGTTGCATGGAACTCAGTTCAGAAGTCCCTGTGAACCAGCTTGTGGCCACCGTGCTGCAATCCCTCCCCAAGCGTCCGCCGTACGGCACGCAAGCCTTTGGAGATGCAGCAGCGCGAGCGCGGCTTCACTGTGAAGGTGCCGGTAGCACCAGCGCCCGCTCCATACAAAACCGCTGCGCTTCCTCCGCCAGCCACTCCCGCACCAGCACCATCGCAGGGCCGGGTTGCGCCGTGGTCACAAACGAATAGGCGGCACGCGACAACACGCTGCGCCCCAGCAGTGGCACCAGGCGCCCCGCCTTCACGTCCTGCAGCACCAGCGCTGCGCGGCCGATGGCGATGCCTTGGCCTGCCAGCGCGGCGCTCACAGCCAGTTGCGACAGGTTGAATTGCTGGCCGCCGGCCCAGGGTGGTGAGACGGCGCCTGTTTGCGTAAACCAGTGCTGCCACTCTTCGTACGTGTCTGCGCCATCCCAGGCGCTGCCGTCATGCAGCAGCCAGTCGCCGTGCAGATCCTGCGCGGTGGTGATGGGCGGGTGGCGGACCAGAAAATCGGGGCTCGCCACGGGGAGGAGCCATTCGTCGAGGAAGACGGTGGCGCTCAGGTCGCGGTAGCCGCCCAGGTCGAACCGCACGGCGGCCTCGATCCCGTCGCGCACCATGCGGGTGCGGTCCAGGGTGTGGAACTCGCCGAACACGCGCAGGCCCAGGCTGGGGTGCTGGCGGAAGAACTCGCCCAGCCGGGGCGTAAGCCAGCTCATCGCAAACGAGGGGGAGCAGCTCAAGGTGGCTGTGGCGGCCTCGGCAGGCTGGCGCATCTGGCCGAGCGTGCTTTCAATGGCGGTAAAGCTCTCGCGCAGGACCACGGCCAGCCATTGGCCTTCAGGCGTGGGCACCAGCGCGCGCGGGGTGCGCAGGAAGAGGGGGCGGCGCAGCCAGTCTTCGAGCTGTTTGACCTGCTGGCTGACGGCGCCCTGCGTGATGCACAGCTCGGCGGCGGCCTTGGTAAAGCTGCCGTGGCGTGCGGCCGCATCAAAACTGCGCAGCCAGGCGAGCAGAGAGGGAGTGAGACGGTTATCCATTACTTTGACTAATGCAATCCTCACTATAAATGGGTTGTGACAAGGCGGTGACGGGCGAAGAATGGCGCCATGGCCTAAGCGATGGACGGCAGTCCTCGCGGACCTTTAGTTACCCGGATACCGATATGCCTGATACCACGATTCCAATCAGCACGCCCACATACGACCTGCTGGCCCACAGCCTGCGGCAAGCCCAGCCTTGCCTGTGGATCAACCCGGCGCGCCTTGCGCAGCCGCCGGTTGCCCTGAGTGCGCTGGGCCGCAGCATTAGTCTGGATGATACGAAGGCTGCCGCTGCGCGCCTGAAGCGTTTTGAAGGCTTGCTCGCCGAGGTGTTCGCCGAGCTGGCCGCCACCGGCGGCGTGGTGGAGTCGCCCCTGTTGCCAGCCGCCGCGCTGCAACCGGCGCTGGGCCTGCACGCCGACCAAGGCCGCTTGTTCATCAAAGCCGACCACAGCCTGCCGGTGGCGGGTTCCATCAAGGCGCGCGGTGGCATGCACGAGGTGCTGGAGTTTGCCGAAGGCCTGGCGCTGCAGCATGGATTGGTGCAGCCCGGCGGCGACTACCGCGCGTTGGCCACGCCCGCCGCGCGCGAAGTGCTGGGGCGCTATCAGGTGGCGGTGGGCTCCACGGGCAACCTGGGGATGAGCATCGGCGTGGTGGCGTCGGCCCTGGGCTTCAAGGCGGCGGTGCATATGTCGGCCGACGCCAAGGAATGGAAAAAAGAGCGCCTGCGCCAGCGCGGGGTGCAGGTGGTGGAGCACGCGGGCGACTACGAGCGCGCCGTGGCCGCCGGCCGGGCCCAGGCGAGCGGCGATCCGCTGTGCCATTTTGTGGACGACGAGCAGTCTTTCTCGTTGCTGCTTGGGTACAGCGCCGCAGCGCTGCACCTGCAAACGCAGCTGGCAGAGCAGGGCATTGCCGTGGATGCCGAACACCCGCTCATCGTCTACCTGCCTTGCGGCGTGGGTGGTGCGCCGGCGGGCATTGCGTTTGGCCTGCGGCAATTGCTGTGCCCCCATGTGCACTGTTTTTTTGCCGAGCCGGTGCAGTCGCCTTGTTTCATGGTGCAGATGCTGGCCGGGCAGGGCGGGGGCGATGCACACCCGTCGGTGTATGACTGGGGCCTGACCAATCAGACGGAGGCGGATGGCCTGGCCGTGCCGCGGGCGTCGCTGCTGGCGGCGGAGCTCATGGCGCCGCTGCTGTCGGGCGTGTTCACCGTGGCGGACGACACCTTGTTCATCCACCTGGTGCAGGTGCTGGACGCGCTGGGCGAACGCATCGAGCCCTCGGCCGCCGCGGGCTTGAGCGGCCCGGGCATGCTGACCGGCACCGAGGCCGGCCGCGCGTGGCTGCACAGCTCGGGTGTGGGTGCGGTGCTGGCGCAGGCTACCCACCTGGTGTGGACAACCGGCGGGCTTTTGGTGCCTGATGTGCAGTACCAGGGTTTTGTGCAGCGCGGGCGTGCGCTGCTCGCTGAGCAAGCCTAGTTTCTTTGTCCCTCATTTCCTTTTCCTGACCTCGTGACCTTTGGAGAAACGCCATGAACCGCAAAAAGCTGATGTTGTCTGCCGTGATGTGTGCCCTGGGCCTTGCCGCACCGGCCGCGGCCGTGGCGCAAGACGGCGCTTACCCCAGCAAGCCCATCACGCTGGTGATTCCGTTTCCGCCCGGCGGCGCCACCGACGTGCTGGGCCGGTTGATTGGCAAGAAGCTGGGCGACAAGCTCGGGCAAAGCGTCGTGATCGACAACCGGGCCGGTGCTGGCACCGTCATCGGCGCGGCCTATGTGGCCAAGGCCGCACCCGACGGCTACACGCTGCTGATGAGCTCGGGCACCACCTTCACCGTGAACCCGGCCGTGCGCGCCAAGCTGCCGTATGACCCGGTCAAGAGCTTCGAGCCTATCGGTATCACCGGGCGCACCAGCCTGATCCTGCTGGCCCACAAGGATGTGCCGGTGAGCGATGTGAGGCAGTTCGTGGCCATGGTGAAGGCCGCGCCCGACAAGTATTCGTATGGCTCGTACGGCGCGGGCACCACGTCGCAGTTTGCGGGCGAGGCGTTTTTTAATGCGGCGGGGCTCAAGATCCAGCACGTGCCGTACAAGGGCAGCGCCCCGGCGATGGTGGACCTGATAGGCGGGCAGATTCCGTTCACGGTCGACACTGTGTCGGCGGCGCTGCCCCATCTCAAGGACGGCAAGATCAAGGCGATTGCCGTTACTGCGGGCAAGCGGTCGACCCTGCTGCCCAAGGTGCCCACCTTGGCCGAAAGCGGCTACCCCGGCGTGGAAATGGACACGTGGCTAGCGATGGTGGGGCCGCGGGGCTTGCCGCCCGCAGTGAAGGCCCGGCTTGAAAAGGTGTTGGCAGAGGTGGTGGCAGAGCCCGACACGCGCGACAAAATGATCGCGGTGGGCTTTGAACCCGCGTTCGCTTCATCCAAGTCCCTGGGGGAGCTGATCGACAGGGAGTTGCCGCTGATGCGCGCCATTGCACAGCGGGCCAACATCACGGCAGACTGATGCGTCGGGATCAAGCCACTCGAAACCGTTCACGCTGAGCTTGTCGAAGCGCTGCGGCAGGCTTCGACAGGCTCAGCCCGCACGGGTTTTAAAAGTTCAAAGAGATGCTGACTCGCCAAGTTAAATCCACAAAGAGAGGCAAGCCCGACATGACCGCTATTGCTACCACCCTGGTCGAGCTGACCGCCAACGAACTGCGCCACCGCATTGGCACCCGCGAGGTGTCGCCCGTCGAACTGCTGGAGGCCTGCATCGCGCGCATCGAGGCAGTCAACCCGTTCGTCAACGCCGTTACTGCCACCTGCTACGACCGCGCCCGTGCGGAAGCCAGGGCCGCCGAGCAGGCAGTGCTGCGCGGCGAGCCGCTGGGTCTGCTGCATGGCTTGCCGCTGGGCGTGAAGGACCTGGAGGCCACGGCCGGGCTGCTGACGACGTACGGCTCCGAGATCTACCGCGGCAACATCCCGTCAGAAGACAACGTGCTGGTGGCGCGCCTGCGTGCGGCGGGGGCCATCGTGGCGGGCAAGACCAACATCCCCGAGATGGGCGCGGGCGCCAATTCGCGCAACACAGTGTGGGGCGCCACGGGCAACCCGTTCAACCCCAATTTGAATGCAGGCGGGTCATCGGGCGGCGCAGCGGCCGCGCTGGCCTGCGACATGCTGCCGGTGTGCACGGGCTCCGACACGGGGGGCTCGCTGCGCATTCCGGCGTCCATCTGCGGCGTGGTGGGCTTTCGGCCCTCGCCCGGCGTGGTGCCTAGTTCGCGCAAGCTGCTGGGCTGGACGCCGATCTCGGTGGTGGGCCCCATGGGCCGCACGGTAGAGGAAGCCTGCCTGCAACTGGCCGCCACGGCAGGCATGTCGGCGGGCGACCCGTTGACGTACCCGCTCGACCCGATGGGCTTTTTGCTGCCCGAAACGGTGGACCTGGGCCGCCTGCGTGTCGCGGTCACCGAAGACTTTGGCGCCTGCGCGGTGGACGACGGCATTCGCGCGGTGTTTCGCCGCAAGGTGCAGGCGATGAAGCACCTGTTTGCCAGCTGCGATGCCATCGACATCGACCTGGGCGACGTGCACCGCTGCTTTGACGTGCTGCGCGCCGAGGCCTTTGTGGCCGGCACGCGCGAAGCGTATGAGCGCGACCCGGCGAGCCTGGGGCCCAACACCCGCGCCAACTACGAAATGGGCGCCGCCATGACGCTGCTGGACAGCGCCTGGGCGCAGGCCGAGCAGACGCGCATCCTCGGGCGGTTTCAAAAACTGTTCGAGCAGTACGACGTGGTCCTCGCGCCCACCACCCCGGTGTCGCCCTTTCCGTGGACGCAGCTGTTTGCCAGCCAAATCAACGGCGAGCCGCAGGCCAATTACTACCGCTGGCTGGGCCTGACCTATGTGACCACGCTCACCACCCACCCGGCGCTGAGCTTGCCGTGTGGCCTGGACGACGCAGGGTTGCCGTTTGGGCTGCAGATCGTCGGGCGCTTTCGCGCGGACCGGCACACACTGGGCGTGGGGCATGCGCTGGAGCAGGCGTTCAAGGGCATCGGCGGGCTTGCGCGCCCGCGGCCCGACCTGACCAAATTGATGCAAACGCGCGCCGAGCCGGCGCTGACCTCCATCGTGACCGGGGCGCCCGATCCGCGCGATGCCCGCAGCCTGCCGCGCGACGACCGTCCGGCGGCGTCGGCGCAGGTGTCTGCCGTTTGAACGAAGCCAGGAGAATCCAAACATGCAATCAGCGGATTTCATCGTGGTGGGCGCCGGCATTGCCGGTGCCTCGGTGGCGTGGCAATTGGTCCAAGGCGCTGGCACTGAAACCCCCGGCGCCAGCGTGCTGCTGCTGGAGCGCGAATCCCAGCCCGGTTACCACACCACGGGCCGCTCGGCCGCGCTGTACATGGCGACGTACGGCACGGCCAACATCCAGGCCCTGACCCGCGCGAGCCGCGCTTTCTACGACGCGCCGCCGCCCGAGTTTGGCGACACGCCCATCTTGTCGCCGCGCGGCGTGGTGTACGTGGCCGGTCCACACCAGCTGGATCTGCTGAAGCAAGCCTTTGAGGAGGCCCACGCTGCATCGCCCAATGTGGAATGGGTGGACCACGCGGCGCTGATGGCCATGCTGCCATGCCTGAAGCCCGACGCCGTGGCCGCCGGCATGAGCGAGCCCGAGGCGGCAGACATCGACGTGAACGCCCTGCACCAGGGTTACCTGCGGGGCCTGCGCCAACGCGGTGGGCAGGTGCTGACCCATGCCGAAGTCACGGCCGTGCAGCGCCAAGGAGATGCTTGGCAGGTCACGCTGGCCGACGGCCGCACGCTGCAGGCGGGCGCCATCGTGAATGCCGCAGGTGCCTGGGCCGATGTGCTGGCTGGCATGGCCGGCGTGCCGCCCGTTGGCCTGGAGCCGCGCCGCCGCACAGCTTTTACCTTTCCTGTGCCCGAGGGCATGGACGCCACCCACTGGCCTGCGGTGATCGGCATTGACGAGAATTTTTACTTCAAGCCCGAGGCAGGCCAGCTGCTGGGCTCACCCGCCAACGCCGACCCGACGCATCCGCACGACGTGGTGCCCGAAGAGCTGGACGTGGCCACGGGGATCTATCACATCGAGGAGATGACCACCTTCCAGATCCGCCGTCCGTCACACACCTGGGCAGGTCTGCGGTCGTTCGTGCCAGACGGCGACATGGTCATCGGATGGGACAACCATGTGCCCGGCTTCTTCTGGCTGGCGGGGCAGGGGGGTTATGGCATCCAGAGCGCTGCAGGCGCATCGTTGCTGGCGCGGCAACTGCTGCGCGGCGAGCCGCTGGCCGATGAACTGGTGCGCGAGGGGGTGGTGCTGGAGGGGTTGTCGCCTGCGCGGCTGAGGTAGCTGCGCGCTTTAATAGTGGGGCCGCGCCCCTTGCCTGGCCCGGATGGAGGTCAGGCGAACGTGTTGACCTGGGTGCCCAACGTGCCAGAGGACGCCAGCGCCGGCTGGGGCATCGACTGCTGCATGGCGTCGAGCATCGTGGCGGCCGACACGGCCTGGATGTCCAGCGCCTTCTTCAAAACCACCATGTTCAGGGCGTCGGACGTCTTGGCGCTGGCCAGGGCCGTGGCGGTGTTGACGATGCTGTTGGCGAGGGCGACGTCCATGGCGATTCCTTGGGGTGATGGGTTGTTATCGGCAGTTTGGTTGGCGGCTTGAGTGCATTTACAAATAGGTGTCCTCAGGCTCCGCACCTATTCCAGCGCTGCCACTCCGATGTCCCCGCAGGTGGCCAGATCCGAATTGCGTGTGGGCGGCAACTGGCGCACGGCATCGCGCAGCGCTGTGCGCAGCCCTTCCTCGTAAGTGGGGTGATAAATCGGCATTCCCAGCAAGTCGTGCACGGTGAGTTTTTGCCCGATGGCCAGCGCCAGCAGGTGCGCCATGTGTTCGCCCTGTGGTGCGCACATTTCGGCACCCTGAAGGCGGCCGGTGGCCTTGTCGGCGTAGATGCAAATGCGCCCGTGGTTGTGCTGGGCCGCGCGGGCCCGGCCCTGGTGGTCGAAGCTCGCGGTGCCTGTGGCTGTGTTGTCGGTGCCCAGGTCGGCCAGGCGCCTGCCGACCACGGCGATTTGAGGGTCGCTAAACACGATGGACAGCGGAGTGCGGCGCTGAAAGCGGGTCGGTGTGTCTGCCAGGGCGTTCATCCCCGCGATGTGGCCTTCGTCTGCCGCCTCGTGCAGCAAGGGCGCGTGCGTGTTGGCATCGCCTGACATGAACACCGGCAAGTTGCCAATCTGCTGCGTCTGCGGGTCCACCGCAGGCAGACCCGCCTCGTTGAGCGGCACGCCCATCGATTCAAGCCCCAGATGTTCGATGTTGGGCACGCGGCCCATGGCGGCGATGACCTGGTCCACCACCACGCTGTTCGGGCCGCTGCGCACTTCGATGCCACCGGGTACCTCCCGCAGTTCGGCAGGCGCGCCAAGGTGCAGTACCAGTTCCTTCTTCAGAAGTTTCGTCAGCTCTGCGTTCAGGGTGGGGTCGCTCAAGCCCCCGAGCGTGGTGCCCGTGGTGAAGGCCGCCACCTGCAAACCCAGCCGCGCCAGCGCCTGGGAAATCTCCACGCCCAGCGGGCCCATGCCGATGACGGCGATGCGTGGACCCAGGGTGGGCTGCTCGAAGAGGGTGTCGGTGGTGAGGATACGGTCGCCAAATGCCAGCCATTCATCGGGCACGCTGGGGCGCGAGCCGGTGGCGATGATGATGCTGCGCGTGGCGTAGCGGGTGCCGTCGATTTCCACAGTTTGTGGGCCCTGGAGCGATGCGCGCCCTGCGATCCGATGGCGGTCGCTCAAGCCTTCGGTGGCTTCCAGCGCGCCCACCACGAAGTCGTCGCGCAGGGCTCGCACCCGCTGCAGGACGGCTGGGATGTCGGCGGTGAGCCCATCAGCACCCCGGATTCCAAACTCTCCATAGGTTTTGCGGCGGTGGAAAGCGTTGGCGGCTTCGATCAGCGCTTTGGAGGGCATGCACCCGACCCGCGCGCAGGTGGTGCCCCAGGGGCCTTCGTTGACGATGAGGAAGCGGTCCGTGCGTTTGCGCACTTCACGCAGGGCAGCCAGGCCCGCGGTGCCGGCGCCAATGATGATTGTGTCGAGCGGTGCGCTCATGGGGAGGGTCCTCGCAGCCAGTACCGCCAGAGTGTCGCGCCCCCAGTGCTGGGCGTGTGTAGGCGCAGGGCACTTGTTGTCGAGCTGGTGCGAGGTGTTGGCGCAGAACCAGCGGCTTTCAAGTCCCAGGCTGGGTCCAGCCCACGCGGCCCTGGCCCGCGTCGTTGATGCGCTCGATGAACGCAGCGGCTTGGGCTTCTGGCAAGCAGAACTGCAGGGTCACCAGTGTGCCGTGCTGCACCTCGGTCAGATCGGCGCCGGCCGCGTCGATCTCGCGGCGCAGCAAACCTTCCAGGGCATAGGGCACGTGGCATTGCAGGGTCTTCATGCGCTGCAGCACCACCTTGGGTGCGGTGAGCAGTGCTTGCGCCACCGCGTCGGTGTAGGCCCGCACAAGGCCACCAGCACCCAGCTTCACGCCGCCAAAGTACCGCACCACCGTGGCGAGCACGCCCTCCAGGTCCTGGTGGCGCAGCACGTCGAGCATGGGACGGCCGGCGGTCCCGCCAGGTTCCCCGTCGTCCACGGCGGCCGATTGCCCGCCCGCCAGCAGCGCCCAGCAGATGTGCGCGGCACCGGGATGCTGCTTCCACAGTGCGTCCACGGCGGCCTGTGCGCTCGCGCGGTCGGCCATGGGTTGCACGCAGCCGATGAAGCGGCTCTTCTTGATGACCAGTTCGCTGTGGGCCGGCGCAGCCAGGGTGTGGGGCATGGGGCGCAAAGTGTACGAGGCACCACCAAGGCGGCCCGGGACTGCGCGGTGTGACAAAAGTCACACACATCCGTGGCTGTCGGCGAGGCCGCCCCATGAAACGTTAAAGCTTGTGTGTTCTGTCACACAGCGACGGAGCGCCAATTCCTACACTGCCCAGTTAAGCCACGATCTACGCTGGCGCTACGTTTTTTGAAGCGTGCGCCTTGAAGGAACCGCCATGTTTGCCATCCCGTTCACCGCCTCCTCGCCATCCACCTTAGGCCCTGGCTTGCTTGGCCGGTTCCTGTCCAGGGCTGCACCGCCCGCAACCGGGGTGGCCGCTCTGCAGGCGGCACCGGTCGAGGTGGAGTTGACGGAAGAAGCTTTCCCGGACCTGGCCCAGCGCGTGCGTGAAGTCGGCGAGTGGTAGTTGCGCGGTAGCCATCCTGCGTATTGGCCAGGAATGGCTTATCGACAGTTGGGGTGATCAGCCTCGCCCCAGCCTGAGCTCCCAGGTCTCCCCCACCAGTTGCTGCCCGAACCCTTCATACGGCTCTGACTTCACCAGCGTAAACCCGCGCTGGGCATAAATGCCACGCGCCGCAGTCAGGCAGCTGTTGGTCCACAGCACCATCTTTTTGTAGCCTTTGGCCCGCGCGAATGCGATGCACTCGTCCGTCAATCGTGCGCCCAGGCCCAGTCCGCGGGCCTTGGGCGACAGGATGAGCATGCGCAGCTGGGCCGTGGTGGCTGATTTGCGCACCACGAACACGGCACCCACGCGTTCACCCTCCAGTTCGGCGATCCAGCAGCGCTCCCACTCGGGTTGAAACTTGCGCACAAATTGCGCGGCAATGTCCGCCACCAGCGCTTCAAAGCGGCTGTCCCAGCCATATTCGCGCCAGTAGATCTCGCCGTGTTGCTGCACCACCCAGCCGATGTCGCCGGGCGCGGGGTCACGCAGCAGGGCCACCTTGGGCGGCAAGGCGGGCGCGTTGGCGGGCTCAAGCAAGGCCTCGATGCGCTGCATGGCATCGACCACTTCGTGGCGCCTCGCCGGGGGTAGGGGGGCGAGCAGCGCGGCGGCTTCGTCGCGCGAGCGCTGCTGCAGCGGCTCAAACGCATCGCGTCCTGCGGGGGTGAGGGTGAGCACGCTCTGGCGCGCATCGCGCTCGCTGGCGCTGCGGCGGATCCAGCCGGCGGCTTCAAAGCGGCGCAGGATACGGCTGAGGTAGCCGCCGTCCAGGCCCAGTTCGCGCGCCAGTTCGCTGGCTACGGGCGCATCGCGATGGGCCAGCTCGTACAGCACACGCACATCGGTCAAAGAGAGATCGCTGCCCAGGTAGGGATCTAGCACGCCCACGCGGCGGGTGAAGAATCGGTTGAAGCGGCGCACGGCCTTCACTGCGTCGGCCGGCACCGCAGTGTTGGTAGTGGATGGGCCAGTGGAAGAAGGATCCGTGCTCATGATTGCCTTTGTCACTCAATTAATTGACTAAAGCAAGTATATGCGCTGACTCATTCAAGCCTGCCAGTGGAAGGGCCAAGGTTGCCGAGGCGACAAAAAGTGCCCACTCACGTAAAATCGCGGGTTACCCACCATTGCGCGCCCCACGACGCCCCACCGCACCGGGCTGGCCGCGCGCCCCTTCGAATGAACGCCCCCGTCGACGTCTCCTTTTTTGCGCGCGCCGCAAAGCCATTGACCAGCTACCGCCCGTACTGGGCCAAGCGCTTTGGCACGGCCCCCTTCATGCCGATGAGCCGCGCCGAGATGGACAAACTGGGCTGGGACAGCTGCGACATCATCCTGGTGACGGGCGACGCGTATGTAGACCACCCCAGCTTCGGCATGGCTGTGATCGGACGGACGCTGGAGGCCCAGGGCTTTCGCGTGGGCATCATCGCGCAGCCCGATTGGCAAAGCGCCGAGCCCTTCAAGGCGCTGGGCAAGCCCAACCTGTTCTGGGGCGTGACGGCGGGCAACATGGATTCGATGATCAACCGGTACACGGCCGACCGGAAGATCCGCAGCGACGACGCCTACACCCCCGGCGACATCGGCGGCAAGCGCCCCGACCGCGCCGCCATCGTCTACAGCCAGCGCTGCCGCGAGGCGTTCAAGGACGTGCCCATCATCCTGGGCGGCATCGAAGGCAGCCTGCGCCGCATCGCCCACTATGACTACTGGAGCGACAAGGTGCGCCGCTCCATCGTGGTCGACGCCAAATGCGACCTGCTGCTGTACGGCAACGCCGAGCGCGCGCTGGTCGAAGTGGCACACCGCCTGGCCGCCCGCGAGCCGGTGGAGCAGATCACCGACGTGCGCGGCACGGCCTTTGTGCGCCGGCCGGATGACGAGAGCGGCAAGGGCTGGTTCGAGATTGATTCCAGCTCCGTGGACGAGCCCGGGCGTGTGGAAGCGCACGTCAACCCGTACATGACGACCAGCGAGCAGGCGGCTGCGCAAGGCAGCACCTGCAGCAAGGACGATGCTCCTGAATCGATAGCTAGCAATGCAAATGGAATAAGCGCTGGCGGCCAAAAAGACCCAAAATCTGCCGAGCCGAACCCCACCGTTCAACCCATGCTGTTTGTGGCCAACCCTGCGCTCCGAGCCAAGCTCAAGGTGCCGCCGCGCGACCGGAGCGTGATCCGCTTGCCCAGCTACGAGCAGGTCAAGAGCGACCCGGTGCTGTATGCCCATGCCAACCGCGTGCTGCACCTGGAGACCAACCCCGGGAACGCCCGCGCGCTGGTGCAGGCGCACGGCGAGGGTGCGACGGCGCGTGATGTGTGGATCAACCCGCCGCCCATTCCGCTGACCACGGCCGAGATGGACTATGTGTTCGACCTGCCGTACGCGCGGGGCCCGCACCCCAGCTACGCCGACGAGAACGGCAGCCATGACGGCACGACCAAGATCCCCGCGTGGGAGATGATTCGCTTCAGCGTGAACATCATGCGAGGCTGTTTTGGCGGCTGCACCTTCTGCTCAATAACGGAGCACGAGGGCCGCATCATCCAGAGCCGGTCCGAGGACTCGATCATTCAGGAGATCGAGGACATCCGCGACAAGGTCAAGGGCTTTACCGGCACCATCAGCGACCTGGGCGGCCCCACGGCCAACATGTACCGCCTGGGCTGCAAGAGCCCCGAGATCGAAGCCGCCTGCCGCAAACCGAGCTGCGTGTACCCGGGCATCTGCTCCAACCTGGG
>SDXZ01000286.1 GCA_004210805.1 Acidovorax sp.
GATTTGAGGCTGTTCATGATCTGCAGCACCGAGTGGCCCTCGGGCCGCTCGCCCACCTGCTGGCCGCCGGTCATGGCCACGGCGTCGTTGTAGAGCACCTTGTAGGTGATGCTGGTGCCGGCCGCAATGCTCTGGCGGATGGCCAGCAGCCCGCTGTGGAAGTACGTGCCGTCGCCCAGGTTGGCGAACACATGCTGGTCGGTAGTGAACGGTGCCTGGCCCACCCAGGTCACGCCCTCGCCGCCCATCTGCGTGAAGGTGGATGTCTTGCGGTCGGGCATCCAGTTGGCCATGTAGTGGCAGCCGATGCCGGCCACGGCGCGCGAGCCTTCGGGCACGCGGGTGCTGGTGTTGTGCGGGCAGCCGCTGCAGAACCAGGGGGCGCGCTCGCCCGTGTCCACCTTCAGTTCAGTCATCGCGCGCTCGCTGGCTTCGATGACGGCAATGCGCGAATCCATGCGCGCGATGATGTCGCTCGACACCCCCAGCTTCTTCAGGCGCTTGGCAATCGCCTTGGCGATGATGGCGGGCGTCAGGTCGGCCTTGGCGCGCAGCAGCCAGTTCTGGCTGGGGTTGGGCATGGACCATTCGCCGCCCGTGGCATCACCCTCGGGCTCGTCGAACTTGCCCAGCACGTGGGGGCGCACGTCCGAGCGCCAGTTGTACAGCTCTTCTTTCAGCTGGTATTCGATGACCTGGCGCTTTTCCTCGACCACCAGGATCTCCTGCAGGCCCTGGGCAAAATGGCGCGTGATGGTGGCTTCGAGCGGCCAGACCACGTTGACCTTGTGCACGCGGATTCCCAGCTGGCGGCAGGTGTCGTCGTCCAGCCCCAGGTCCACCAGGGCCTGGCGCGTGTCGTTGTAGGCCTTGCCGCTGGCGATGATGCCGAAGCGGTCGTTGTTGCCTTCGATCACGTTGTAGTTGAGCTTGTTGGCGCGCACATACGCAAGGGCCGCGTACCACTTGTAGTCCATGAGCCGCGCCTCCTGCTCCAGCGGCGCATCGGGCCAGCGGATGTGCAGGCCGCCGGGCGGCATCACGAAGTCCTCGGGCATCACGATCTTCACGCGGTCGGGGTCGATGTTGATGCTGCTGGAGGACTCCACAACCTCCTGGATGGTCTTCATGCCCGACCACACACCCGAAAAGCGGCTCATGGCGAAGGCGTGCAGGCCCATGTCCAGGATCTCTTGCACGCTGCTCGGGAAGAACACCGGCGTGCCACAGGCCTTGAAGATGTGGTCGCTCTGGTGCGCGGCCGTGCTGCTCTTGCTGATGTGGTCGTCGCCCGCAATGGCGATCACGCCGCCGTGTTTGGCGGTGCCGGCCATGTTGGCGTGCTTGAACACGTCCGAGCAGCGGTCCACGCCCGGTCCCTTGCCGTACCAGATGCCGAAGACGCCGTCGAATTTCTTGGATTGGGGGTACAGGTCGAGCTGCTGCGTGCCCCACACGGCCGTGGCGCCTAGCTCTTCGTTCACGCCGGGCTGAAAGACGATGTTGTTGGCGGCCAGGTGCTTCTTGGCGGCCCACAAAGATTGGTCATACGTGCCCAGCGGCGAGCCGCGGTAGCCGCTGATGAAGCCGGCGGTGTTGAGGCCCTGCATCGCATCGCGCTGGCGCTGCAGCATGGGCAGGCGGACCAGGGCTTGCACCCCGCTCATGAACGCTCTGCCGCTATCTAAAGAATATTTGTCATCCAGCGTGACGGTCTCAAGGGCCTTGCGGATGTGCTCGGGCAGCGGTGCGTTCATGGCTATGTCTCCAATGGCTTTTTTGTGGGGCCGCGCCTTGTGGGCCCGGTGGGGTCGGAGCCCCTCCGCCCGTTTAGGGCAGCGACTCCAGTGTGCAGAGAAGTGTATGTCTGCGTAGCTGATATGTCTTTGCGTTCTGTGCCGTGTTTGGGCTATTCTGAGAAAGGATCTTTCTCCAGACGGCCCATTTGTGAACACTCTCGACAAATTCGACATCGCCATCCTCAACGAGCTGCAGGCCGATGCCCGCCTGACCAACGCCGAACTGGCCCAGCGCGTAGGCCTCTCGGCCGCGCCTTGCTGGCGCCGCGTGCGCGCGCTGGAGGAGCAAGGCTTCATCAAGGGCTACCGCGCAGAGATCGACCGGCACAAGATCGGCCTGGGGGTGCTGGCCTTCGTGCGGCTCGATGCCGACCGCAACACCGGGGGCCTCACGCTCGCCATGGAAGAGGCCATCCGCAAGATCCCCGAGGTGGTGTCGTGCCACTACATCAGCGGCACCGGCACGTTCGAGCTGCAGGTGGTGGCGCGCGACTTGGACAGCTTTTCGCAATTTGCACGCGATGTGCTGCTGAACCTGCCCAATGTGAAAGACATGCACACCAGCTTCTCGCTGGGCGAGGTCAAGGCCAGCAGCGCGCTGCCGCTCACGCACCTGGCACGTGCCAAATGACGAATGCTATTCATTTAATAGCTATAAGTGCAATATAGATAAGCGGTAGAGGGCTATTGGAGCCTCAATCGGTGCGTCGCTCTTGTCCCTGTGTTGCGCCCGGCGCACCGCCCGGCCCAACACCATGCCCCAAGGCGTCCGCGCGTGGATCCACCGCATGGTGTGTTGTATAAGCCTGCTGAACCACAGCGGGACCACCACGGCTCCGCGCGCCGCATCCACCACCACGCCCTGCAGGCTCTTCGCACCGTCCCTCCAGCCGGGGCGCTTTGCTGCAGCGCACGGGGTGCGAACGGTTTTTTGTGGATCTATAAATAACTACGGACCCCTTCGGACGCAGGCACCTTGCCTGTCGATGGGGGCCCAATGAGGGAGCGGTCGGCATGATCTTCTGGGGCATTTTTTGGGGCGCAGTGCTCGGCTGGGCGCTTCCGGGCTACCGCTACAGCGACTTGGCGCCATTCGTGGGCGGTTTCCTGGGACTGTTTGCCGGACTGTCGCTGCGCTGGGTGGTCCGCTCAGCCATCCGCAGCGAGCTCCAGGCGCAGGCCGTCAAGCAAGTGGCCCGCCCCGCACCGGTGGCCGCGGCTGCAGCCGCGCCGCCCACCCTGGCCGAAGACTGGGCGCCGGGCGCACCCTCCGCCGCCGTGGTGACCTCCGTCCGTGTGCCGGCCGAGGCTGCGCCCGCCGCGCGGGAAGAGCTCCTTGAGGTGCCCGATACCCCCGCGGTGGGAGGCCTCACACCGCAGGGCCTGCCGCCCGTCGAGGCATCTGCCCCGCCGCCCCGTCGCCCTGCCGCACCGCCCAGCACGCCCAACGCCATCGAGCAGGCCGTGCTGGCCGCCAAGAACTGGTTCCTCGGCGGCAACACCATCGTGCGCGTCGGCCTGGTGATCCTGTTCATCGGCCTGTCCTTCCTCGCACGCTACGCCGCCTCCGCCGGCTTGCTCCCGGTCGAGTTCCGCCTGGCAGCGATTGCCGGCGTGGCCATCGCGCTGCTGGTGGTCGGTTTCCGCAAGCGTGTGGACAAGCCTGCCTTCGCGCTGGCCCTGCAGGGCGGCGGCGTGGCGGTGATGTACCTCACCGTGTTTGCGGCCTTCCGGCTCTACGGGCTGCTGCCGCCCATGCTCGCCTTTGGTCTGATGATCGCGGTCTGCGCCACCAGCTGCGCGCTGGCGCTGCTGCAGGACTCGCGTTCGCTGGCGGTGGCAGCGTTTGCCGGTGGCTTTGCGGCGCCCATTTTGCTGTCCACCGGGCAGGGCAGCCACGTCGGCCTGTTCAGCTACTACACCCTGCTCAACCTGGCCATTCTGTTCATCGCCTACAAGCGCTCCTGGCGCGTGCTGAACGTGGTGGGCTTCGTGGCGACCTTCGGCGTGGCCTCGGCCTGGGGCGTGCTCAAGTACGTGCCCGACCAGTACGCCAGCACCCAGCCCTTCCTCGCGGTCTTCGTGCTCATCTACCTGTTCGCCGCCATCCTGTACGCACGCAATACGCCCACCAAGCTGGGCAACGCGGTCGACACCATGCTGGTGTTCGGCACGCCGCTGGTGGGCTTTGGCCTGCAGGCCGGGCTGGCGCAGCCGTTCGAGCTGGGCGCCGCCTTCTCGGCGCTGGCCTTTGCCGCGCTGTA
>SDXZ01000079.1 GCA_004210805.1 Acidovorax sp.
GCCGCGCTGGCGGCCGAGAACCAGTGCCTGGCCAACCCCAGCAGCGTGACCAGCCTGCCCACCTCGGCCAACCAGGAAGACCACGTCTCCATGGCCACCTACGGCGCGCGGCGCCTGGGGGACATGGTGCGCAACGCGGCGGTGATGGTGGGCATCGAAGCCATGGCCGCCGCCCAGGGCATGGAGTTTGACCGCGCGATCAAGAGTTCCGCGCTTATCGAAGACCAATTCACCGCGATCCGCCAGCGCGTGGCGTACCTGGAGCAAGACCGCTACCTCGCCACCGACATCGAAGCCATGCGCGAGTGGGCCCAGCAATCCGCCTGGCCCACAGCGCTGACGCAATGCCTGCCCAGCTTCGCTTGATTACTTTTCGTCCATATCCATCGATTCCCAGGAGCCCACCATGAACGCCAACGACGCCATCATTGCTGCCGCAGCTTCCTCTAGTACCGACCCGCGCCACGACGCTAGCCGAGTCATTCGCGCACCGCGCGGCACAGAACTCACCTGCAAGAGCTGGCTCACCGAAGCGGCCTACCGCATGATCCAGAACAACCTGGACGCCGAGGTCGCCGAGCGCCCGCAGGACCTGGTGGTGTACGGCGGCATCGGCCGGGCCGCGCGCAACTGGGAGTGTTATGACCAGATCCTCGCCTCGCTCAAGGAGCTGAACGACGACGAAACGCTGCTCATCCAGTCCGGCAAGCCCGTGGGCGTGTTCAAGACCCACGCCAACGCGCCCCGCGTGTTGTTGGCCAACTCCAACCTTGTCCCTAAGTGGGCCAACTGGGAGCACTTCAGCGAGCTGGACCAGAAGGGCCTGTTCATGTACGGCCAGATGACCGCCGGCAGCTGGATCTACATCGGCACGCAAGGCATCGTGCAGGGCACCTACGAGACCTTTGCCGAGGCCGGCCGCAAGCACTACGGCGGCTCACTGGAGGGCAAGTGGATCCTGACCGCCGGCCTGGGCGGCATGGGCGGCGCACAGCCGCTGGCGGCCACGTTCGCGGGCGCGGTGTCGCTCAACATCGAGTGCCAGCAAAGCAGCATCGACTTTCGCCTGCGCACACGCTACGTCGACAAGCAGGCGCGCGACATCGACCATGCGTTCGAGCTCATCCAGCAGCACACGGCGGCCAAGGAGGCCATCTCCATCGCCCTGCTGGGCAACGCCGCCGATGTGTTACCTGAACTGGTGAAGCGTGCCCAGGCCGGTGGCCTGAAGCCCGACCTGGTCACCGACCAGACCTCGGCCCACGACCTTGTCAACGGCTACCTGCCCGCGGGCTGGACGGTGGAGCAGTGGCGCGCCGCGCAGCAGGACGTGACCCAGCACGAGGCGCTGAAGGAGGCTGCAGCCCGGTCATGCGCCGTGCATGTGCAGGCCATGCTCGACTTCCAGTCGATGGGCATCCCCACGGTGGACTACGGCAACAACATTCGCCAGGTGGCGTTCGACGAAGGGGTGAAGAATGCGTTCGACTTCCCCGGTTTTGTGCCCGCGTACATCCGCCCGCTGTTCTGCGAAGGCAAGGGCCCGTTCCGCTGGGTAGCCCTGTCGGGCGACCCCGAGGACATCCGCAAGACCGACGCCAAGATCAAGGAGCTGTTCCCCGAGAACAAGCACGTGCACCGCTGGCTCGACATGGCGGGCGAGCGCATCGCCTTCCAGGGCCTGCCCGCGCGCATCTGCTGGCTGGGCCTGGGCGAGCGCCACATCGCGGGCCTGGCCTTCAACGAGATGGTGAAGAGCGGCGAGCTGAAGGCACCCATCGTCATCGGCCGCGACCACCTCGATACTGGCAGCGTGGCCAGCCCCAACCGCGAGACCGAAGCCATGAAGGACGGCACCGATGCCGTGAGCGACTGGCCGCTGCTCAACGCGCTGCTCAACACCGCAGGCGGCGCCACCTGGGTCAGCCTGCACCACGGCGGCGGCGTGGGCATGGGCTACTCGCAGCACTCGGGCATGGTCATCGTGGCCGACGGCACGGATGACGCAGCCGAGCGCCTGGCGCGCGTGCTGGTCAACGACTGCGGCAGCGGCGTGATGCGCCATGCGGACGCGGGTTATGAACTGGCTGTGGAAACCGCCAAAAAACAGGGTCTGAAGCTGCCGATGATCAAGTGAGATGATGCGCCACCCCCTGAGGCCCTGCGGGCCTTCCCCCGCTCTCACAACGCATGCGTTGTGGGCAGGGGACGCAGCCAGCGCGGCGGGGCGGCCCTTGCGCGGCTGCCCTGGCCTGGGCTGCGCCAGTTTTATGCGCTGTGCCGTGGAGGTCTGAAGTGAACAGCCTACAAGAACGCCTTAAAGAACGCCTGAGCGATCAGCAGGTCGCCGACTTCGCCCGCGACGGTGCCATCTGCATCAAGCAGTTGCTCACGCCCGATGAAGTGGCCTTGCTGCGCGCTGGCATCGACGCCAACCTGGCCGCACCCAGCCCACGCGCCAAGGTGGCCAGTCGGCCCGATGATCCTGGCCGTTTCTTCGAGGACTTCTGCAACTGGCAGGACATCCCCCAGTTCGGCCGCTTCGTGCACGAGACGCCGCTGGCCCTGGCCGCGCAGCGCCTCATGGAGTCGCGCACCGTGCGGCTGTACCACGACCATGTGCTGGTCAAGGAGCCGGGCACGCGCCAGAAGACGCCGTGGCACCAGGACCAGCCCTACTACAACATTGAAGGCCACCAGAACGTGAGCATGTGGATTCCGGTGGATCCGGTATCCCGTGCGGCTACCCTCGAGTTCGTGGCGGGCTCGCACAAGGGGCCGTGGCTCATGCCGCGCACCTTCATGGACAACCAGGCCAAGTGGTTCCCAGAGGGCAGCCTGCAGGACCTGCCCAACGTCGAGGCTGACCGCGCCGCGTTCCCCATCGTGGGCTGGGAGATCGAGCCTGGCGACGTGGTGTGTTTCCACATGCTTACGCTGCATGCGGCTGGCGGGGTGGAGGGCACCCACCGCCGCCGCGTGTTCTCAGTGCGGTTCCTCGGCGACGACACGCGGCATGCGCCCCGGCCGTGGAAGACCTCGCCCGAGTTCCCCGGTCTGGCCGATGTGCTGCCCGCTGGCGCGGAGATGGACCACCCGCTGTTCCCCCTGCTGGTGCCGCGCGCAGCGCAGACCACGGCGGCGACGCCCTCATGAACATGACAACCCCAACAACGATGGCGATGAATTTCTTTGACCTGGCAACGATCCCCAACACACCCTGGAAGAACGGCGGCGGCAGCACACAAGAGCTGGCCTGCTGGCCGCCCGGCGCGGACATGAACGGCTTTGAGTGGCGCGTGAGCCTGGCCACGGTGGACCGGCCCGGGCCGTTCTCGGTCTTCCCCGCCATCGACCGCCAGATCATGCTGCTGGGGGGCGATGGGTTGCACCTGCGCAGTGCCGGCTGGGAACACGCGCTTGACCAGCGCTGGCAGCCTTTTGCGTTCTCTGGCGACGACGCCGTGGACGGCGCGATGCTGGGCGGCACGTCCAAGGACTTCAACCTGATGCTGCGCCGGGGCGTGTGGCAGGGCGCGTTGCAGGTGGTGGTTGGAGCGCAGTCACCGGCTGGCGTTGAGGCGGGCTTTTGCATGGCGCTGCGGGGCGACTGGCGCTGGATGCCTGAGGGCGAGCAGGGCGGGCAGCCGCGGGTGCTGCGCGCTGGGCAGGGCTTTTGGTGGGCGAGTGAAGGCGAGCCCTTGCAAGGGCGCTTGGAGCCTGTGCACTCCGCGGGCAGTGTGGCAGCGGTGGCCGGCGCACACGAGGCGGCAGACGGCCCCGCGCTGGTCTGGATCGCGCTGGAGCGCGCCTCTCGCGTCAAATTTTAAGCCAAATTGGCCGCCAGCGCTTGATCCATAAGCGCTAGTGGCTATTATTTTTATAGCGTTTTAAAACCATGAGCTTTTCGGTAGACAAAGCGACGCAGCCGGCCCCGCCGCGTATTCCGCCGGGCCTCAGCGCCGACGGCGTGTGGATTAACTTGAAGCCGGTGCCAGGCCTCGCGCTGGCCGATGTGCCGGTACCCGATGGCCAATTCACCAGCGTGGTGGTGCAGGGCGGCCGCATGGCCTGGGTAGGGCCAGAGGCGCAGCTGCCCGCCGAATATCAGGCACTGCGCCGCTGGGACGCGCACGGCGCGCTCGCCACGCCGGGCCTCGTGGACTGCCACACGCATCTGGTGTACGGCGGCCAGCGTGCCAACGAATTCGCCATGCGGCTGGCCGGCGCCACGTACGAAGAAGTGGCCAAGGCCGGCGGCGGCATCGTGTCGTCGGTCAAGGCCACGCGCGAGGCGTCCGAGGACGAACTCTTCGCCCTGGCTGCACCGCGGTTGCAGGCCTTGCTGGCCGAAGGCGTCTGCGCCATCGAGATCAAGTCCGGCTACGGCCTCGCCCTGGAGCACGAGCGCAAGCAGCTGCGCGTGGCCCGTCGCCTGGGCGAGGCGTTTGGCGTGACCATGCGCACCACGTTCCTCGGTGCGCATGCGCTGCCGCCCGAGTACGCAGGCCGCAGCGGCGCCTACACCGACCTGGTCTGCCACGAGATGCTGCCCGTGCTCGCTGCCGAAGGCCTGGTGGACGCGGTGGACGTGTTCTGCGAACGCATCG
Organism: Acidovorax sp.; assembly: GCA_004210805.1. Classification (GTDB taxonomy): domain Bacteria; phylum Pseudomonadota; class Gammaproteobacteria; order Burkholderiales; family Burkholderiaceae_C; genus Acidovorax. The sequence continues at coordinate 4,611 of SDXZ01000079.1, forward strand.
CCTTCACGCTGGCCGAAACAAGCCAAGTGTTCCAGGCCGCGCAAAAGCTCGGCATCCCCGTCAAGCTGCATGCCGAGCAACTTTCCGACATGGGCGGTGCGGCCCTGGCCGCGCGTTATGGCGCGCTGTCGTGCGACCACATCGAGCACCTGTCGCAGGACGGCATTGCCGCCATGAAGGCCGCCGGCACCGTGGCCGTGCTGCTGCCCGGCGCCTACTACACGCTGCGCGACACGCACCTGCCGCCGATTGCGCAGCTGCGCGAGGCCGGCGTGCCCATGGCCGTATCTACCGACCACAACCCCGGCACATCCCCCGCGCTCAGCCTGCTGCTTATGGCCAACATGGCGTGCACGCTGTTTCGCCTCACGGTGCCCGAGGCGCTGGCCGGCATCACCACCTACGCCGCGCGGGCGTTGGGGCTGCAGGACACGCATGGCCTTATCGCCGCGGGCCGGCCCGCCAACTTTGTGCTTTGGCCGTTGAGCGAGCCGGCAGAGCTGGCCTATTGGTACGGCCAAAAACCCGCTTGCACCATCGTCCGGCAAGGGTGCGTGGCTGCTGACGGGTTGGGCATTGATCTGCCACATGGAGGCCGCAATGGCATCTGAGGCTTCACGCAAACTTTTCGCAGCCGACGCGCTGCTACCCACCGGCTGGGCGCGCAATGTGCTGGTGCAGTGGGATGGGGCAGGGCGCATCACCAGCGTGGCCCCCAACGCCACGGCACCAGCGGGCACTCCGGTGGCCGCGGGCCCGGTGATCCCCGGCATGCCCAACCTGCATTCGCACGCGTTTCAGCGCGCGTTTGCCGGGCTGACCGAGTACCGTGGCGAAAGCCAGGACAGCTTCTGGAGCTGGCGCAACCTGATGTACCGCTTTGCCGCGCGCATCACGCCCGAGTCGCTGGAGGCCATCGCCACCTGGCTGTATGTGGAGATGCTGGAGGCGGGCTACACGTCGGTGTGCGAGTTCCACTACGTGCACCACGACCAGGAGGGCACGCCGTACGCCACCGATGCCGAAATGTCGCTGGCCCTGCTGCGCGCCGCACGCAACGCGGGCATCGGCATCACGCTGCTGCCGGTGCTGTACCAGGCCAGCGGCTTTGGCGGCAAGCCGCCGCGTGCGGACCAGGCCCGCTTTATCCGCAGCACCGACAGCATGCTCTCTTTATTGGAGCGGCTGACGCCCGCTGCGCAAGCGCAGGGGGCTGTTTTGGGCCTGGCGCCACACTCGCTGCGCGCGGTGCCGCCTGACAGCTTGCGCGCCGCTGTGCAGGGCCTGACCGCCCTGTACTCACAGGCCCCCATCCACATCCACATTGCCGAGCAGACGCAGGAGGTGGATGACTGCATTGCCTGGAGCGGCCAGCGCCCTGTGCAGTGGCTGCTCGACCACGCCGATGTGGACGCCCGCTGGTGCCTGGTGCACGCCACACACATGACGCCCGATGAGTACACCGCCGCCGCGCGCACAGGCGCCGTGGCCGGCATCTGCCCCACCACCGAAGCCAACCTGGGCGACGGCATTTTCGACATGCCGCTGTGGCTGAAACACGGCGGCCGCTGGGGCGTGGGCTCGGACAGCCATGCCTGTGTGAACGCGGCTGAAGAGTTGCTGATGCTCGAGTACGGCCAGCGCCTGTCGCGCCGCCAGCGCAACGTGCTGGCAAGCAGCACCCAGGCCGAGGTGGCGACGTCCATGACCTTGCAGGCCGTGGCGGGAGGCACGCAAGCATCCGGCCGAGCGACTGCGGGCGGCCTGGCCGGCCTGGCCGTGGGACAGCCAGCTGATTTAGTGGTGCTGGACGCGCAGCATGTGGCGTTGCGCGATTTGCCCGCGCACAGCATGCTCTCTGCGCACGTGTTCGGCAGCCACCGCACCTCGGCCATCGACAGCCTGTGGGTGGCCGGCGTGCAGCGCGTGGTGCAGGGCCGCCATGCGATGCACGAAGCCGCCGCTCAGGCCTTCGTAGCCGCGCGGTCCGCCACCATTGCTCCGAATGCCTGAGATGTCGCAGTCCCTTGCTTGCTCCCCGATCGTTCTGTGTGAGCCCATTGAAGCCAGGACGCCCCTCGCAGCCAGCCGTCGACAGCTGCAATGCGTGTAGCTTGCCACCGCAATGCCAGCCTGAACGCACGCCTTGTTCTATCGCACTTCCCACCATGACCGATACCGTCACACCTCCACCACCGTTCCTCTTCCATCGGGGCACCCAGCCATTGCTGATCTCCATGCCCCACGCGGGCACCTACGTGCCGCCCGAGCTGGCTGCGCGTTTCACCGATGAAGCCCGCCAAGTCCCAGACACCGACTGGCACATGGAGCGCCTGTATGGCTTTGCGCGCGACATGGGTGCGTCCATCCTCGTGGCAACACACTCGCGCTATGTGGTGGACTTGAACCGCCCGCCCGATGGTGCCAGCCTCTACCCGGGCCAAAGCGTCACGGGCCTGTGCCCGGTAGACACGTTCGACGACACGCCCATCTACGCGCAAGGCGATATGCCGGGTGACGCCGAAGTCGCTGCGCGCCGCGATGCCGTCTGGGTGCCGTACCACGCGCAGCTGCGTGCCGAGCTGGACCGTATCCACGCCCAACACGGCGTGGCAGTGCTGTGGGACGCTCACTCGATCCGCTCGGTGCTGCCGCGCTTCTTTGAAGGCAAGCTGCCGGACCTGAACCTGGGCACAGCCAGCGGCGAAAGCTGCGACCCTGCACTGGCGCAGCAGCTGCTGTCCATCGCCAAGGAAGCCAGCGGCTACACGGCCGTGCTCAACGGCCGCTTCAAAGGCGGGCACATCACGCGCCACTATGGCCAGCCGGGGCAGGGCGTGCACGCCATCCAGCTGGAGATGACGCAGTGCAGCTACATGCAGGAGGCCTTGCCGTTCGACTACCTGCCCGCGGTAGCCGCACGCGTGCAGCCCCATCTGCAGCGCATGCTGGCTGCCGCTTTGGCGTTTGCCGCAGCGGCATCAAGGGCTTGAGCCTGCTCAACCTGGTGGGGCAAATGCCTCACTTCGACGAGGCCTTCGGTGCTACCATGAGACAGCGGTCCGCACCAGGCCGCAGAGCAGGGCAATCATCGCCCCTCACGCGGAAGGAGCCGCACCCGATGGATCCCACCGCGTACTACTACATGCCCCACTTCAAGCCCGGAGCATCGGTGCATTGGAAGCAGCAGCGCGAAACCGTGAGCCATGTGGTCATCCGCCGCAACGCCATGATGGTCTATTTGGTGGGGAACGATGTCGCCGTGCACCCGGATGCCCTGCAACTGGCACCTTCAACTGCGCCATCGCTTCGCCCAACTGAATCGGCCGTCCAGGTGCCCACTGCGGGTTGAACTGCAGTGGGCCTTGGGGGAACAGCATCACCACGGTAGAGCCGAGCAGGAAGCGGCCCATCTCTTCGCCCTTTTGCAGGCGGACTTGGCCGGCCGCGTAGTCCCACTCGCGCAGCTTGCCGGGGCGGGGCGGGTTCACCTGGCCGTGCCACACCGTGGCCATGCTGCCCACGATGGTGGCGCCCACCAGCACGAGCACGAACGGGCCCCGCGCCGTTTCAAAGACGCACACCACACGCTCATTGCGCGCAAACAGCCCGGGTACGCCGCGCGCCGTGGTGGGGTTGACCGAAAACAGCTCGCCGGGCACGTGGATCATGCGCGTGAGCTCGCCGGCGCAGGGCATGTGGATGCGGTGGTAGTCGCGCGGGCTCAGGTACAGCGTCGCGAAGTGGCCGTTTTCAAAGCGTGCGCCCAGCGCCGCGTCGCCGCCCACCAGGGCGGTGGTGGAGTACGAATGCCCCTTGGCCTGAAAGATCTGGTCGCGCGCGATCGGGCCGAACTGGCTGATGGCGCCGTCCACCGGGCAGACCAGGTCGGCGTCGGCCAACGGGCGGGCACCCGATTTGAGCGCGCGCGTGAAGAAGTCGTTGAAGGACGCGTAGCTTGTGATGTCGGGGTTGGCAGCCTCGGCCATGTTCACGTTGTAGCGCGCCACAAAGCGGCGGATCACCGAGGTGGTGAGGCCCCCCAACTGGGCCGATGCGAACTTGCCGGCAAGCGACGTCAGCGCCTGCTTGGGAAAGAGGTACTGCGGAAGAACGGCGAGGCGGTCAGACACGGATGGGCTTCCTTGTTGGGAGGGAGCGGGCCATTCTACGGGGCCGGCAAAGCATTGATGGAGTCGGTATTTTTGGCTTGTTACACCCGTTCAGGGGGAGTTTGCCGAAGCCTGGCGCGGGGCCTTGAACAGGCTCAACGTGAACGGCTTCAAATTCTTGATGCCGACTCCATAAGGCACGTGCGAAGCGCTCCAGAAATCAGGCGCGGCAGCGTTACACGCCCAGGTACTGTTCCAGCAGCGCGGGCTGGGCCTGCAGTTCGTCGGAGCTGCCCTCGAAGACCACTTGCCCCTTCACCAGAATGACGTTGCGATCGGTGATTTGCGTGACGTGTTTCCAGTTCTTGTCCACGATGACGCTGCTGATCCCGCTGTCTTTGATGAGGCTGCAGATGCGCCAGATCTCGCGGGCAATCAGAGGTGCCAGGCCTTCGGTGGCTTCATCCAGGATGAGCACGTCGGGGTTGGTCATCAGCGCGCGACCGATGGTGAGCATCTGCTGTTCGCCGCCGCTCAGTTGCTGGCCGCCGTGGCCGAGACGTTCCTTCAGGCGCGGAAAGGTCTCGAGCACGCGCTCGTAGGTCCAGTCGCGCTGGCCCCGTGTGCCTGCGCGGGCCGCCATCTGCAGGTTCTCGACCACGCTCAGGTTGCCGAAGATGCCTCGCCCTTCGGGCACGTAGGCGATGCCAAGGCGCGCCACTTCATAGGGCGGGCGGCCCGTCATGTCCTCGCCGGCCACAGTGACGCTGCCCGAGCGCGGTTTGACCAGCCCCGTCAGCGACTTGAGCAGCGTGCTCTTGCCCATGCCATTGCGGCCCATGAGGCCGATGGTCTCGCCCTGGCCCACGCGGAAATCCACTCCGTGCAGGATGTGGCTGGGGCCGTAGAAGGTGTGAATGCCGCGGGCATCGATCCAGGGGGTGTTGCTCATCTCAGTGGTCCTCGCCGAGGTAGGCGGCTTGCACGCCGGCATCGGCACGCACTTCGGCGGGCGTGCCGTGCGCGATCACCTCGCCGTTGACCATCACGGTGAGTCGGTCGGCCAGCGCGAACACCGCATCCATGTCGTGCTCCACCAGCATGATGGCGTGCGCGGGCTTGAGGCGCTGCAGCAGCTCGACCATGCGCTCGGCTTCGGCCACCCCCATGCCTGCCAGAGGCTCATCGAGCAGCAGCACCTGGGGCTCGGTGGCCAGCGTCATGGCGATCTCCAGCTGGCGCTGCTCACCGTGGCTCATGGTGCCGGCGATGGCCGTGCGCCTGTCTTTCAAGCCAGAAAGCTCGATAGCGCTTTCCAGACGGGCGTTGACTGCTCTGTTTTTGATAGTATTTTTGCGCGTGTCGCGCCACCAGCGCAGCGGGTTCCACGGCTGCTGCGGATCGCGGGACTGCGCAGCGAGGCGCACGTTTTCGTGCACCGTCAGCGGCATGAAAATGTTGGTCTTCTGGTAGCTGCGGCCCAGACCCTGGCGCGAGATGCGCTCGGGTGCCCAGCCCGTCACGTCGCTGCCACCGAGCTGCACCTGGCCCGAGGTCGGGGGCAGGTCGCCCGAAAGCAGGTTGGTCAGCGTGGATTTACCCGCACCGTTGGGTCCGATGACCGCATGGATGCGGCCGCGCCAGAGGTCAACGGACACGCCGTGCACAGCGGCCAGACCACCAAAGCGCTTGGTCAGATCGCGGGCCGAAAGCAGCACGTCATTGGCCATGGTGCGCGCCCTCCGACGTGCCGGCCTTTGCCTGGGCTCGGCGCCAGTTCAGCATGCCCAGCAGGCCGCGTGGCGCGGCCAGGACCACCAGCACGATGAAACCGCCCATCAGCAGCTGCCAATGTTTGGTGATGTCCTTGAACACATGCAGCAGGTATTCGAATGCGAATGCGCCCACGATGGCACCCGCAAAATTGCCCATGCCTCCCAGGATGACCATCATGATGGCGTGTGCACTCATGTGGAAACCCATGAGCTCCGGGTTCACATAGCCCGTCTGCGCACCCCACAGGTAGCCAGCCAGCCCCGCCAGCGCACCGGCCACGGTAAACGCAGTGAGCTTGTAGCCGCGCGTGCCAAAGCCCATGGCGCGCATGCGGTGTTCGTTGATGCGGATGCCCGCGAGCGCGCGGCCCAGCGGGCTCCACAGCAGGCGGCGCAGCAGCACGTAGACGATGACCACCAGCGCGAGCGTGAAGTAGTAAAAGGTCTTGCGGCCTTCCAGGTCGAAGGGCAGCCAGCCGAAGATGGACGCGTCGGGGCGGAAGTTGATGTACAGGCCGTCCGAGCCTCCCAGAATCTTGTTGTCGAAGAACAGGTAGAAAACCATCTGCGCAAACGCCATGGTGACCATGATGAAGTAGATGCCGTGGGTGCGCACCACGAAGAAGCCGATGATGAGGGCCACGAGCCCCGCGCCGACCACGGCCAGCGGCAGGGTCCACCACAGGCTCACAGGGGCGTCCGCCGGCGTGAGGAAGGCCAGCGCATAGCCGGCCACGCCGAAGTAGGCCGCATGGCCCAAGGACACCAGCCCGGTCACGCCCTGCAGCAGGTCCAGGCTCATCGCGAAGATGGCCATGATCATCATGCGCGTGACCATCTGCACGTAGAAGTCGCTGCCGACAAACGGAAAAGCCAGCAGCGCCACCAGGCCCAACGCGAGGGTGAATTGCGCGCTGCGGGGCAGCAGCTCCAGGTTGCTGCGGGGCGTACTCATGCGGCTCTCCGAAGTACGACGGTGCACTGCCTGATCAAATGGGGTTGCTGCGCTACAGCTGCCTTCACAGTGCGAAGCGCATCCTGCAGCCTATGAAACCGGCGCTGCCCAAGCCAGCGGCCACCGTGCAAGGGCCGCCCCGCAGCAGGGGCGGCGTTCCCCTCCCAGGGGGAAGGCGCAAAGCGACTCAGGAGGTAGTCAAATGCTTTCATTGCTTGAAAAGGCCTTCCGGTTTCCACAGCAGCACGGCCGCCATCAGCATGTAGACCAGCATGCCTGCCATCGACGGCAGCAGCACCTTGCCGAAGGTATCGACAAAACCCACCAGCAGTGCGGCGATGAGCGCACCGCGCACCGAGCCGATGCCGCCGATCACAACTACCACAAAGCACATGATCAGGACCGACGAACCCATGTTGGGGTACACGCTGGAGATGGGTGCAGCGACCATGCCGGCCACTGCCGCCAGCCCGACGCCAAGCGCGAAGACGATGGCATGGATGAGCTTGATGTTGACGCCCAGTGACTCGGCCATGTCGCGGTTGAATGCGCCAGCGCGGATCTTCATGCCCAGCCGGGTCTTGGAGATCAGCAGGTACAGGCCCAGCGCCAGAGCGATGCACACGCCTGAAATGAAGAGCCGGTACACCGGGTAGGAGAGGGTGTCCGTGAGTGGGATCGACCACTCCAGCATTTTGGGGATGGCCACGCCGTGCACGTCGTCGCCCCACAGGATGGAGCGCAGTTCTTCGAAGATATAGATCAGCCCGAAGGTCAGCAGCACCTGGTCGAGGTGGTCGCGGTGGTAGAAGTGGCGAAACAGCAGCCATTCGAGCGCCAGCCCAAACGCCACGGCCAGCACAGCACCGCCGAGAATGGCGAGCGTGAGGCTGCCGAAGTGGCCCGACAGCGAATACCCCAGGTACGCCCCCAGCATGTAGAAGCTGCCGTGCGCCAGGTTCACCACGCCCATGATCCCGAAGATGAGCGTGAGGCCGGCTGCGAGCATGAACAGCAGCAGCCCGTACTGCACGCTGTTGAGCAGCTGGATCAGGAAGGTGGCGAAATCCATGGCTTGGATGACCAGGTCAAGTGGCGCGGCGCGTGGCCAGCAAGAGCGTGCCCATCAGCGTGAAGAGGCCGCCGGAGACGCGGTTGAACCAGCGCATGCGGGTGCCTGAGCGCAGTACCGGTGCCAGGCGTGCCACACCCAATGCGCACAAGGTGAGCACCGTGAATTCAAACGCCACGAAGGTACTGGCAAGCACGGCGAACTGGGGTGCCCAGGCCGCTGCGGGGTCCAGAAACTGGGGGAAGAACGCCGTGAAGAACAGCAGGGCCTTGGGATTGCTGCCGCCCACGATCAGGCCCTGGATGTAGAGCTTGCGTGCAGGGACGGCGGCCTTGGCAGGCTGGCCGTCAACGGGCATGCGGTCAAACACGGTGGTCTTGCTGCGAAACGTCTTGATGCCAAGCCAGATCAGGTAGGCCGCGCCGGCGGCCTTGAGCACCCAGAAGGCGGTTTCGGATGCTGCCAGCAGTGCGCCCAAACCCAGCGCGGACAGCAGCATGGTGCCCAATACCGCCGTCACGCTGCCGGCTGCTGCTGCCAGTGCCTTGCGCGGGCCGTGCTGCAGCGAATACGTCATGCACATGAGCATGGTCGGGCCGGGCGAGAGAACCAGCAGGGCCACTGCGGCGAGATAGAGCAGGTAGGTACTGAGTGTCATGGAAGAACAATTGGGTAGGAAGGTGGCCGCAAGGTCCGGGCGCACGGCAGACAGGCCTGCCCACCATGCGCATGGGCAACCCATGGCGCATTGTGTCAAACGCTGTAGCAGCTAAAACGGGGCCGCCTTGGGCGGGCCGCGGGGTCAGCCCGGCGGCTTGTGGTGCGTCAGCCCATGCGGCATCCGGCACCGCTGTCGGTCAACGCTTTCGCGGCGATGCCGATGACCTTGTTTTCCTTGTTCTCGACGCGGCGCAGGTAGATGTCCTGCACCGGGTTGTGGGCCTTGCTCATCGTCCACTTGCCGCGGGGGCTGTCGATGGTGGCGTTTTCCATGGCCTTGATGACGGCAGGCTTGGAGGATAGGTCGCCCTTGACGGCATTGGCGCCCTGCACCAGCAGCAGGCCGGTGTCGTATCCCTGCACTGCGTACACATCGGGCTGGCTGCGGAAGGCCTTGGCGTATTCCAGGCGGAACTGCTTGTTGCGCGGCGTGTCCAGCGAATCGCTGTAGTGCATCGTGGTAATGATGCCGTCGGCCGCGGGGCCCGCAGCGTCCAGCACACCTTCGGTCAGGAACCCGGATCCGTACAGCGGGATCTTGTCCTTGAGGCCGGCAGCCGCATAGTCGCGGATGAACTTGGCCGCCCCGCCGCCGGCGAAAAAGCAGGCCACTGCATCGGGCTTGAGAGCTGCGATCTCGGTGAGCAGTGCCTGGAACTCAACGTTGGGGAAGGGCAGACCCAGTTCTTTCACGATGGTGCCGCCTGCAGCCGTGTAGCTTTGCTTGAAGCCTTCAAAGGCCTCGTCGCCTGCCGCGTACTTCCAGGTGATCCACACGGCCTTCTTGTGGCCCTTGTCGACCATGGCCTTGCCCAGCGCGAGTGTGGGCTGGGAGTTGCTGAACGATGTGCGGAACACGTTGGGAGCGCACAGCGCGCGCGTGGCAGCGTGCACGCCAGCGTTGGGAATCAAATTGAGCACCCCGGTATCGCGCGCTACTTTCTGGATACCCATCTGCACGCCCGAGTGGACGGTGCCAATGAGCACATCTACCTTGTCGCGCTGCACGAGCTTGCTGGCGTTTTCCACACCTTTGCTGGGCTCCGACTCATCATCCACCTTGAACCACTCGATCTCGCGCCCCCCCAGCCTGCCGCCTTGCTGATCGATGGCCAGGCGCACGCCGTTCTCGATGGCCACGCCGAGTTGGGCAAAAGTGCCCGTGTAGGGGAGCATGAACCCCACGCGCACCTTGCCGCTTTGTGCGCGCACGATGGAGGGCAGGAGCAGGCCGGTGGAGGCGGCGCCAACGAGGGCGGCGCTGCGGCTGATGACAAGACGGCGAGTGGTCATGGGGAGGGCTCCTTTGTTTAGGCTTAAAGTAATTTAACTTCAAGGCCTCTTGGTGAAAACCTATGGCTTACCCGTATCGGCCGTTGTGTGCAGGGATTGCGCTGGTCGTTTCCATCCCTCAATTGCTCTGGCCAGGGAAATATGTCAATGTGAATTAAAGTGCATTTTTATTGATTTTCATGCAGTATAAAACCTGTTTGCAAACAATGTCCTTGTTTGCTCGATCCCAGGAGTAGGTACTTTCGAGCATAGTCCGGCACTTTCCAATGGATTTGCACCCATTTGGTGCATGAATCGGCTGTGGTTGGCACAATAGAAAGCTGCATGTAATGCGACACCCGCTCATGGGCGTGTGGCTCGACCTTTAAATGCCATGTCTTTGCCCCCGTCTTCCATTCCACCCCGTCCAGCACCAGAGCCCAGCCCAACTCCGGCACGTGAGTCAGGTGTCGGCGTGGCTCGCGCGCCAGCTGTTGCCACACGGATATTTCTCTGGTTGCGCCACTTCTGGCCAGCGCCGCTGGGCATCAATGGACGTGAGCGCGTCCGTTTTATTGCAGGGGCAGTGCTGGGAGTGTTGTTGACGGCGGTGCTCAGCCGGGCCTGGGCGGGGGGCAATGTCCACGGAACGTGGATGTTGGGGTCTCTGGGGGCCAGTGCGATCTTGGTATTTGGTATGCCGTCGAGCCCGCTGGCCCAACCCTGGCCAGTGCTGGGCGGCAGCACGCTTTCGGCGCTGGTGGGCGCCGTATGTGCGGCACTGGTGCCCGATCCCGCCATCGCAGGGGCACTGGCGGTGGGCCTTGCCATCGCAGTCATGGTGCCGCTGCGGTGCCTGCACCCCCCCGGCGGGGCGATGGCTTTGTACGTGGTGCTGACCGCGGGCGATGGCTGGCATCTGGCGGTGTTTCCCATTCTCTTTAATGCCGTGGTGCTGCTGATTGCGGCCATGGTTTACAACGGCCTCACCGGGCGCAGATATCCCCATCCGCAGCGCGCTGGATCAAGAACCCAGGTTGCGCCAGGCGCTTTCACTGCGGCAGATGTGGATGCGGCGCTTGCGCGCTACAACCAGGTGCTGGACGTGAGCCGGGACGATCTCGAAGGGTTGTTGCATCTGGCAGGGCGCGCAGCTTTCCAGCGGACGCTGGGCGAAGTGCGTTGCGCCGACATCATGTCGAGCCCTCCGTTTGCGGTGGAGGCCGATGCGTCGCTCAATGAAGCCTGGGCTCTGATGCGCAGGGAGCGGATCAAGGCGTTGCCGGTGGTCAACGCATCCCGCTTGGTGATCGGCATTGTGACTGTGGCGGACTTCATGCGGCTGGCCAATCTGGACACCCACGAAGGCTTGGGGCGGCGCCTGCGCACGCTGGTCATGGGGCGGGCAGGGCAGCCGAGTGCTGTGGGGCAGATCATGTCGCACCCCGTGCAGGTGGCGCGCGTGGCGCAGCATGCGATGGACCTCGTGCCGCTGTTTTCACACGGCGGTCACCACCATATTCCGATCGTGGATAGTGAAGACCGCTTGGTAGGCGTCATCACCCAGACAGACTTGGTGCGTACGTTGGCGGTGGCTGTGCGGGGGCGTGACGCTTGAGGGGCGAGGCTGGCAGGGTTGGCTGCCCATCGGTCGCCAACGTGCTGGCGGCGCGCGACTGTGCCGCCCGGCTGGCGATCACTGCACTGCTAGGATGGCTCCATCCACACGCAGTAGCGCGTCGGAGTACAATTGAAAGGCTTTGCACAGCGCACATTGCCTGTCCATTGACGCCGTCTCCCGGCCTCCTGCCTGATCTGCGCCCCGGGTGCAGCGACTCCCACCGCCCGCAACGCACCGCGTGTCGAGCATCGACTGCGTTAGCGTTTCCGTGGTGCATGCACCCAGCATCAGGCGCGATCACAGAATATTTGTTTTGAAGAGATAGAACATGGCCAAAGAAGAACTTATTGAAATGCAAGGCTCCGTGACGGAAGTCTTGCCCGATTCGCGCTTTCGCGTGACGCTGGAGAATGGTCACCAACTGATCGCCTATACGGGCGGCAAGATGCGCAAACACCACATCCGTATCCTCGCAGGCGACAAGGTTTCGCTGGAAATGTCTCCCTACGATTTGAGCAAGGGCCGCATCACCTTCCGCCATTTGGCCGGTCGTGGCCCAGGCCCCTCGGGCAACCGTTAAGCGGTGCGTGCCATCACGTGAACGGTCTCATCCATTGCTCCGTGTCGCACCTTGATTTCTCAACCTGACGGTTGATTTCTCCCCAATAGATTGCCTCTCCCGCGCTGCTCGCCCTCTGGCAGCACTTGGGTTTTAAGCTGACCCATCGGCCCGCTTTAAAAAATTTGCAAAAAGCGGGCAGCGAGCCAAAAAGTGGCAATTTGGCAGGTTAGAATACGAGCTGTCGGAGCGTAGCGCAGCCTGGTAGCGCATCTGCTTTGGGAGCAGAGGGTCGCGAGTTCGAATCCCGCCGCTCCGACCAAGATGCCCTCCGAGGCCTGGCGATGGTGTGGATGACCGTGTTCCACTTCTGCTTCGATCTCAGCCATCTGGGCTTGTGGCCCCAGGATTTCCGGGCAGACCCATTTTGGACCTGGCAGCGCACAGGGATCGTGAGCCTGTTTCTCTTTTGCGCTGGGTTGGGCCAGGCCATTGCGCTGCACCAGGGTCAGGGCTGGCCGCGGTTTTGGCGGCGGTGGGGGCAAGTTGCTGCGTGCGCCTTGCTGGTGACGGTGGGCTCCGCGGTGATGTTTCCGCGCAGCTTCATCTACTTCGGGGTTCTGCACGGCATGGCGGCCATGCTGGTGATTGCGCGCTGCACGGCGGGCTGGGGTCGCTGGCTTTGGTTGGCGGGGCTGGTGGCCGTGGCACTGCCTCCCCTGGCACAGCATTTGTTGTCCGGCGCTTGGGCCGAACTCGCTCCCTGGTTCAACAGCCGGGCTTTGAACTGGCTGGGCCTGGTCTCCCGTAAACCCTTTACAGAAGACTACGTACCGGTACTACCCTGGCTGGGTGTGCTGTGGTGGGGTCTGGCGAGCGGGCAGTGGCTGCTGGCGCGGCATACGAGCTGGCTGCAGTGGCGGCTTCCGACAGCGGGGAGGTTGCTCGCGGGGCTGGGGCGTTGGAGCCTGAGCTATTACATGCTTCACCAGCCTGTGATGATTGGACTCTTGTCGGCATTTGTCTGGCTCCGGGGCTGAGCAGCTTCGTGCCGCTCGGCACCACATTTCTCACCGTGGTTTGCTACGTCATACGTAGATAACTAGCCCGGTCGACTTTTCAAGCACAACCCATGCGGGCAATAAAAAACGCGACCAAGGCCGCGTTTTTTGTGGGCGCATCCCATATGAAGGGCTGCGCCATCGTCGCCAGAGCCTTTACTCCACCTTGGCCTTGGCGCGCAGGTCTTCCTGGAACTTCGCCAGCTTTTGCTGCTGCAGCTGCTGGGCCACTTGGGGTTTGACTTCGTCCAGCTTGGGCAGCTCGGCCTGACGGACATCGTCCAGGCGAATGACGTGGTAGCCGAACTGGCTCTTCACGGGCGTGTCGGTCATCTTGCCCTTTTCGAGCTTGACCAGCGCGCCGGAGAATTCAGCTACGTAGCTGGAGGGATTGGCCCAATCCAGATCACCACCCTTGGCGCCGGAGCCTGGGTCCTTGGACTGCTTCTTGGCGATGTCTTCAAACTTGCCGCCCTTTTTGATGGACGCGATGATTGCCTTGGCGTCGGATTCCTTCTCAACCAGGATGTGGCTGGCCTTGTATTCCTTGCCGCTGTTGGCCGCCACGAACTTGTCGTACTCCGCCTTGATCTCGGCGTCGGTCACGGGGTTGTTCTTTTGGTAGTCGGCGAACAGTTCGCGGATCAGGATGGTCTGGCGGGCCAGATCCATTTGGGCCTTGTAGTCCGCGGAGCCTTCGAGGCCGCGCTTTTGCGCTTCCTGCATGAAGATTTCGCGGGCGATCACTTCTTCCTTGATCTGGCCTTCGATGTCGGGCGTCACGGGGCGGCCCGAGCGTTCCACTTGCTGCTTGAGCATTTCAACGCGCTCTTTCGGCACGGCCTTGCCATTGACGATGGCAACGTTCTGGGCGGAAGCTGGCAGGGCCATTGTGCCCAGCACGGCAGCGGCCACGAGGCCGGACAGGAGCTGTTTCTTCATGCGGTATCCAAAAATTGAGTTGATTTTTTGCCGAGCCGGCAGACTTATACGTAGCGCCGGTTCAGAGAACTTCAATGGCAAGGGCGTGAACGCCTTGGTCAATAAATTCTTGCAGCGCATCATACACAAGGCGATGCCGTGCGACCCGGGGCTTGCCTGTAAACAAAGGTGACGAAATACGCACCCGAAAATGGGTGCCAAAACCGGTGCCGTTGGCACCGGCGTGGCCTGCATGGTCGGCACTTTCGTCGATCACTTCCAACGCCGTGGGAGTAAGCCTTTGAACAAGGGTCTCGTGCATTTGCTGAGCAAGGGGCGCAGTCATCAGAGCATCCTTACGCAGCAGGCTCATCACCCTGAAGGTGCGGCGCAATGTAGAAGCCCTGGCCCACCAGGAACACCAGCGGGAACGCATAGCCCCAAAGTTTGAAGTCCACCCAGGCCTCGGTGCTGAAGTTGAGCACCACGTAGGCGTTGACCGCGGACATGAATGCGCAGTAGACGATCCACGCAACATTCAGGCGCGTCCAGACGGCGTCGGGCAAAGCCAGTTGGCCGCCGAGCAGCATCTTCAGAAAGTTCTTCTTGAGCGCCCACAGCGCCACGGCCAGTGCCACCGACATCGCTCCGTAGAGCACGGTGGGCTTCCATTTGATGAAACGGTCATCCTGCAGCACCAGCGTGAGCGTGCCGAACAAAAGGATTAAGACCAGCGTCACCTTGTGCATGGTCTGCAGACGCCGGTCGATGGCGTAGATCAGGCCCATCTGCACGACGGTGGACGCCATCAACACCGCAGTGCCGACATAAATGCCGTAGAACTTGTAGGCACCGAAGAACAGCAGGATGGGGAAAAAGTCGATCAGAATTTTCATGGAATCGGGGAGAAGTCGCAGCCGCAGTGCGGTCAGCTTTTGTCGGATTCGAAGTCGAGCGAAGCCGAGTTCATGCAATAGCGCAGGCCGGTCGGTGTCGGGCCGTCCTCGAACACATGGCCCAGATGGGCCCCGCATTGTGCACACACCGTCTCGGTGCGGACCATGCCGTGGGTGCGGTCGACGATCTCGGCGATGGCGCCAGGGATCGCTTCAGAGAAGCTGGGCCAGCCGCATCCTGCGTCGAACTTGGTTACGGAATCAAACAGTTTTGCGCCGCAACAGATGCAGTGATAGCTGCCATCGGCCCAGTGGGCTTCGTATTTGCCGGTGAACGGGCGCTCGGTGGCGGCGTGGCGCGTGACCTGCAGGGCCACGGGCTCAGCGCCTTTCTCACGCAGCACGGCTTGCCATTCGGCGTCGGTCTTCTGAATGGGGTAGGTCATGATGAACAGCTGATCTCGATGGAGGACGCCCAGTCGGGCGGGAAGGCCGCGTATGTGTCGTGCCCAGGGTGCTCATCAAATGGGCGCTCCAGCAGCCGCTGCAAGGTTTGAAATTCAGAGAAATCGCCCAGCTTGGCCGCGCGGATGGCTTGCTCGCCCAGGTGGTTGCGCAGCACGAACTTGGGATTGGTTTTGAGCATCAAATTGGCCGCCAGCGCTTGATTATCAAGCGCTAATAGCTCCGAATATGATAGCAACCATGCATCGAAGGCTTCGCGGTCAGCGAACAGGTCGCGCACCGGTTCGAAATCACTGTTGCCCACGGCGTGCGAGAGCCGGCGCCAGAAGATGGTGTAGTCCACGCCATTGCGGGCCAAGAGCAGCAAGATGGCATCGATCAGTTCGCCGTCTTGTTCCCGCGGAGAGGCGAGGCCCAGCTTGGCGCGCATGCGGGCCATGAACTCTTGCGGGAATACGGCCTTGTAAGACTCCAGCGCTGCCCGGGCGAGCGCCTCGTCGCTAATCAGCGGCATCAGCGCCTGCGCCAGGCAGAACATGTTCCAGTACGCCACGTTGGGCTGGCGGTTGTAGGCATAGCGGCCCTGGGTATCGCTGTGGTTGCAGATGTGGCCGGGGATGAAAGCGTCCAGAAACTGAAATGGCCCGTAGTCGATCGTGAGCCCGAGGATGCTCATGTTGTCGGTATTCATCACGCCATGGCAAAACCCCACCGCCTGCCACTGCGCCATCAGCCGCGCAGTGCGCTCGCTCACGGCCTGCAGCAGCGCGGCGTAGGCATTGCCGTCCAGCTCGGTAGTGCCACGGCACTCCGGGTAGTAGCGGTCGATGACGTAGTCGGCCAGCTGCCTGAGCTGGGGTTCCAGGCCGTTGGCCGCGAAGTGCTCGAAGTGGCCAAAACGCACAAAACTGGGGGCTACCCGGGTAACCACCGCAGCCGTTTCCACCTCTTCGCGCCGCACCGGCCCGGGCGAACCGGTGATACACAGCGCGCGGGAGGTGGGGATGCCCAGCCCGTGCATGGCTTCGCTGCACAGAAATTCGCGGATGCTCGAACGCAACACCGCGCGACCGTCGCCCATGCGCGAATACGGCGTGCGGCCCGCGCCCTTGAGCTGGACTTCGTATCCGCTGGCCGTCTCACCCAGCAGGATGGCGCGGCCATCGCCCAGTTGCCCGGCCCAGACGCCGAACTGGTGGCCGCTGTACACGCTAGCCAGCGGGCGCGACCCGGTCAGCAGCGTGTTGCCGGTAAAAGCCTGCAAGGCCTCGTCGCGCTGCAGCTCGGCAGGGTCCAGCCCAATCAACCGCGCCACGTCGGCACTGGTGCCCACCCAGTGGGGCGATGGGAGCGGGGTGGGGCGCAGTTCGGTGTAGAAGTCTGGCCCCAGAGCGGCAAAGCCGTGGTTCCAGGCCAGGCCGATGTCGGCGGAGGTGTCGCTGTCGACGCTGAGGTTCATGGGGTGGATTGTCTCGCA
Source organism: Acidovorax sp. (assembly GCA_004210805.1). Lineage (GTDB taxonomy): Bacteria > Pseudomonadota > Gammaproteobacteria > Burkholderiales > Burkholderiaceae_C > Acidovorax. Next base: position 21,517 of record SDXZ01000079.1, read on the forward strand.
GCGCCGTTCCCCCGGGCAGCGGCAGGGCCTTGGGCGCGCCCGCTTGCCCCGTCCCTCAGGTCAAGAGGCCGCTTCGTGCTCGGGCTGCAGCACCTGCGCGCGGTACTGGCCTGGCGGCATGCCGAACCAGCGCTTGCACGCCCGAAACAGGTTGCTCTGGTCAGCAAAGCCCAGCAGGTCGGCGATCTCGCCCAGGCTGCGCCGCGCATCGCTCAGGTGTTGGCGGGCCAGCTCGCAGCGGGTGTCGTCGAGCAGCTGCTGGTAGCTCACGGATTCGGCCTGCAAACGCCGCTGCAGGGTGCGGTCGGTCAGGTGCAGCCGCGCTGCGATGTCCTCGCGCCGCGGCTCGCCCAGGTGCAGCACGCGCGCGATCTCGGTGCGCACCCGGGTGCTGGCCAGCGTTTGGCCGAGCTGGTCGAGCTCCGACTCCACCATGCGTTCGTGCAGCGCCCACAGGCTGGGGTTGTGGGTGGGTATGGGGGCCAGCAGATCGGCGTCTGCCAACAGGAACCGGTTGGCCGGCTGGCCGAAACGCGGCAGCAGCCCGAATGCTGCGCGGTAGCGGGCGTCGTCGTCGTGTGGCGGCGCAGTGGTCAGCTCCACGGCCTGGGGCACCAGGTCGCGCCGGGTCAGCCAGCAGCACAGCATGAACAGGGTCAGCACCGCGAATTCGATGCGCTGGCGCGGGATGGGCCGGCTGGCGCCGATGTGGCTGATCGCCAGCCAGTGGCCCTGGCCGCGCGGGTCGCGCTGCATCTCGAAGGTGGTGGCGTCCGAGATCAGCGCCATGTGCCGCTGCAGGTGCTCGAAGCCGATCAGCAGGTTGGGGCCAGAGGCCAGCGCATAGCCCACCAGGTCCACATTGCCGTAGCGCGCGGCCAGATCGCGCGCCAGGCCCAGGCCGGGCTGGCCATACCGCGCCGCGGCTGCCTCCCATAGGCGGCTCACACGGTCCACGTCCACACGGGTGTGCTGTTGCTGCAGGGCGGGCAGGTCGATGCCGGCTTCGGTGCACAGGTCTGCGGCAGGCAAGCCTTCTGCCGCAAACATGTCCGCGATGCCGCGCACCCACGCGGCGGAGCTGGTGCGCGGTGTCATGGCCGGGCTGCCAGGTCAGGGTTAACGCGAGGGTGGTGGTCTGAAGTCACTGTTTTGGCACGGTTGCGATAGTGGGCCGATGGCGATGCGTTCACACAATCGTCGCTGAGGTTTGGCCCTGTCGCAAGTGTGACGCTTTGCAGAGGCTCGACCCATTCCTGAAAACCCCCAAGGAGACAAGACATGGCTGATTTTCAACGCCGCGTGCGTTTTGGCGCCGCCGTGCTGGCAGCATTGATGGGTACTGCCTGCGGAGGCTCCAGCGGCACGCCGCCCGAACTGCGCGAGACCCGCTACGGCGCGGTGCGCGGAACCGACGACAGCGCCACCACCGGCACCTACGCCTGGAAGGGTCTGCCGTTTGCCAAGCCCCCCGTGGGCGACCTGCGCTGGCAAGCGCCCGCAGAGCCCGCCGCCTGGACGGGCGAGCGCGACGCCACGCGTTTTGGCAGCGCCTGCCTGCAGATGGGGCGCCTGTACGGCCCCGGCGCCAACAACCGCTTTGACGACACCATCGGCCAGACCCTGGGCACGCCGGTGGGCAGCGAGGACTGCCTCACCCTGAACATCTGGCGCCCGGCCAACACGCAGGACAACCTGCCCGTGCTGCTGTTCCTGCACGGCGGCAGCGGCATCTCGGGCTATACGGCCGACCCGGTGTACGACGGCGCGGCGCTGGCCCGCAAGGCCAATGCGGTGGTGGTCACGGCCAACTACCGGCTCGATGTGATGGGCTTCTTTCAGCTGCCCGCGCTGCACACCGGCAGCCAGGCGTACAGCGGCAACTACGCGCTGCTGGACAACATCCAGGCGTTGCGCTTCATCCAGGACAACATCGGCCGCTTTGGCGGCAACCCGGGCAACGTCACGCTGATGGGGCAGTCTGCGGGCGCCACCAATGTGTTGGCCCTGCTGACGGCACCGCCAGCCGCAGGTTTGTTCCACAAGGCCCTGCCGGTCAGCGCCGGCATCTCGCTGCCCACCAACCTGCCTGCTGGCGCCATCCCCACGCTCAATCCAGCCAGCAAATACGCGGCGCAGGCGGGTGGGTTGCTGGCGGCCCTGGCACTGGCTGATGGGCTGGCGCCCGACGCCGCCGCGGCGGCCGCGCTGGTGGCCGGCTGGACGCCCGCGCAAACCGCCAGCTACCTGCGGGGCAAGGACGGCCGCGTGGTGCTGCAGACCGTGCTCAAGAGCGGCCTCACGGGCTCAGGACCCATCCCGGACGGCGTGGTGATTCCGGTCGACCCCATCGCCGCCATCGGGGCAGGGCGTTACCACAAGGTGCCCGTGCTGTCGGGCTACACGTTGGACGAGGCCAAGCTCTTCGCGCCCTTCCTCGCGCTGCTGGGCGGCAAGCCCGGCATGAAGATAAGCGACGCCGAGCGCTTTGCGATGACGCAAAAATTCAACCCCGACGCGCCCACCACGCTCACGACGGCCGACGTCATTGACGCGTCGTACCTGCCCGTCACCGCGCCGGTCACCGGCTACAACGCTCGCATGAAGCTGCTGGGCGCCGCCTTCATCGACCCGAGCCGCGACAACCTGCTCAACACACTGCGCACCCAGCAGGCCAACGTGTGGAGCTACCAGTTCAACTGGGCGCAGCAGCCAGCGCCTTGGAATGATGTGTACGGCGCAGCCCACGGCTTCGATCTGCCATTCGTGTTCGGCAACTTCGGCCCTTCGTTGCTGGCCAAGGCGGCCAACAGCACCGCCAACCAGCCGGGCCGCCTGGCCCTGTCGGGCGTGATGATGGACAGCGTGCGGGCCTTCGTGCACACCGGCAACCCCAACCACGCCGGCCTGGGGCAGGAGTGGCAGGCCTGGCCGCGCAGGTTCATCTTCGACGCGGACCAGAAGGCCACGCGGCTCAGCGTTCAATAAGCGTGGTCAGTCAGCCTGCCCGGTGATGTCCAAGCCCATGTCCGTTCACGATGCCGCCGTGGCTGCAAGGTACGCACCTAGCGCGTCGTCATCCACGATGGCCACCTTGCCGAAATCCAGCGACACGATGCCCAGCCCTTCCAGCGTTTGCAGCACGCGGTTCACCGTCTGGCGCGACAGGCCCACCAGCTGGCCCAGCTCGTCCTGCGTCAGGTTGAGCCGGCGCGTGCTGCGCCAGAACAGGCGGCTCAGGTACAGCGCCACGCGGTGCTCGGTCGACTGTGTGCGGCCCGCCTCGATGATGGTCATGGCCTGGCCCAGGCGCATATTGAGATGCAGCACCAGAAACTGGTTGAAGGCCAGGTGCGTTTCGCGCAGCACATCAAACAATGGCAGCGGCAGGCAGAGCAGGGTGGTGGGCCGCAGCGCGACCACGTTGTACTTGCGCGGCTCGGGCTTCATGGCTGAGCCTTCTCCAAACCACTCGCCATCGGGCACGCCGATAAAAGCCGACGAACGTCCCTTGCTGGCGGGGCTTTGCAGCATCACCAGACCCGACAGCACGGCATGCCAGCCCTGCACGGCACTGCCAGCGGGCAGCATCACCGTGCCCTTGTCGCCCTGTGTGGCAAACACCTCCGCACGCAGGCGCTCCTGCAGACCCAGCGGGGCGCTGGCAAACCAGGGCTGGGTTTCGATAAAGCGCTGGGCGGTCGGCACAAAAGAGAGCATGCGGCGCATTGTCTTTGGTCACCCGGCGTGCAGGGTAATCCCTGTGCGTTTGTCATCCGGGCGACAGGTGTTGGCAAGGCTGCGCCACCAGCGCACACTGCCGTGCAATCAACGGAGCGGGTGCGCGGGTTTTCGCCGCGAGCGACATTCCGGCGACTGCCACCGCGCTACGATGATCTTTCCCTTCACAACAACATCCAAGGAGCATCCATGCTGGGCCTGATGCAGAGCCAACCGCTCTTGATTTCGTCGCTGATCGAGTTCGCGGAGCGCCACCATGGCGACGCCGAAATCGTCTCCCGTCGGGTCGAGGGCGACATCCACCGCTACACCTACCGCGACCTGGGGGCGCGTGCACGCCGGCTGGCCAACGCGCTCGACGCCTTGAAGCTGCAGTTCAGCGACCGCGTGGCCACGCTGGCCTGGAACGGCTACCGCCACATGGAGATGTACTTCGGCGTCTCGGGCTCCGGCCGCGTGCTCCACACTGTCAATCCACGCCTGCACCCGGAACAGATCGCCTGGATCGTGAACCACGCCGAAGACCAGGTGCTGTGTTTTGACCTGACCTTTTTGCCCCTGGTGCAGGCCGTGCACGCCAAGTGCCCCACGGTCAAGAAATGGGTGGCGCTGTGCGATGCCGACAAGCTGCCCGCGGACTCTGGCGTGCCCGGGCTCAGCAGCTACGAAGAGTGGATTGGCGCCTATCCGGCCGACTATGTCTGGCCCGAATTCGACGAGAACTCGGCATCCAGCATGTGCTACACCAGCGGCACCACCGGCAACCCCAAGGCCGCGCTGTACAGCCACCGCTCGACCACGCTGCACGCCTACGCCGCAGCGCTGCCCGACGTGATGTGCCTGTCGGCGCGCGATTCGGTGCTGCCGGTGGTGCCCATGTTCCACGTCAACGCGTGGGGTATTCCGTACTCGGCTGCGCTCACGGGCTGCAAGCTGGTGTTCCCCGGCCCGGCCATGGACGGCAAATCCATCTACGAACTCATCGAAGCCGAGAAGGTGACCTACGCCGCTGGCGTGCCTACCGTGTGGCAAATGATGCTGGGCCACATGAAGCCCGCGGGCCTCAAATTCTCCACACTGCGCCGCACCGTCATCGGCGGCTCGGCCTGCCCGCCCGCCATGATCCATGCCTTCAAGGAAGACTATGGCGTGGAAGTGCTCCACGCCTGGGGCATGACCGAGATGAGCCCGCTGGGCACGCTGTGCACCCTGAAGAACAAGCATCTGGTGCTGTCCAAGGACGAGCAGATGAAGGTCCTGCAGAAGCAGGGCCGCGCGATCTACGGCGTGGACATGAAGATCGTGGGCGGCGACGGGGCCGAACTGCCCTGGGATGGCAAGACCTACGGTGACCTGCTGGTCAAAGGACCGTGGATCGTGGACAGCTATTTCAAGGGCGAGGGCGGCAACCCTTTGATCAAGGACGCACAAGGCCGCGGCTGGTTCCCCACGGGCGACGTGGCCACCATCGACACTGACGGCTTTATGCAGATCACCGACCGCAGCAAGGACGTGATCAAGTCCGGCGGTGAATGGATCAGCTCCATCGATATCGAGAACATCGCCATGGCGCATCCGGCAATTGCCATGGCCGCCTGCGTGGGCATGCCGCACCCCAAGTGGGACGAACGCCCCATCGTGGCCGTGGTCAAACGCCCCGGCACGGAGGTCACGCGCGAAGAGCTGCTGGCTTTCTACGAAGGCAAGACCGCCAAGTGGCAGATTCCCGATGACGTCGTATTCGTCGACGCCATTCCGCTGGGCGCCACCGGCAAGATGCTCAAGACCAAGTTGCGCGAGCAACTGAAGGATTACAAACTTCCGGGGCTTTGAGACAAACCACGGGTCGCGACAGAACACCGACACCGTCACGATCTAAGAAACTGGCTCGGACCACGCGAGTGCACCCGTGGAACTGGCTTTGCCAGGCCACCGGGTGCGTCCCCCTCCCGCGCAGCGAGAGAGGGATAAAGGCGCGCAGCGCCTCAGGGGGTGACACCAAATCCAGTCACGTGTGCGACGCCGGTAGGGGCAATCCCTGACGGTCGTCGTGTTGCAACGCGGTACGCTGCGTTGTGTTGATTTACAAGGAGACAAGACCATGAAGTTCGCTATTAAGGCTGTAGCAGCCTCGGTAATCCTGGCAAGCGCTGGCGGCGCGTTCGCTCAAAAAGGCGAGACCGTAAAAATCGCTTGGCTCGACCCGCTTTCCGGCCTGATGGCAGCCGTGGGAACCAACCAGCTCAAGAGCTTCCAGTTCGTTGCTGAAGAGTTCAACAAGAAGAACGCTGCAGGGGTCAAATTCGAGATCATCGGCATCGACAACAAGCTCAGCCCCCAAGAGACCACGAGCGCCCTGCGCTCGGCCATGGACCAGGGCGCGCGTTATGTCGTTCAGGGCAACGGCTCCGGCCCCGCGCTCGCCATCATGGATGCGCTGGAAAAGCACAACTCCCGCAACCCTGGCAAGGAAGTCCTGTTCCTGAACTACGCGGCCGTGGACCCGGACCTCACCAACAGCAAGTGCAGCTACTGGCACTTCCGTCTGGATGCTGATACCTCCATGAAGATGGAAGCCCTGACCACGTACATGAAAGACGTGCCTGAGGTCAAAAAGGTCTACCTCATCAACCAGAACTATTCGCACGGCCACCAGGTCGCGAAATTCGCCAAGGAAATGATGCAGCGCAAGCGCCCCGACGTGCAATTCGTCGGCGACGACCTGCATCCGCTGGCCCAGGTGCGCGACTTTGCGCCCTACATTGCCAAGATCAAACAGTCGGGTGCCGACAGCGTGATCACCGGCAACTGGGGTTCCGACCTGGCGCTGCTCATCAAGGCCGCCAATGACGCGGGCCTGAACAACGTCAACTTCTACACGTACTACGGTTCCGTTACCGGCAGCCCCACGGCCATGGGCTCGGCCGCTGCGGGCCGCGTGTACATGGTGGCCTACGCGCACATGAACCTGCCAGGCGAGCTCAACAAGATCGTGGTGGACTACAAGAAGAAGTTCAACGACGACATGTACACCGGCGCGGTCTACCACGCGTTCACCATGCTGTCGGAGGGCTTTGCCAAGGCCAAGTCGACCGACCCTGTGAAGGTGGCTGCCGTGTTCGAAGGCATGAAGTTCAAGAGCTTCAACGGCGAAGTCGAGATGCGCAAGACGGACCACCAGCTGCAGCAGGGCCTTTTCATCTCCAAGTGGGAAAAGGCCGGCGGCAAGTACCCGCTCGATTCGGAGAACACCGGCCACACCTTCGTGCCTGTGAAGTACTACGAGCCCTTTGTGGCCAGCACGCCCACGTCGTGCCAGATGAAGCGCCCATAAGGCCTTTGCGACTGTATCGAGGCCCGACTGCTCGGGCCTTTTTTTCACCCCAGCATTGAAAAATTCCAATGAATCCTGAGTTTTTCGTGATCTCTTTGCTGAACGGCGTGAGCTACGGGCTCCTGCTGTTCATGCTGAGTTCCGGCCTCACGCTGATCTTCAGCATGATGGGGGTGCTCAATTTCGCGCACACCAGCTTCTACATGCTGGGTGCCTATTTCGCGTTCACGATCTCCGGCCTGGTGGGCTTCTGGCCCGCCCTCGTGCTGGCACCGCTGGTGGTGTTTGCGCTGGGCGCCGCGTTCGAGCGCTACTGCCTGCGCCGCGTGCACAAGTTTGGCCACGTGCCAGAGCTGCTGATCACCTTCGGGCTCTCGTACCTCATTCTGGAAGTGGTGCAGCTGGTGTGGGGCCGCTCCACGGTGCCGTACGGCCTGCCCGAGCAATTGCAAGGGCCGCTGTTCACGCTGTATGGCACGCAGTTTCCCAAGTCGCGCTCCTTCGTCATGCTGGTGGCACTGCTGATGCTGGTGTCGGTGTGGCTGCTGCTCACGCGCACACGCATTGGCCTCGTGATCCAGGCGGCGCTTAAGTACCCGCACATGGTCGAGGCGCTGGGCCACAACGTGCCGCGCGTCTTCATGCTGGTGTTCGGTGGCGGAGCTGCCTTGGCTGGCCTGGCGGGTGTGATCGGCGGCAATACCTATGTGACCGAGCCCGCGATGGCAGCGTCGGTCGGCTCCATCATCTTCGTGGTGGTGGTGGTGGGTGGCATGGGTTCGCTGGCGGGGGCATTTCTGGCTTCGCTGCTCATCGGGCTGGTGCAGACCTTTGCCGTGGCGCTCGACTATTCGCTGATCCATGTGTTCAAGGCGGTGGGTGTGGCGGTCACTGATCAAACGTTCGGCTACCCCCTTCTCAAACTCACGATTTCGCAAGTGGCACCCATCCTGCCGTATCTGTTCCTCGTGCTGATCCTGATCTTCCGCCCCAAGGGCCTGTTGGGCACGCGGGAGGACTGAAGCCATGAATACCACTTCGACACCCATCATTGCCGCCGGCTCCAGCGCCGGAACCGGCGCCGCTTCCTACTACCGCTTCAAGCCCTGGAACGTGGGCCGGTTCGTCATCTGGACGCTGTTTGCGGCCATGCTGATCGTTGCGCCCATGCTGTTTCGCAGCAGCCTGGCGCTGACGATGCTTTCGCAGATCGGCTACCTGATCATCATCTGCCTGTCGTACAACATTCTGCTGGGGCAGGGCGGCATGCTGAGCTTCGGGCACGCTGTGTACACGGGGCTGGGCTCGTTCATTGCGATCCATGCGATGAACATGGCGACCAAAGGCACCGTCAACATCCCGCTGGTGCTCATCCCGCTGGTGGGGGGCCTGGCCGGTGCTTTCTTTGCCATCGTGCTGGGCTTTGTGACCACCAAGAAGTCGGGCACGACCTTTGCCATGATCACGCTGGGCATTGGCGAACTGGTGGCCTCGATGGCGCTGATGTTCCCCGAGTTTTTCGGGGGTGAGGGCGGCATCACCACAGACCGGGTGTATGGCAAGCCATTTTTTGGCCTCACCTTCGGCTCGGGCATGCAGGTGTACTACCTAATCGCTGCGTACTGTTTTGTCTGCACGGCGGCCATGTTTGCGTTTACCGGCACGCCGCTCGGCCGCATCCTCAACGCTGTGCGCGACAACCCCGAACGCGTGGAGTTCATCGGCTACAACACGCAGCGTGTGCGCTACTTCGCTTTCATCATCGCGGGGTTCTTCGCCGGCATCGGTGGCGGCCTTGCCACCATCAACTTCGAGATCATCACCGGTGCGGACAGCCTGAGCGTGATCCGCTCCGGCGGCTACCTGCTGTTCACCTTCCTGGGCGGGGCCACGTTTTTCTTCGGCCCCATCATCGGTGCGGTGCTGCTGGTGCTGGCCTCGGTCCTGCTGTCCGAGTTGTCCAAGGCGTGGCTGCTGTACCTGGGCCTCGTTTTCCTGTTCATGGTGATGTATGCGCCCGGCGGCATCGCTAGCCTGATCATGATGAACGTGCGCCTTGCCAAGTACGGCAAGCTGCGCCAGCTGTCGAGCTCCTACCTGGCCTTGGCTGGCACGGCCCTGGTGGGCGTGCTCGGAGCGGCCTGCATGATCGAGATGACCTACCACTTGCAGCTCAACGCGGCGCTCGGCCCAGAGCTCACCTTCCTCGGCGCCACCCTTAACGCCAAGGGCTTTACCAGCTGGTTTGGTGCCGTCTTCGTGATGGTCACCGGCTTCGGGTTGTTTGAGCTGTGCCGTCGCCAGTTCCTGCGCCAGTGGAGCACGATCCAGGAAGAAATCGAACATGAAATCAAGCGTGCGGAGGCGCTGTGAATATGGCAGCTGACAACGCAACCCCCACCCCTGCTCTTGAGTTGCGCGACCTGCGCAAGAGCTTTGGTAAGACCGAGATCATCCGCGGCGCCAACCTGGTTGTGGCCCCCGGCGAACGCGTGGCCATCATCGGCCCCAACGGCGCCGGCAAGTCCACACTGTTCAATCTCATCAGCGGGCGTTTTGCGCCCACCAGTGGGGACGTGATCCTGAACGGCCAGCGCATCAATGGCCTGGCGCCGTACGAGATCAACCGCAAGGGCCTCTCGCGCAGTTTCCAGATCACGAACATCTTCCCCAAGCTCTCGGTGTTTGAGAACCTGCGCTGCGGTGTGCTCTGGAGCATGGGCTACAAGTACACGTTCCTGCGTTTCTTGTCCAACCTGCACGATGCCAATGAGCGCGCCAAAGAGCTCATGGAGATGATCAAGCTCGACCGCAAGCGCGACACGCTGGCCATGAACCTCACGTATGCCGAGCAGCGGGCGCTCGAGATCGGCATCACCATCGCCGGTGGTGCCAACGTGATCCTGTTGGACGAGCCTACTGCCGGCATGAGCAAGAGCGAAACCACGCGGTTCATCCACCTCATCAAGGAAGTGACCGAAGGCCGCACGCTGCTCACGGTAGAGCACGACATGGGGGTGGTATTCGGCCTGGCCGACAAGATCGCCGTGGTGGTCTATGGCGAGGTGATCGCCTTCGACATCCCCGAAAAGGTGCGCGCCAATGCGCGTGTGCAGGAGGCCTACCTGGGCTCCGTCGTGGCCGACGAGCAAGGCGCGGGACACTGACTTATGCTGAAAATTGACAACCTCCACGCCTACTACGGCAAGAGCCATGTGCTGCATGGTGTGAGTTTTGAAGTCCAGCCCGGTGAAATTGTGGCGCTGCTCGGCCGCAACGGCTCGGGCCGCTCCACCACCGCCAAGGCCATCATGGGCCTGGTGGACTGGGAAGGCACGCTCGAATGGAAGGGCCAGGCCTTGAACGGCAAGAAGGCCTACGAGATCGCCCACCTGGGCCTGGGTTACGTGCCCGAAAGCCGCGACGTGTTCCCCAACCTCACCGTGCACCAGAACCTGCTGCTCGGCCAAAAGGGCAGCGGCAAGGGCAGCCGCTGGACGTTTGACGACATGTACGAGATGTTCCCGCGCCTCAAGGAGCGTCAGCACACCGAGGCAGGCGTGATGTCCGGCGGCGAGCAGCAGATGCTCACCCTGTGCCGCACGCTGATGGGCGACCCGGACCTCATCATCATCGACGAGCCCACCGAGGGCCTGGCGCCCAAGATCGTCGAGCTGGTGGGGCAGTACCTGCAGACCCTGAAAGCGCGCGGTATCTCGGTGCTGCTCATCGAGCAGAAGCTGACCATCGCGATGAAGATCTCGGACCGCGCGCTGGTGATGGGACACGGCTCCATCGTGTTCCAGGGCACGCCGGATAGTTTGCGGGCCGACAACTACATCCGCAAGGAATGGCTGGAGGTTTAGAAGCCCCCCTGAGTCGCCTGCGGCGCCTTCCCCCGGAGGGGGACGCCCCCAGCGCGGCGGGGCGGCCCTTGCGCGGGGGCGCTGGCCTGGAGCGCGCCAGTTCCGCGGGCTGAGGGCGTGACTGAGGTCGGAGGAGGCTTTTTCGCATCGGTCTACAGAGGTGCCCGGTCTCCGGTGGCGCCTCTTTTTTTGCCCGCTCGGCCGCAGTCCTGATGGGCGCGGCAAACCCCCTTGTCCCGCCCGGGACAAATTGACACGCCAAACTGGTTTGAAGTCTCTACAATAAAAACGCACGATCGTTCTTTTTCACTCTCCAAGGAACAACAGCACCATGACCGCTGAATACAAAGTCCACGGCTCCGTCGCCGTGATCACCATGGCAAACCCTCCCGTCAACGGGCTCGGGCTGGCCACCCGCCAAGGTATCGTGGACGGACTGGCCCGTGCCAATGCCGATGCAGCGGTCAAGTCCATCGTCATCACCGGTGCCGGCGCTGCCTTCTCGGGCGGTGCGGACATCAAGGAATTCGGCACCGACAAGTCGCTGCAAGAGCCCAACCTGCTGTCGGTGATCCAGGCCGTCGAAAACTCGGCCAAGCCCGTGGTTGCTGCCATGCACTCCGTCGCCATGGGCGGCGGGCTGGAGCTGGCGCTGGGCTGCCACTACCGCATTGCAGCGCCTGGCTGCTCGATTGCGCTGCCTGAAGTCAAGCTGGGCCTGATCCCCGGCGCGGGCGGCACGCAGCGCCTGCCGCGTGTGATCGGCGTCGAGGCTGCGCTCAACCTGATCGTGAGCGGCGAGCCCGTGAAGAGCGAACTGATCGCCGGCGTGCCCGGCCAGAAGCTGTTCGACAAGCTGGCCGCATCGCCAGAGTCGCTGGCCGAAGAAGCCCTGGCATTCGCCCAGAGCGTGGCCGATGCGCGCCCGCTGCCCCTGGTGCGCAATTTCCCCTGCAAGCACCCTGAAGGCGACGCGTACTTTCAGTTCGCACGCAACATGGTCAAGGGCATGGCCAAGAACTTCCCTGCGCCCGCCAAGTGCGTGGATGCGGTTGAAGCGGCCACCAAGAAGAAGTTCGCCGACGGCATGCTGGTCGAGCGCGAGATCTTCATCAACCTGATGTGGACCCCCGAGTCCCGCGCGCTGCGCCATCTGTTCATGGCAGAGCGCGCTGCGAGCAAGATTCCGGACGTGCCTTCGGACACCCCCAAGCGCGACATCAAGCTGGTGGGCGTGATCGGTGCGGGCACCATGGGTGGCGGCATCGCCATGAACTTCCTGAACGCCGGCATCCCCGTCAAGATGCTGGAAATGAAGCAGGAAGCCCTGGACCGTGGCCTCGGCACCATCAAGAAGAACTACGAATCGCAGGTTAAGAAGGGCAAGCTCAAGGAAGACAAGTACGCCCAGCGCATGGCGCTGCTGTCCACCACGCTCAGCTACGACGAGCTCAA
>SDXZ01000080.1 GCA_004210805.1 Acidovorax sp.
GTGCTGGACCGCCTCATCGTGCTGCTGCCAGAGGCCTGGGGCGAGTGGCGCGACCGGGGCCTGGCCCACGCCGAGCGCGGCAATACCGCAGAGGCCATGGCCGACCTCGAAACCTATCTGGCCCATGTCGAGGACGGCCTGGACATCGATTTGGTGTCTGACCGCTTGAGCGCACTGCGCGCCGGCGGTTGATGGCCTGAACCGTGGGCCGCTGACCCGCTGATCGCCGAGTCAGCTGGTCCGCTCAGAACGGCGCGCTGTCCGCGGGCAGTGCAGCCTGCAGTTGCAACAGCTGCCTGCGCAACTCGGTGTTCTCGGCAGTGAGCTCGGCCACGCGGTGGCGCAGGGCCAGCAGTTCATCGGCACCTGCCTCCGTGCCTGCACCCGCTTCCTTGGCAGGGCTGTCTTCCGACGCCCCCTCGTCGCCTGCTTCGCGCGTTTCGCGCGGCTTGCGTTTGTTGAGTTCGCGCACCCGCTTGGCGGCCTGTTTGAGCTCGTCCTTGCCCGCCGCCACGGCCGCCACCTGCTCTTCGGCCGGCAGGGTGGCCACAGCCGCTGCGGCGTTGATCGAGATGGTGCCGGACTTCACGGCCGCCACCAGCTCCGGCGCGGCCTGTTTCTGGATCTTCTCGATCATCACCACCTGGCTGCTGCTGAGCCGCGCGGCCTTGGCAATGGCTTCGCGGCTGTTCAGCGGGTCGGGTGCGGGTAGTGCGGTGGATGCAGCAGACGGCACTGAGACGTCTGCCCCCGCGGCGGATTCGCCGGCCTCTGGCGCAATGGCTGCACGCGCCTTGCGCTCGGCAATGATCTCGCGCTTGCGCAGCGCCAACACGCCCCGCTGAAAGTCCGACACGCTGCGCCGGCCCAGGTGCTGGTCGATCATCCACAGGTGCACGTCCTCCATCGACTGGAAGCGCGGGTTCTGCACCGTCTGAAACGGCAGGCCGTGTTTCTCGCAGATGCCGTAGCGGTTGTGCCCGTCCACCAGGACATCGCCCCACAACACCAGTGCGTCGCGACAGCCTTCGGAGAGGATGCTGCGCTCCAGGGCCTCGTGTTCGTCGGGGGTCAGGGGTTCGATGTAGGCTTTGAGTTCTGGGTTGACGACGATGTTCATGGCAGGGGCGGACGGTTCGGAAGCGGGGCAAGGGGCGGGATTGTAGACATGCCGGGGTGCCCGTTCTGTGCATCGATCCATCTGTCGCCCCGCATCGCTCACCGCCGCACCGCCGCATCACTTCACCGGTCGCGCGCACCCCGCAGTGCCAGCCAGCCCGCTACCGCCGTGAAGGCCAGCACCACCGCGACGATGATCCAGAAGCCGTGCGGGTCGTCGGCCAGCGGCACGCCGCCCACGTTCATGCCAAACAGGCCCGCCAAAATGTTGATGGGCAAGGCCAGCACGGTCACCACCGTCAGCACAAACAGGCTGCGGCTGTTGGCCTCTTGCACGCTGGCGGCGATTTCTTCCTGCAGCAGCTTGATGCGTTCCTGCAGGCCCTGCATGTCGCGCAGCACCACAGAAAATTCTTCGGTGGAATCGCGCAGCTCCTGCGCGTCGTCCGCGCCCATCCACGCCGGCGGGTGCTGCAGCAGGCGGAACAGCGCTGCGGGCTCGGGCGCCAGCAGCCGCTGCAGGCGCACCAACAGGCGCCGCAGCCCCCCCAGGCGGGCGCGCTTGTGGTCCAGGCGGCCGGCCAACAGCTCGTCCTCCACATCGTCGATGCGCTGCGTCACGCCGCGCACGATGTCCACCAGGCCCGACGCCTGCGTGCGCATGAGCTCGGCCAGCAGCCCCACGCTGGAGTTTGGAGCCTGCCCGCTGCGCACCGCGGTGCGCAGTGCGTCCACCGAGCGAAGCGGCCGCGTGCGCCCCGTCACCATCAGGTGCGGGGCCACGCTGGTCCACAGCGTGGCGATGTCCGAGGGCTCGAACGCAAAGTCGAACTGCGCGTCGTTGAGCACGGCGATCAGCGTGTCGTCGTCGCGCTCGATGCGGGTGGAGACCGAGCGGTCCTTGAGCGCATCGAAGAACGCCTCGGGCAGGTCTGCGTGCCGCTCCATCCAGCGCATGGCCTGCGCCTGGCTCAGGTTGAAGTGCAGCCACAAGAACTCGCCTGCAGGGGCTGCGGCGCCGTTGGGCCCCGCCAAGGCCAGCCACTGTGCGGCCTGCACCGAGTCGACCTCGCGGGGCGCTGCATCCTCGCCCAGCAGATAGCCGCAGATGAGGCCTGCGGCGTCGCCGCCGTAGTTGAGGCTGGCGTTGAGCGCGGACAGCGCAGGCTGGCCAGAGGGGGAAGGGGCGGCGGGGGTGGACACAGGGCCTGCATCGTGGTGCGCGGCTGTGACGCTGGCGTGACAAATCATGCTGTTGTCACGCCGCTGTCACGATACCGTCACCGCCGGGCACCACCATGGCCGTCTTTGCGACGACCTCCGAACCCTCCCATGCTCTACAACGACACCTTCGACACCCAGGAACTGATGCAGCGCATCGCCAATGACCTGATCGACAGCTACGACGAGGAGCTGGAGCTGGAGATCGAAGACCGCGAGGTCGACGACATCGGTGCACCCAGCCCGGCCGACAAGCTGGCGCGGCAGCAGTATTTCAAGGAACTTTTTCGCCTGCAGGGTGAGCTGGTCAAACTGCAGGACTGGGTGCAGCACAGCCGCGAAAAGGTGGTGATCCTGTTCGAGGGCCGCGACGCCGCCGGCAAGGGCGGCGTGATCAAGCGCATCACCCAGCGCCTGAACCCGCGCGTGGCCCGCGTGGCCGCGCTGCCCGCGCCGAACGACCGCGAACGCACGCAGTGGTACTTCCAGCGCTATGTGGCGCACCTGCCCGCAGCCGGCGAGATCGTGATGTTTGATCGCAGCTGGTACAACCGCGCCGGTGTGGAACGGGTGATGGGGTTTTGCTCTGACGACGAGTACGAAGAATTTTTCCGCAGCGTGCCGGAGTTTGAAAAGATGCTTGTGCGCTCGGGCATCCGCCTCGTCAAATACTGGTTCTCGATCACCGACGAAGAGCAGCATCTGCGCTTTCTGGGCCGCATCCACGACCCGCTCAAGCAGTGGAAGCTCAGCCCCATGGACCTGGAAAGCCGCGTGCGCTGGGAGGCCTATACCAAAGCCAAGGAAACGATGCTCGAGCGCACCCACATCCCCGAGGCGCCCTGGTGGGTGGTGCAGGCGGTGGACAAGAAAAAGGCGCGCCTGAACTGCATCGCGCATTTGCTGTCGCAACTGCCCTACACGGAGGTGCCACACCCGACCGTGGTGCTGCCCGAACGGGTGCGCAACCCCGAGTACCTGCGCCAGCCGGTGCCGGCATCGATGTACGTGCCCGAGGTGTACTGACGCTGGCGAGTGCCTGGCGACCGGTGTTGGCGCTGGGCGGGCCACTCCAGGCGATCAATAGATAACGCTACTAAATTGATAGCTATTAGCGCTTATGAATCAAGCGCTGGAGCACGAAAACACTCAAAAATTATCCGCTAGTCTGCACCCTTGAGCATCTGGATCGTCGCGATCACATCGCGCACCTTGAAGGGCTTGAGCAGCACGCGCCGCACCTGCAGCGCCCTCATCTGCACGGCGGTGGATGCATCGACCTGCGCGGTGGTCACGGCCACCGGCACGTCGGCTGCGACCGAAAACTGGGCGCTGCGCACCTGCTCCAGCAGAGCAACCGCCGCCTCCATCTCCTCCAGCGAGACGATCACGCCAGAGAAATCCTTGCCCGCGAGCTGGTGCTGCGCATTGCGCACGCTGTTGACCTGGCGCACCGCGGGCAGGTTCAGCTGGCGCGCGGTGGACACGATGATGCTGCCGGTAAGCGAGCTTGGTTCCACCAGAAGAATGTCCGGCGAGGTCCGGCTCATGGCGCGGGTTCCTCGCTGGCGCGGCGCTGCAGTTCTTCCACCGCCAGGTCGCGCAGCGACGCGAGGATGGCCAGGTCGACGTCGTCGAGCTGGCGCGGTGTGCGGTCGATGAGGCACAGCGTGCCGATGTTCTGCCCGCCCGGCATCTTGAGTGGCGCGCCGGCATAAAACTGGATGTGCGGCTCGCCCGTGACCAGCGGGTTGTCGGCAAAGCGCTCGTCCAGCGCCACGTCGGGCACGACCAGGGTCTCATCCTGCAGGATGGCGTGCGCGCAGAACGAGATGCCGCGGGCGGTCTCGCACACATCCAGACCCACACGGGCCTTGAACCACTGCCGCTCTGCGTCGATGAGCGACAGCAGCACGATGGGCATGTCGAACTCTTCGGCGGCAAACGCGGTAAGCCGGTCAAAGCGCTCTTCGGGCGGCGTGTCCAGGATCAGCAGCTGGCGCAGGGCCTGCAGGCGGTCGTCCTCGTTGGCGGGGCGAGGGGGCTGTTTCATGGCGGTGTGGGGTGCAGTCGCGATGCCGCCGATTATCGGCGCCGGGCGTCTGTGGCGACTGCGGGTTTGTCAGTGCGCGCGCGGCCCCGCCACACCGCGCGACGGCGTCCCGCCGCGCCCAAACTGGTGCCAGGCGCGGCGCAGTTGTGTGTCGGAACTGAAGCCCGCCATCTGCGCTGCCTGGGTCACGTTGCGCCCGGACTGCAGCGCGGCCTCGGCCGTGGCCAGGCGGATGCGGCGCAGGTAGGCCAGCGGCGCGATGCCGGCGTGTTCCAGAAACAGGCGTGTGAGGTGCCGCGGTGAGGTGTGCGCCACCTCGGCCATGGCGGGCACGCTCCACTCGGCCTGCGGCTGCAGGCCCACGGCGTCCTGCACGCGGTGCAGCGCGGCGTGCAGGTGGTTGCGGTGGTGCAGAAAGGGCGAGAACTGTGGGTCGTCCGGCCCGCGGCGCAGGCCGATCACCATGGCCTGCGCCACCTGCACGGCCACCGTGGGGCCACACAGGTCGGAGATGCGGTGCAGCAGCAGATCGATGCCGGTGGTGACGCCCGCGCTGGTGTAGATGGGGCCATCGGTCACGAACACGCGGTTGGCTGCCACGTCGCAGCGCGGGTCCACCTCGGCCAGCTCGTCCAGGTGCAGGTGGTGCGTGGTGGCGCGCCGGCCGGTGAGCAAGCCCGCATGCGCGGCCAGCACCGCGCCGGCGCACACGGTGACCAGCTCCAGCTGCCCCGCCACCGGGCGCAGGCCGCGCAGCCAGTGCAGCAGTGCCTGGGCCTCGCTGCCGCTGACATCGATGCGCTGGCCCACCAGGCCGACCAGCACCACCCAGGCGGGGCTGGGCAGGGTCTTGGGCAATGGTGCCAGCCCGCTGAGCGTGACACCCACCGACGACATGGACTCGGGAGTGGGGCTCACGAAGTGCTGCACAAACCGCTCGGGCAGGCCGCGCGCGCGCAGCGTCTGGTTGGCGATGCGCAGCGCCTCGGCCGGGCCCGCCCAGTCCAGCACCAGGCTGCCGGGCAGCAGGGCGAAGTAGACGTGGATGGGGGAGGGCGGGGTGTCGTGCATCATGGGTTTTGTGGCGGTTTCCAAGGTCAATGGCACTCTTCTAACCGGTCATGTCGACGCAGTGTGCCTTTACGGCAGGGTGTTCCACGGGGTGTCCATCTGCCGCGCGGTGCGTTCCGACAGCGCTGCGCCGGCCAAGCGCGTGACGAGGTGCAGGCTCATGTCGATGCCCGCGCTGATGCCGGCGGATGTGACGAGCGAGCCCCGGTCCACCCAGCGCACGTTTTCTTGCACCTCCAGGGCCGGGAACTGCGCGCGCAGGTCGGCAATGTCTTCCCAGTGGGTGGTGACGGCACCTTCGGTGACCACGCCGGCTGCCGCCAGGATGAACGCGCCGGTGCACACCGACGCCGTGATCTGCGCACCGCGCGCCGCCTGTGCCACCCAGGCGCGGGTCTCGGTGCAAGCCGCGGCGGCGTCGATCACCCCGCCGGGCACGATGAGCACATCGGGCTTGAGGGCCGTGGCGAAGTCGGCGTCGGGCAACACACGCAGGCCGGCGCGGGCCTGCACGGGCGCCAGGCTGCGGGCCACACACTGCACGGCAAAGGGCGCGGGTGCGCCGGGCTGCAAACGCTGCTGCATGCGGGTTGCGGTGGTGAACACTTCGTAAGGGCCGCCCAGGTCCAGGGCTTCCACTTCGTCGAAGACGAGGATGGCGATCTGCAGGGGGTGTTGGGCTGGGGTGGTGTCGGTCATGGTGTGGCGGCGGTAGGAGGTGGGTGTCAGGCTTGGGTTGGGGGCTGGACTTGGGTGGCAGAAAACACGTAGCGTGGATAGGTGGCCTGTGCGTCGGTCACCGCCTGCAGATCCACATCGACGGTGCAAAACGGCTGCTCGGGGGTGGTGCGCGCCAGCAGCACGCCGTCGGGGCTGATGACCCAGCCGGCGCCGCCGTAGGTGCCGGCTGCAGCGTCAACGCGGTTGGACGACAGGCTGAACGCCCCCGTGCGCACGGCGGCCACGGTGCCCACGGCCAGCCACTTGGCGGTGGTGGCAGCGGCTGTGGCGCGGGGCGACAGGATGGCCTGCACGCCGCCCTGTGCGGCGTAGTCACCGTAGGTTTCCAGGGCCCAGAGTTCAGAGCAGATGTTGAGCCCGAACGCCAGCGGGCCGGCGTCAAACCGGGGGAAGGCCGCGTCGCCACGCTCGAACCAGTGCGCCTCCCAGCCGCCGGGCTCATCGGGCAGATGGAACTTGCGCCGCAGTGGCACATAGCCGCCCTGCAGTGACCACGCAAAACCTTCGTTAAAACGCCGGCCGCCCACCGTGACCGGGCGTGCGCCCGCCACACAGTCGGCGCCCAGCTCGTGCAGGCGCTGCTGCCAGGCATCGCTGAGCGCCACGGCGGCGTCCCAGCGCGCGGGGTCCATGGGCAGGGTCTCCCAGACGGGTTCGATGAAGGCGAACTCGGGCAGCAGCACCAGCTCGGACCGCTCGGCGCGGGTGTGCGCGCACAGCGCGGCCCAGGCGGGGTCGAGCAGGGCGGGCAGGTGGGGCAATTCACAGACGGTGGCGCGCATGGGTGGGTCCTTTGGAGGGCAGCAGGGCAAGAGGGGGTGAAGGCGATAGGGACCGGCGGGAAGCGAGAACCAATCACTATCAGACAGGAGTGGACGGTGTCCTGAATGCAAGGGAAACCTGTTGATGCGGATATTGCCTGCGCTGTGGGGCATGCGTCCGAACTGCATGGGACAGGTTTCGATCAATTTAAGCCACTGTTGCCGGCGTCTGCGACCAAAGTGCTACCCAGAGCGCGGCAGAGGGCTATGAAATATGGATAGAAATGGCTGCTAGCGCTTCATAGATAAGGACTTACAGCTATCAAATTAATAGTTTTCCGCTGCTGAAGCCAGATGCTGTTAAGGTGGTTAGGGTTTTCCCTGCTATAGCGGTAGGTCGCCTGCCGTCCTCTTTGCTGACTTTTGGCCGCAACACGATCCCCACACGACACACCATGGCCCGACGTTCTCGCCTGTTCTCCCTGTCAGCGCTGACGCGGGCGTACCAGCGCAACCTGAAGGCGCTGGTGCGTGCCACGCGGCCCGCACCCGCCAAGCGGCGCAAGGCGGTGGCCGCCAAGCCACTGCTGAAGGACGCGCCGGCCACTGCGCGCCGGTCTGCGGCTGGGGCGCCTCGTGCCGCAGCACGCAAACCGCGCAGCGTGGCGCCTGCCGAATGGGTGGCCGGCGTTGCACCCGGGCCTGCCGGCGCGCGGCGCTACCACCTCTTTGTGCCGCCCGGCCTTGCGCCGCTGCCGGGCGAGACCTTTCCATTGCTGGTCATGCTGCACGGCTGTGGCCAGACGGGCCGGGACCTGGCCGCCTCATCGCGCATGAACCGGCTGGCCGCCCGCGAGCGTTTTCTGGTGCTGTACCCCGAGCAGGAACGTGTGGCCAACGCCCATGGCTGCTGGAACTGGTTTGAGCGGCGCAATGGCAAGGCCGACGCCGAGGCCGCCACGCTGCTGGCGGCGGTCGACAAGGTGGCCAAGCGTTATTCCGTCGACCTCTCGCGTGTGGCGGTGGCGGGCCTGTCGGCAGGCGCCAGCATGGCGGTTCTGATGGCCGCGCTGTACCCACACCGGTTTTGCGCCGTGGCCATGCATTCGGGCGTGGCGCCGGGCACGGCCGAATCGGCTGCCACCGCCATCGCCGCCATGCACGGGCGGCGCGACGCACACCTGCCCGTGGCGATCTTGCCGCAGGTGCCCACCCAGGCAGCCGCCGCGGCGGGGGTCACCGTACCCGGCGCGGCGCAACCTGCAGCGCTGCCCCCATTGCTGGTGCTGCACGGCGATGCCGATGGTGTCGTGTCGGTGCGCAACGCGGCGGCCACCGCGTCGCTGTGGGCGCAGACGCTGGGCGCGCGGGCCGGCCCCGTGCGCACCCTGCAGCGCGGCCAGCGCCACGCCACGCAGGTGACGGAGTTCAAGGCGCGCGGCCGCACCGTGGTGGCATTGCGCGAAGTGGTGGGCCTGGCCCACGCCTGGAGCGGCGGCGCCGCCGACCACTCGTACAGCGATCCGGCCGGCCCCGATGCGTCAGCGCTGGTCTGGGCCTTTGTGGCGCGGCAGTTCAGCGCCAAAAAATGAATAAAAATGAGCTCTAGCGCTTGATGTATAAGCGCTAGCAGCTATTGATTTTATAGCAAAAAGCGCTGAGTCTCTGCAGCCTGAGCCCGCAGCGTTTTTGCGCGCTGCGGTCAGTGCCGCCTGTGTGCGCGGCCGCCTGGCAAGGGCGCGGCGGGCTGCCACCAAGCCATCTCCCTCCCTGCAGCGTGCGCCGCAGCATTCAGCGTGGCGCCCTGGCCCCGTTGTCGGCGCCTTGCCGGCTCCCCGCCAGCGCACCGCTGCCTCATCGCAACGGGCTCTGCCCCGTCAGCGCAACTGGCGCTGTCCCGTGGCCGCCCCACCCGCACCGGTGAGCGCGGCGTGTGACGCAGTCGCAGCGCCTGCGCCATGCCCGCCGCCTTGCAGGTGAAACGCCGCCACCACCTGCTGCAACTCGTGCGCGTGCTGCTGCAGCGAGGCGGCTGCGGCCGTCGCTTCTTCCACCAGCGCGGCGTTCTGCTGCGTGCCCTGGTCCATTTGCGACACCGCCTGGTTGATCTGCTCGATACCGTCCGTCTGCTCGCGGCTGGCCTGGCTGATTTCTTCGATCACCGAGGACACCCGCTGCACGCTGTCCACCACGTTCTGCATGGTGGCTCCGGCCTCTTGCGCCAGCTGGGCGCCGGCCTTGACCTGCTCGGCCGAGTTGCCGATCAGCGCCTTGATCTCCTTGGCGGCCTCGGAAGAGCGCTGCGCGAGGCTGCGCACCTCGCTGGCCACCACGGCAAAGCCCCGGCCTTGTTCGCCCGCCCGCGCGGCCTCCACCGCGGCGTTCAGCGCGAGGATGTTGGTCTGGAAGGCGATGCCTTCGATGACGCCGGTGATGTCAGACACCTTGCGCGACGACGCATCGATCGAGCCCATGGTCTGCACCACCTTCTCGACGACCGCGCCGCCCTTACGCGCCACCTCGGACGCCGACTGCGCCAGCACGCTCGCCTGGCGCGCGTTGTCGGCGTTCTGCTTCACGTTGGACGTCATCTCTTCCATCGACGCGGCAGTCTGCTGCAGCGCGCTGGCCTGCGACTCGGTACGGGCCGACAGGTCCTGATTGCCCAGAGCGATCTCTTGCGACGCACCGGCAATGTGTTCGGTGCCGTCGCGCACGCGCTGCACGATGCGGTGCAGGCTGCCCTGCATCGCCTGCATGTCCACCATCAGGCTCGACGTGTCGCCCGTGCGTGTGGCCACCGCCACCGACAGATCACCTTCAGCAATGCTGCGGGCAATGCTGCGCGCATAGTCGGGCTCGCCCCCCAGCTGGTGCAGCAGGTTGCGCGAGATCAGCGTGCCCACCACCAGCAGCACCGCGCCCAGCACGAGCGCGATGGCGCCAAAGCCCAGCGCGCGCTGCCAGATGGCGGTGTTGACGGTGTCGATGTACACGCCCGAGCCGATCACCCAGCCCCAGGGCGCAAAGCCTTTGACGTACGAGGTTTTTTCCACCGGCGTGTCGCTGCCCGCCTTGGGCCAGAGGTACGGCACAAACCCCGCACCGCTGGCCTGCACGGTGCGCACGAACTCGACAAACAGCTGCTTGTCGTTGGGGTCCTTGTTGGCGGTCAGGTCCTGGCCGTTGAGCTCGGGCCGGATGGGGTGCATGACCATGCGCGGGTGCATGTCGTTGATCCACAGGTATTCGTTGCCGCTGTAGCGCAGCGCCTGGATCGCCGCGGCGGCGCGCTTGCGGGCTTCGTCGTCGGGCATGCCGCCCTTGGTGCTCAGCTCATGAAAATGCGTGGCGATGCCATGTGCCGCCTCGACCACCTGGCGCACGCCGGTCTGCCGCTCTTCCAGGATCAGCTTGCGCTCGGAGATCAGGAACCAGGCTGTCATCACCGCGATGCCGAGCACTGCGCTCAGCACCAAAAGAGCGAGTTTTCTTGCGATGGTCATGAAAAACCTTTGTCTGCGGCAGAACGCACCGCGCCGCCTCAGGTTACTGCCGGATACATGCGCCCCCGCTTGGCACAAACCCGCATGGATGCTGGGCGCGGGGAGATCTGAGCAGGCGCGGCGGGCGCAAAAAAGCCCGGTCGGGCCGGGCTTTGCGCAGCAGCAGGGAAGCCAGGCGGCTACACCAGCCGCGCGGCCACCAGTTCTTTCTTGAGGTAGGCATAAAACAACGGTGCCGCCACCAGCCCCGCCGGCCCAAACACCGCTTCGGCCACGAACATCACCGACAGCAGCTCCCACACCCCCATCTGCGTGCGCCGGCCCACCACCTTGGCGTTGATCACGTACTCGGCCTTGTGGATCAGGATCAAGAAGCCCAGGCAGGCCGCTGCAGCCAGTGGCGACACCGACAGCCCCACGATGGTGATGACCACGTTGCACACGAGGTTGCCGACGATGGGCACCAGCCCCGCGATAAACGTGAAGGTGATGAGCACCGGCGTGTAGGGCAGCTCCAGATTCCACAGCGGCAGGATGAACAGCAGGAACAGCGCGGTCAGCAGGGTGTTGAACGCCGCAATCCAGAACTGGGCCGCCACGATCTGGCGGAAGGCCTCGCCGAACAGCGTGATCCGCAGCGTGAGCTGCTGGGCCAGTGGGCCGCGGGCCAGCACCGGCGGTCGTACGGCAGCCAGCGCGCCGATCAGCAGGCCCACATAGGCAAACAGCACCCCGGCCAGCCACGCGCGCCCTGCAATTGCCAGTGCACCGGCCTTGGCGGCCAGGTAGTTGGCGATCATGCGTTGGATGTCGGCAGCGCCTTCGGGCAGGTGGGCGGCCATGTCGGCCGGCAGTTTCAGGCGCAGCTCCAGCACCGTGCGCGCCATGTAGTTCAGCAGCTCGCGGTATTGCTGCGGTGCATCGACCAGGTAGCCGCGCGAATGCGTGAGGCCGGCAGCCAGCAGCGCCAGCGGCAGCAGCATGACGATGGCCGCTGCCACCACCTGCGCCGCGCGCACCCCCCGGGTGGTAGGTGTGCTGGCCCGGCGCTGGACGCGCGTCAGGCCGCGGGTGAGCCAGCGGGTGAGCAAAAAGCCCAGGCACACACACAGCAGGCCCGGCAGCAGCCCGCGCCACATCACGAGCAGCAGCGCGCCCGCCATCAGCAAATAGCTGGCCACGACGATGCCCCTGCTCAGCGGCCGGGGCGGCAGCGTGGTGGGTTCGGGCTGCGGGGCGAGCGCAGGCAGTGGAGGGCGCTGCGCCATGCGCGGGCGGCTCTGGACGGGTGTCGGTAGTTCAGCAGGACCGGCGGATCAGGCCACGACCACGGCCGCACCTTCGCCGCGCGCCGCGATCCTGCCGATCGTGTACACCTGCTCGCCCGCGGCGCGCAGCGTGGCGGCAGTCGCTTCGGCTGCAGCCGCGTCCACTACCACCACCATGCCGATGCCGTTGTTGAACGTGCGGTTCATCTCGATGTCGTCGATGCCGGCGGTCTTTTGCAGCCAGGCGAACAGCTCGGTCTGGGGCCAGCTGCCCTTCTTGAGGTGGGCGGCGGTGCCTTCAGGCAGCACGCGGGGAATGTTCTCGAGCAGGCCACCACCGGTGATGTGGGCCAGGGCTTTGATGCCGCCGGCATCCTGCGTATGCGGGTGGGCAGCCAGCGCAGCCAGCACGTTCTTCACGTACAGGCGGGTGGGCTCCATGATGGCCTGCTTGAAGGGCTTGCCGTCCAGCGTGGCTGGGGCAGTGGCGCCTGCGCGCTCGATGCACTTGCGCACCAGGCTGAAGCCGTTGGAGTGCACGCCGTGGCTGGCCAGGCCCAGCACCACATCGCCCGGCTTCACGTCCTGGCCGGTCAGGATCTTGGCCTTTTCGACCGCACCGACGGCAAAACCGGCCAGGTCGTATTCGCCTGCGGGGTACATGCCAGGCATTTCAGCGGTTTCGCCGCCGATCAGCGCGCAGCCGGACAGCTCGCAGCCTTTGGCAATGCCGGCGATCACGGCCGCTGCGGTGTCCACGTCGAGCTTGCCGCAGGCGAAGTAATCAAGAAAGAACAGCGGCTCGGCGCCCTGCACCAGCACGTCGTTCACGCTCATGGCCACCAGGTCGATGCCCACGGTGTCGTGCATGTTCCATTCGAACGCCAGCTTGAGCTTGGTGCCCACGCCATCGGTGCCGGACACCAGCACAGGCTCCTTGTAGCGCTTGGGCACTTCGAACAAAGCGCCAAACCCGCCGATGCCCGCCAGCACCCCTTCGCGCATGGTCTTCTTGGCCAGCGGCTTGATGCGCTCGATCAGCGCGTCGCCCGCGTCGATGTCAACGCCGGCGTCTTTGTAGGAGATGGGGGTGGAGGAGGCAGAGGAGCTCATGGAAGGGGCTTTGGTGCTGGTAGACCCGCCGGGCGGGCTGGAATCCGGGGATTTTAAGCGGCGCGCCACCCTCGGCTTTCGCAGCCCTGCCGGGGCGGGGGCTATGGAGCGCCAATCAATGCGGTACGCACGCTCGCGCACATGCCCTCACCACAGCAAGAACCTGTCGCAATGCATGGGCGTGACATTGATTGCTGCAGGGGTGTTCCTGTTGGGGGAACTAATAAGTTCACTCATCAAACTATGTCGGGTTTGCCCGGATGTGTGCACCCGTACGATCCTTTCATAATTAGTTCGTCGTCCGCACTATGTCGGGTTGAAGTCGTTGCCGGGCACCGGAAAACCCGTGCCACGGACTGCAGCCTGCAGGGTTCAGCGAGAGGGATCGCGGCGCGACAGTCAACGTCGTTCACACCAACCAAGGCCCGCACGAGGCCAATCAATGGAGACAAGAATGAAATTGAAGACAACCTTGACCGCCCTGGCAGCCCTGGTGCTGGGCCTGTCCAGCGCCGGTGCGTTCGCCCAGGTGGTGGGCGTGAGCTGGTCCAACTTCCAGGAAGAGCGCTGGAAGACCGACGAGAAAGCCATCAAGGACCAACTGGCCAAGCTGGGCGCCAGCTACATCAGTGCCGATGCGGGCGGCTCGCCCGAGAAACAGCTGTCCGACGTCGATTCCCTCATCGCCAAGGGCGCCAAGGTGCTGATCGTGCTGGCGATGGACAAGGACGCCATCCTGCCCGCGGTCAACAAGGCCGCGCAGCAGAAGATCCCGGTCGTGGCCTATGACCGCCTGATCGAGGCCCCCGGCGTGTTCTACATCACCTTCGACAACGTCGAGGTCGGCCGCATGCAGGCCCGCGCCGTGTTCGAGGCCAAGCCCAAGGGCAACTACGTGATGATCAAGGGCTCGCCCACCGACCCCAATGCCAACTTCCTGCGCGGCGGGCAGCAGGAGGTGATCGAGGCGGCCATCACCAAGGGCGACATCAAGATCGTCGGCGAGGAATACACCGAAGGCTGGAAGCCCGAGGTGGCGCAAAAGAACATGGAGCAGATCATCACCAAGAGCGGCGGCAAGATCGACGCCGTGGTGGCCTCCAACGACGGCACGGCCGGCGGTGTGGTGGCGGCGCTGACAGCCAAGGGCATCAAGGGCATCCCGGTGTCCGGCCAGGACGGTGACCATGCCGCGCTCAACCGCGTGGCCCAGGGCTCGCAGACGGTGTCGGTCTGGAAGGATGCCCGCGACCTGGGCCGCGACGCCGCAGCCGCCGCGGTCGCACTGGCCAAGGGGCAGAAGGTGGCGGGCGCACAAACCTGGAACGGCGGCGAGAAGAAGGTGCCGCTGCAGGCGCAGTTCCTGAAACCCGTGCCCATCACCGCCAAGAACCTCGACCTGGTCGTGAAGGCCGGCTGGATTCAGAAGGACGCGCTGTGCAAGGGCGTGGACGCTGCCAAGGCGCCGGCCGCCTGCAAGTGAGCCCGGCGCGGCGCTGCGTACGGCCCGCTTGCTGAACAACACGTTTCGAAGCTCCCGGACCGGGAGTGGGCCCTGCTGTGTGCGCCGTGGCGCGTGCAGGGCGGGCTGCCAGCCTGACTGCTTCCCGGTCCTTTCATATTTCTGGCGGAGTGCGCTTGTGAGTCCTGTTCCCCATGCCCTCAGGCAGCTGGCCATCGACTGGCGGTTGGTGCTGATGGGCGCCGTCCTGGTGGCCACCGCCATCGTGTTCAACATCCTCTCGGGCGGCTTGTTCCTGTCGCCCGAGAACCTCTACAACATCGCCCAGCAGACGGCCGTGGTCGGCATCGTGGCCACGGTGGTGGTGCTGGTCATCGTGGCACGCCACATCGATCTCTCGGTGGGCTCGGTGATGGGTTTTGTCGGCGTGCTGATCGCCACGCTGATGTACACCGCCGGCTGGCACTGGGTGGCGGCGTCGCTGGCCGGGCTGGCGGTAGCGATCGGCGTGTCGCTCTACCAGGGCGCGCTCACGGCGATGCTGGGGGTGCCGTCGTTCGTGGTCACGCTGGGCGGGCTGATGTCGTTTCGCGGCGCGGCCTTCATGGTGGCCGACGGCAAGACCCAGCCGGTCAGCGACAGTTTCTTTCAGCGCCTGGGCGGCGGCTTCGATGGTGCCATCGGCGTGCAGGCCAGCTGGGTGCTGGCTTTGGTGCTGGTGGTGGCGCTGGGCTTGAAGACCTGGCTGCGGCGCCGGGCCAAGGCCTCGTATGGCGTGCCCAACCCGGCGCTGTGGCTCGATGCGCTGGTGGCGGCCGTGCCAGCGGTGATCGCCGTGGGCTTTGTCGCCACCATGAACGCGTACCAGATACCCACCAAGGATGCGCCGCAGGGCGTGCCGATTCCCGTGCTCATCTGGGGCAGCGTGGCTGTGGTGCTGTCGTTCATCGTGCGGCGCACGCGCTTTGGGCGCTACGTGTTCGCCATCGGCGGCAACCCGGAGGCGGCGGCCCTGGTCGGCATTCCGGTGCGGCGTGTCACGCTGATGCTGTTTGCGCTGATGGGCGTGCTCATCACGATTGCAGCCATGGTCTCGATTGCGCGGCTCAATGCCGGCACCAATTCGCTGGGTACCGGCATGGAGCTGTTCGTGATCGCGGCGGCCGTGATCGGCGGCACGGCGCTGGCGGGTGGCAGCGGCTCCATCCTGGGGTCGGTGCTGGGGGCGCTCATCATGCAGAGCATCGACAGCGGGCTCTTGCTGCTCGATATCTCCATCGGCCTGCGCTACGTGATCATCGGGCAGGTGCTGATCGCGGCCGTGGTGTTCGACGTGGTGTACCGCCGCCTGACGGGAGACACCGCATGAACGCGCCCCTCGTGGAGATGCGCGGCATCCGCAAGTCGTTCGGCGGCGTGCGGGCGGTGGACGACGTCAGTCTCAACCTGTACCCGGGCGAGGTGGTGGCCCTGCTGGGGCACAACGGTGCGGGCAAGTCCACGCTGATGAAGATGCTGGCCGGCGCCTACCCCATCGACAGCGGCGAGGTGCTGGTGCAGGGGCAGAGCGCCCACATCCGCACGCCGGCCGACGCGCAGCGGCTGGGCATCGAATCCATCTACCAGACGCTGGCGCTCGCCGACAACCTGGACGCGGTGGCCAACCTGTTTCTGGGCCGCGAGCTGCTCACCCGCTGGAATACGCTGGACGACCACCGCATGGACGCCGAAGCCCGCAAGGTCTTCGAGCGCCTGAACAAGAACTTCCGCAACGTGCGCACGCCGGTGCGGCGCCTGTCGGGCGGGCAGCGCCAGGTGGTGGCCATCTCGCGCGCCATCTACTTCAACGCCCGTATCCTGATCATGGACGAGCCCACCGCCGCGCTGGGCCCCGAGGAGACCGCCATGGTGGGCCGCCTGGTGCGCCAGCTCAAGGCCGACGGCGTGGGCATCTTCCTCATCACCCACGACATGCCCGATGTGTTCGGCCTGAGCGACCGCCTGGCCGTGATGAAGAACGGGCGCATGGTGGGCGCCTACCGCACGGCCGATGTCACCGAGGACGAAGTTCTGGGCATGATCATCGCAGGCAAACAACCCGAAGGAAAAGCGCAGACCCACCGCCTTGGCGAGCCTGCGCCGACCCCCACACCCGCATGAAGACCACCGGCGACCAGCAACTTGTCAAACGCATCAACCGCAGTGTGCTGCTGCGGCTGCTGCGCCAGCGCGGCAGCCTCTCGCGCGCCCAACTGGCCGGCGAGAGCGGCCTGACCAAATCGACCGTGAGCCTGCTGGTGCGGGAGTTGATCGACGAAGGCTGGCTCGCCGAGACCGGGCTGGCCGCCGCGCAAGGCATGGGCCGCCCGTCCACCCCACTGCGCCTGGACGGCAGCCGCCGCGCCATGGTGGGCGTGGAGATCGGCGTCGAGTCGCTGCGGGTGGTGGGCGTGTCGGTCACCGGCGAGGTGCTGTGCGCGGCCGAGGCGCCCCTGGTCGACCGCGACCCCGCCGCCGTGTGCCGCCAGGCGGCGGCGCTGGTGGTGCGCACGCAGGCCGAACTGGTGGCCAGGCCGGTCACGGTGTCGGGCGTGGGCATCGGCGTGCCCGGCGCGTTCGACGAGGCCACCGGCACCATCCGCTTTGCGCCCAACCTGGGCTGGCGCGACGTGGCGTTTTTGCCGCTCATCACACGCGCACTGGCCGACGCGGGCAGCCCGCCGGTGGCGGTGCATGTGCAGAACGAGGCGGATACCGCCGCGCTCAGCGAGTACGAGTTTGCGGACGGGGAGGCGACGGACTCGCTGATCTTCGTGACCTGCGGCGTGGGCGTGGGGGCGGGCATCGTGCTCAACGACCGGCTGTTCACCGGGCTGCAGGGCATGGCCGGCGAAATCGGCCACAGCATTTT
>SDXZ01000081.1 GCA_004210805.1 Acidovorax sp.
CTCGAAGCCGACAAGGACGCCGAGTACGCCGCCGTGATCGAGATCGACCTGGCCGACATCAAGGAACCCATCGTCTGCTGCCCCAACGATCCGGACGACGCCAAGTTCCTGTCCGAAGTCTCGGGCACCAAGATCGATGAAGCCTTCATTGGTTCGTGCATGACCAATATCGGCCACTTCCGCGCTGCAGCCAAGCTGCTGGGCGGCCAGCGGGACATCCCCGTCAAGCTGTGGGTGGCACCGCCCACCAAGATGGACGAGAGCGAGCTGATCAAGGAAGGCCACTACGCAGCCTTCGGCACGGCCGGTGCGCGCACCGAAATGCCCGGCTGCTCGCTGTGCATGGGCAACCAGGCTCAGGTGCGCGAGGGCGCGACGGTGATCTCGACCTCTACCCGCAACTTCCCCAACCGCCTGGGCAAGAACACCAACGTGTTCCTGGGTTCGGCCGAATTGGCAGCAATTTCGTCCCGCCTGGGCTATTTGCCTTCCAAGGAGGAGTACCTCAAGGAGATGGGTGTGATCGATGCCGACAAGGCCAGCGTGTACCGCTACATGAACTTCGACCAGATCGAGGAGTATGCAGAAGCAGCCAAGGCCGCCCCCGCCTCGGCAGCGGTTGCCTGCTGACCTTTAGACAGGGTTCGCCCATGTCTGTCAAAGCGGCCCCGAGGGGCCGCTTTTTTTTGGCTTTCGGAGGGTGCTGGCAGGACCGCAGAAGCGAAATGACAGTGGCTTGTCTGCTACGTGACAGTCATATATTTGTCATGTGCCCGCGCATAAGCTTGCGGCACCAAATAAAACAAAACAATACAGACAGGAGGGACCCATGAAAAAACCCATGGGACGACTGGCAGGGCTGCTTTTCAGCGCTGTCTTTGCGGTCGCGTTCGGCCTTGGCGGCTATTTCGCCGGCCTTCAGCCGCTGGGCCAGACGTTGTGGACTGCGTGGGAAGTGCGCAGCTGGCAGCCGGTGCCCGCGCTGGTGCTCAGCGCTGACCTGCGCAAGCACCCTGGCAGCGAAGGTGGCATGAGCTACGAGGTGATCGCGCGCTACCGGTACCAGCTGGGCGGCACCGAGCGCGAGGGAACCCGCGTGGGGTTGGAGCGGCCGGGCGCATCCGACAACATCGGCGACTGGCACGCGCAGTGGCACCGTCGGCTGCAGCAGGCCCAGGCACGCAACGAGCCGATCACGGTCTATGTGAACCCCAGTCAGCCCAACCAGTCGCTGATCGATCCTTCCATCCGCTGGCGGCTGCAAGTTTTCCGGCTGCCGTTTGCCTTCGTGTTCACGCTGGTGGGTGTGGTCGCGGCAGGTGTTTTCGTGTGGCTGCTGCTGGGCCTGGGCAAGTCGTCCGATGGCGCCAGCGAGCCACCCGCCGGCGCAGCGCCGCACCCGCCCGCTGCCCGCAGTTCGCTGCACGGCTCTGCGGCCGGTGCCTGGCTGTTCACCCTGTTCTGGTGCGGCATTTCATTTCCGATGGCGGCACTGATCTGGTCCGACCGTGGTACGTCTGGCTGGCCCAAGGCGTTCATCAGCGTGTTCGTGGTCATCGGCGTGCTGCTGCTGGGGTTTTCCATCCGCCAGACCCGCACCGTGTGGCGCTACCGCGGCTCGGATTTCACGGCGCTGCCACATGCCCCTCTGGCCGGGCGCACCGTGGAGGTGACGCTGCTGCTGCCGCAGCGCGCGGCCGTGCAGCCCGGCGCGCGGGGCCTGCGCTTGCGGTTGGCGCAGTACCGTGTGGATGACACGAGCTCCGGCTCGCCCGAGCGGCAGGTGGAAACGCTGGAAGCCTCCGCCGCGCTGCAGCCCACGGCGGACGGTGGCCTGCGCCTGGTGGCGCGGTTTGCGCTGCCGGCCGATGCCCCTGCCCACGGGGCACGCCGCTCCCGCGAGCGGGTGGACTGGCGTGTGGAGCTGCTCGCGCCCGGCGGTGATGTCGAACTCTCGTATGACTTGCCGGTGAAGGCGGCGCCCTTGGGGCCCGGTGATTCCGTGCCCGAAGACCGCTTCGACCGATTCAACCGTTTGGCCGCGCACCACCGCGAACAGCCCATCGCGCCAGTCGACGTAATGGATACCGGCCGCCCCGTCCCGGCCTGGCCGGCAGGCGCGCTGCTGCAGGAACTGCCGGACGCAGTGGAGATCCGGTTCCCGCAGGCCGCCTGGCGTTGGGTTGCAGTGGCGGCACTGGCCGCGCTAGTCCTCGAGTGGGCGGTGAACGACCGCATAGGGTGGCATGGCGTTGTGCCCCCACGGTCCGCCAGCGGGCTGCTGGTGACGGCGGTATTGCTGGCATTTGGCCTGCATACCGCCACCCGCACCTGGGTGCTGCAGGTGCGCGACGATGGCATCGTCGCGCGGCGCAGCTCCTGGATGTGGAGCAGTGCTACCACGGTACCCGGTGATGCCAGCCAGTCGCTGGTGCACAAGGTGCTGTTTTCCTCGGGCCGCGGTAGTGCGCAACGCGACCACCACGCAGTGTACGGACGTACTGCAGACGGCTTGCAGGTAAGGCTTACCCCGGCACTGCCAGGCCCCGAGGCCGCTGCAGCCGTGGGCCAGGCCATCGCCCAGGCATGGCAGGACAGGCGCGGCGGTTTCATGCCGGGCACCTGGCGGCCCCGCAGCCTAGTGCATTCACGCCCTGCGGCCGGCTGGCTGGCGGTTGCCGCGCTAGTTGCTGCTGTGTGGTGGGCACCGCCCGGTGCACTGGTCTGGCACGCCGCCGAGTCCGCGCGCGTGGCGGCAGAGGCGCGGGTACTTTCCGACTCCGACCGCCGCCTGATGAACGCCCAGGACGGCGGGGACGCCGCCGCCCTGCAGCAGGCCCTGCGCGACGGTGCCAATCCCAATTTGCTGGGAGACGGTGGCTCGTCCATGCTGATGCTGGCCGCCTTGCGCGGGCAAATGGCCCATGTGGAGCTGCTTTTGCAGGCAGGCGCGCAACCCGACCTGCGGCAGACGCAGAAGGACAGCGAGCGCGGCGACACCGCGCTGCTGCGCGCCCTGTACGGCGGCCACTTGGCCATCGCGCAGCGGCTGGTGCAGTCGGGCGCCAGCCTGCAGGTGCGCAACCGGTGGGATTGGGGCCCCGTGCACATGGCAGCCCAGAGCGGCTGCGTGCCATGCCTGCAGTGGCTGGTCGACCGCGGCCAGCCGCTGGACGAGCCCGCACCTGCCAGCAGGGGCGAAACCCCGGCGATGCTGGCGGCGGCTCGCGGGCGGGTGGAGGTGCTCGCCTGGCTGCAGGCCCGCGGCGTGGACCTCACGCGCCGCGATCCGCACGGGCAGAGTGCGCTGGACTGGGCGCGGTTCGGCAAGCAGCCCCAGGCCGAGCAATGGTTGAAAGAGAACACGCGCTGAGTGCACCCCATGCCACGGGCGCGAGCACCACAGGCAAACCGAGCCTTGAAGAGTTGCAAAACCCGAATGCTACTATTTATATAGCAATAAAATGATACCCATCAAGCGCAAGGCCCGTTTTTGATCATATTTTTTAGACTGTGCTGCGCGCTAGGGAGCCTCTGCACGAATCGAGCGAAAAGTGGGCGCTGCGGATCGGGAAGGGCTGCTAGGCGCAAAACGCAGCAATAGCCGTCGCTATTGCGAGGTTTTGCAACGCCGCAGACCGCCCGAGCCCGCAGATGCACACGGCGCGATGATTCGTGCAGAGGCTCCTTAGGCGCGTGCTGCCCGGCTAAGGCGCGCAGCGCCAACGGCACTTGCCGGCCCCCTCGACCGCTCGCGAGCTAGCGCACCTGCTTCTTGTCCAGCTTGCGCATCAATGTGCGCCGGTGCATGCCCAGCCGCCGGGCGGCCTCCGACAGGTTAAAGCCAGTCTCTGCCAGCACCTCGTTGATGCGCTCCCACTCCAGCGTCTTGATCGAGCTGGAGCGGTTGGTCAGCTCCACCCCGGCGTTGCCGGCCTTGAGGCCAAACGCGGCTTCGATGTCGTCGGTGTTGGATGGCTTGGCCAGGTAGTGGCAGGCGCCGAGCTTGACCGCCTCCACGGCCGTGGCGATGCTGGCAAAGCCGGTGAGAACCACGATGAGCATGTCGGCGTCCGCCGCATGCAGCCGCTGCACGCAGGCCAGGCCCGAGGCTTCGCCCTTGAGCTTGAGGTCCACCACCGCAAAGCCCGGCGTGTGCTCGGCCAGAAGCGCCTCTACCTCCGGCAGGCTGGCCGCGTTCAGCACGCTGTAGCCGCGCCGCTCGAACGAGCGTGTGAGCGTGCGCGCGAAAGCCTCGTCGTCTTCCACGATCAGCAGCAGGCGTGGGTCTTCGTC
The DNA here is from genome assembly GCA_004210805.1 of Acidovorax sp. GTDB lineage: Bacteria > Pseudomonadota > Gammaproteobacteria > Burkholderiales > Burkholderiaceae_C > Acidovorax. The sequence continues at coordinate 4,297 of SDXZ01000081.1, forward strand.
GGGTGCGGTGTCCATGGGTTGCATTGGCAGATCAGCCTTTGGCCTCGGGCAGCGCAACCGCGGCCAGGGGCAGGTCGATGGTCACTTGCGCACCGCCCTCGGCGCGGTTGCGTGCCTCCACGCTGCCGCCCAGGGTGCGGGCGACGTTGAGCACCAGGTACAGCCCGAGCCCGTGGCCCGGGCGGTTCTTGGTGGACTGGTACGGTGTCCCCAGGCGGGCCAGCATCTCCGGCACAAACCCGGGCCCCCGGTCCTGCACCACGATGCGCAGCAGATCGGCGTGCCGAGTGACGGCTAGCCGCACCCAATCGGGCGAGGCTTCCCGCGCATTGTCCAGCACGTTGAAAACCATCTGCTGCAGCGTGGTGTCGGACACCATGGGCGTGTCCGCGCCAAATTCGTTGTCGTACACAAAGCCCGGCATCGACCGGGTGGCGCGCCACTCCTGGGCCAGTGCGTCCACGAAGGTGCGCACCGTGGTCTGCACCGAAGCCTCGCCGCGCGCTTCACCAGCCGACAGCAGGATGCCGCTCACGATCGCCTTGCAGCGCTGCACCTGGGCCTGCATTTCGCGGATTTCTTCCTGCAGTGCCGGGTCGGCGGCCAGCCGCCGGTCATGCTGCCAGTCGCCCAGAATCACCGCCAGCGTGGACAGCGGCGTACCGAGTTCGTGGGCTGCGCCCGAGGCCAGAAGTCCCATGCGCACGATGTGCTCCTCTTCCACGCGGCGCCGGCGCGCGGCGGCCAGCCGGGCATCGCGCTCGCGCAGGTTCAGGTTGATCCGGGTGATGAACACCACGATCAGCGTGGCGTTGAGCACGAAGCACACCAGGAGCCCGATCACGTAGAGGCTGGAGAGGCCCTGGTGCAGGTCCTGCGGCAAATCCAGCGGCAGATGGTGGCGGGCCAGCACGCCAAAGCACGCGAGCGTGATTCCCACGATGGACCAGATGTACGGCCCGCGCAGCAGCACGGCTCCGAGCGTGATCTGCAGGAGGTACAAAAAGACAAAAGGGTTGGTGGTGCCACCGCTCAGGTACAGCTGCACGGTCAGCACGGCCACATCGATCAGCAGTGCCAGGAACAGTTCTACATTGCGCACCACCACGCCGGTGCGCAGGCGCAGCAGGCTCACGCCATTGAAGAGCGCGAGGCACCCGACCACCATCAGCATCTCGCGCACCGGCAGCGTCAGGCCCAGGCTGTAGTGGGCCAGCTCGATGGTGATGACCTGCCCGACCATGGCGATCCAGCGCAGCTCGATCAGCTGCCGCAGGTTTTTGATGCCTGCAGTGGCGTCGGGCGCACGCGTGGCCCGCTGGGCCACAGCGGTGGGAGGGTCGGAGCGCAGGGAAGCGGTCATGGTGGAGCGGGTGGTGCCGCCCGGCGATGCAAGGCACCGTGCCGGCGACGCTCATAGCGTGCCACATACCAGGCCGCGCCCGCCACCATCAACGCCAGGCCATACCAGGTGAGCGCGTAGACGAGGTGGCTGTTGTGGAACCGGACGACGGTCAGGCCGGGCTGCGGCCATTGCGCGTTGGCTGCAGATGCCGCCGATCCCTCTGCAACGATCGCCGGGCGCGCGGAAGCAAGCCCGGCGTCGACAAAATACGGTGCCAGGGGGGACAGCTGCAGCGACTGGCCGATGGCAGCCACGTCGCGCGAGTACCAGCGCTGCTGCGCGGGCGCGTTGTCGCGCAGAAAGCCCCCGCCAGGTTCCGTCATGCGCAAAAGCCCCTGCACCACCGTGGAGGGGTCCTCCGCCTGGGCCGCGGGCGACGGCGGCGGCGCGAGCCAGCGCTCACGCTGGTCCCCGGGCACGAAGCCGCGGTTGACCAGCACCAGGGTCCCGTCATCTTGCTGCAGCGGCGTGACCACCCAGAAACCGGCTCCCAACTCGGTCACTGCCTGCGTGAGCACCGTCTTGCCCGCAACCCACCGGCCCCGCAGCTGCACGGGCAGGTATTCATGGTCTGCAGCATTGACACCCGCCCACTCGGACTGCAGCGGTGCGGGCCTGGGCGCGGCGTGCACCCGCTGCTCCACGCGCTCGATGAGGGCGAGCTTCCAGGCGCGGCGCTCCAGCTGCCAGGTACCCAGCGCCACCAACCCCAGGAACAGTGCAATGCCCACGGCGGCCAGCACCGCCAGCCGCAGGCGGCGGGCGGGCGCAGGGTGCGCCGGGTGCAATGCCATGGGCATCAGGGCCGCGTGTGCCCCGGCGTGTCGTGCACTGGGGGCGTGGGTGTGGGGTGCGCGGGCATCATGTTGGCATTCATGTGGAACATGACCCAGAGCGTGCCGCTGATCGCGATGGCCACGAACACCACGGTGAAGATCGTGGACAGCAGCGTCCAGCCGCCCTCGACCTTGCCGTTCATGTGCAGGAAGTACACCATGTGGACCAGGATCTGCAACACGGCGAATGCGCCGAGCACCAGCACAGCGGTGTTGCGGTCCGCGATCACCTTGGCCATCACCAGCCAAAACGGGATGGCGGTCAGGATCACCGACAGCACGAAGCCGATGGTGTATTCGCGCAGGCTGCTGTGCGGACCGACTCCTGAAGACGCGCTGCCGTGGTGGTCGTCATGGTCATGCCCATGCCCATGGCCGTGACCGCCGTGCGTGCTAGGCGTGTGTGTGTGTTGTGCGCTCATTTACAGCACCCCCATCAGGTACACAAAGGTGAAGACACCGATCCAGACCACGTCCAGAAAGTGCCAGAACATCGACAGGCACATCAGTCGGCGCTGGTTCTCATGGATCAGGCCATGCTTGCCGATCTGCACCATCAGCACCACCAGCCAGATCAAACCGAACGTCACGTGCAGGCCGTGCGTTCCCACCAGCGTGAAGAAGGCCGACAGGAAAGCACTGCGCTGGGGCGTGGCGCCCTGCTGGATCAGGTGGTGAAACTCGTAGAGCTCCAGGCCCAGAAAGCACAGGCCGAAGAAGCCCGTGACCGCCAGCCACAGCAGCGTGCCTTTGACATCGCCCACCTGTTTGCGCAGCATGGCGAAACCGAAGGTGATGGACGAGAGCAGCAGGAACGCGGTGTTGATGGCCACCAGCGTGAGGTCGAACAGCTGGGCGCCCGTGGGGCCGGCCGCGTAGCTGCGGCCCAGCACACCGTAGGTGGCGAACAGGGCAGCAAAGATGAGGCAGTCGCTCATCAGATAGAGCCAGAAGCCCAGAGAGGTGCCGTTCTCGGGGTGCGGCTCGTGCGCGAGGTGGTACTCGCGTGGGGTCAGGGCGCCTGCAGCGGCGCCAGCGTGTAGGCGGATATCAGACATGGCGGGCGCGCAGTTGGTGGGTGCGAAGGTTTTCCGTCTCCGTCACTTCAGAGGCGGGAATGTAGAAGTCGCGCTTGTAGTTGAAGGTGTGGACGATGGAGGCCACGATCAGGCCGGCAAACGACACCCCGGCCAGCAGCCACATGTGCCAGATCAACGCAAAGCCCAGCACCAGCGACAGGCCCGAGATGACCGCACCCGAGCCCGTGTTGGCCGGCATGTGGATGGGCGCAAAGCCCGTGAGGGGGCGCTGGTAGCCGTGCTTTTTCATGTCCCACCAGGCGTCGATCTCGTGCACCACCGGCGTGAAGGCAAAGTTGTAGTTGGGCGGGGGCGAAGAGGTGGCCCATTCCAGCGTGCGCGCATCCCAGGGGTCGCCCGTCACGTCGCGCAGTTCATCGCGCTTGAGGTAGCTCACCACGATCTGGATCAGGAAGCAGGCAATACCCGCCGCGATCATTGCCGCGCCGATGGCGGCCACTACGAAGTAGGGCTGCAGCGACGCATCCTCGAAATGGTTGGCACGGCGCGTGACGCCCATCAGGCCCAGCACGTACAGCGGCGCAAAAGCCACCCAGAAGCCCACCACCCAGAGCCAGAAGGAACGCACGCCCCAGGTGCGGTCGAGCTTGTAGCCAAAGGCCTTGGGGTACCAGTAGTTGATGCCGGCGAACAGGCCGAACAGCACGCCGCCGATGATCACGTTGTGAAAGTGGGCGATCAGGAACAGGCTGTTGTGCAGCACGAAGTCGGCCGGTGGCACCGCCAGCAGCACGCCGGTCATGCCGCCGATGGCGAACGTCACCATGAAGGCCACGGTCCACATCATGGGCAGCTCGAAGCGGATGCGGCCCTTGTACATCGTGAACAGCCAGTTGAAGATCTTCGCGCCCGTGGGGATGGAGATGATCATCGTCGTGATGCCGAAGAAAGTGTTCACGCTTGCGCCCGAACCCATCGTGAAGAAGTGGTGCAGCCACACCAGGTACGACAGGATGGTGATCACCACCGTGGCGTACACCATGGAGGTGTAGCCGAACAGGCGCTTCTTGCAGAACGTGGCCACCACTTCAGAGAAGATGCCGAAGCACGGCAGGATCAGGATGTAGACCTCGGGGTGGCCCCAGATCCAGATCAGGTTCACGTACAGCATGGCGTTGCCGCCCAGGTCGTTGGTGAAGAAGTTGGTGCCGATATAGCGGTCCAGCGACATCAGCACCAGCGCTGCCGTGAGCACGGGGAACGACGCCACGATGAGCGCGTTGGTGCACAGGGCGGTCCAGGTGAAGACGGGCATCTTCATCAGGTTCATGCCGGGCGCGCGCATCTTGATGATGGTGACGATCAGGTTGATGCCTGAGAGCGTCGTGCCCACCCCCGCAATCTGCAGCGCCCAGATGTAGTAGTCAAGGCCCACGCCAGGGTTCTGCGAGCCCAGGTTGGACAGCGCCAGCCAGCCAGCGGTGGAAAACTCGCCCAGGAACAGCGACACCATGACCAGCACGGCGCCGGCCGTGGTCATCCAGAAGCTGAAATTGTTGAGGAACGGGAAGGACACGTCCCGCGCACCGATCTGCAGCGGCACGAGGTAGTTCATCAGGCCCGTGACCAGCGGCATGGCCACGAAGAAGATCATGATCACGCCGTGCGCGGTGAAGATCTGGTCGTAGTGGTGCGGCGGCAGGTAGCCCATGTTGTCGCCAAACGCAATGGCCTGCTGCAGCCGCATCATCACCGCGTCGGCAAAGCCGCGCAGCAGCATCACTAGGCCGAGGATCATGTACATGATGCCGATGCGCTTGTGATCGATGCTGCAGATCCAGTCGCGCCAGAGCGTGCCCCACAGTCGGAACCTGGTGATGCCGGCCATCACGGCCAGGCCGCCCAGCACGGTGGCGACGAAGGTCCACAGCACGATGGGCTCGTGTGCCATGGGTATGGAGTCCCAGGTGATGCGGCCCAGGGCCCAGTGGGTGTCGGGAACAGTGACGGAGGACATATCGGGTCTTTTTGAAGGGGGCCGGCGCCACTGTCATCAGGACAGCCGGCCGGCACGGCAAATCAAGTCAAGTCAAGGGCGGATCATTGGGCGGTGGGTCCCACGCGCGGTGTGTGCCGGGCTTCCAGGCTGGCCACCACCTGGGCAGCGTTTTGCGAGGTGCACACGTCCTGCGGCAGGTTCAGGCCCATGGCGCGGACATAGGCCTCGCCGCCGTTCTCGTCGATGGCCATCATGTGGTGCATGCACATCTTTCCGTCCTCGACGCAGCGGTTGAGCACCTTGTCGTACAGGCCGTCTTCCACGCTGGCAAAGCGCTGCACCGGGTCGCGCTCGCTGGGCTTGGCCAGGTCCAGATAGGTCTGGCGGGTGAGCGCTTTGCCTTCGGACTTGTTTTTGGCCACCCATTGTTCAAAGCCGTCCTGGCTCAGGCCGTGGAACTTGAACGTCATGCCCGAGAAACCCTGGCCGCTGTAGTGGGTGGCCCGGCCCGGAAACACGCCAGGCTGGTTGATCACCGCGTTGAGCTCGGTCTGCATGCCCGGCATCGCGTAGATCATGCCGGCGAGGTCGGGCACGTAAAACGCGTTCATGGTGGAGGTTGCCGTGAGCTTGAACAGAATGGGGCGGTCCACCGGCGCTGCCAGCTCGTTCACCGTGGCAATGCCTTGCTCGGGGTAGAAGAACAGCCATTTCCAGTCCATGGCCACAACCTGCACCTCCAGCGGGGTCGACTGCGCATCCAGCGGCTTGGCGGCCGAGATGCGGTCTAGCGGGCGATAGGGGTCAAGCTTGTGCGTCCCGATCCAGGTCAGGGCGCCCAGCGCGATGATGATCATCAGAGGCACGGTCCAGATCACCAGCTCCAGCGTGGTCGAATGGTGCCAGTCGGGGTCGTAGTCGTCTTCGGTATTGGCCGCGTTGTTGTGGCGGTATTTCCAGGCGAACCACAGGGTCAGCGCGATCACCGGCACGATGATGATCAGCATCAGGAGCGTGGCCTGAATGACCATGTGGCCCTGCTGCGCGGCGATGTCGCCGGCAGGGTTGAGGACGACCGCCTTGCTGCAGCCGGTCAGGAAGCCCCCGGCAGCCAGAGCAGCAGCCAGCCAGGCGGCGGAGCGAGCAGATAAGAAGTAGGGCATAGGCGCAATCAGTGCGTCAACTCGGAGGGCTGTTACGCACACCGCTGCGGTCTCATGGCAGGGGTTGGGATCACAGCGCGCTAAGGGTTAACGCGGATAACGGGATGGCCCTGAATGTAATAGTCCTAGCGGTTTTGTACATGGGACATTTTGTCCAGGGTCAAGCGCCGTGCAGAAGCAAGGCCGGGCAAAACCTTTTTTTTGCGCCAGTGTCCTGCGTCTGCCATAGTGAAAGCGCACTTGTTTCGGGCCAAACTTGCGTGTAGAACCAAGTCGTCACTCCAACCACCACAAGGAACCCTGTTCATGAGCAGCCCCGCCACTGCCACCTACCCCGCGGCCGGCTTTGAAGAAAGCGCCGCCTCTCTTTCGCGGGCTGATACGCATGAGGACGTCACTCCCAGCGAAATCGCCGTGGGCGTGATCATCGGACGCTCGTCCGAGTATTTCGACTTCTTTGTTTTCGGAATCGCGTGCGTTCTCGTCTTTCCGTCGTTCCTGTTCCCTTTCCTGTCGCGCCTGGACGGCACCCTGATGGCCTTTGCGCTGCTGGCAGTCGCCTTCGTGGTGCGCCCGATCGGCACTGCCATTTCCATGGCGATCCAGCGGCGCTGGGGCCGGGGCACCAAGCTGACCATTGCGCTGTTCCTGCTCGGGGTCTGCACGGTGGGCATGGCGTTCCTGCCGGGCTACAAGGATGTGGGAACGGTCGCCATCGTGGCCCTGCTGGTTCTGCGCATTGGCCAGGGCCTGGCGCTGGGCGGCTCGTGGGACGGCCTGCCGTCGCTCCTGGCGATGTCCGCTCCCCGGGAGCGGCGCGGCTGGTTCGCCATGATCGGCCAACTGGGTGCACCGGTGGGTTTTGTCATGGCCGCGGGCCTGTTTGCGTACCTGTACAGCAGCCTGAGCCTGCAGGAATTCCTGGCCTGGGGCTGGCGATATCCGTTCTTCGTGGCGTTTGCCGTGAACGTGGTGGCACTGTTTGCGCGGCTGCGCTTGGTGGTCGGGCAGTCCTACACCGAACTGCTGCAGGAGCGTGAGCTGCAGCCGGTCCCCGTGAGCCGCGTGCTGCGCGACGAGGGCAGCAACGTGCTGCTGGGCGCATTCGCCGCGCTCGCCAGCTTTGCGCTGTTCCACCTGGTGACGGTGTTCCCGCTGTCGTGGATCACCCTGTATTCCGACCAGCCCGTGACACAGATCCTGGGCGTGCAGATCGTGGGTGCGTTCCTGGCGGCCGGCGCCATCATGGTGTCGGGCTGGCTGTCGGACCACCTGGGCCGCCGCAAGCTGCTGGGCGGCATGGCGGTGCTGATCGGTGTGTTCAGCTTCATGGCACCCGTGCTGCTCAATTCTGGCGAAGTGGGCAGCACCATGTTCCTGCTGCTGGGCTTTGTGCTGCTGGGGTTGTCGTATGGCCAGGCGTCGGGCACGGTCACGGCCAACTTCTCGCCCCGCTACCGCTATACCGGCGCCGCGTTGTCCGCCGACCTGGCGTGGATCATCGGAGCCGCCTTCGCACCGCTGGTGGCGCTGTACCTCTCCGCCCAGTTCGGCTTGCTGGCGGTCACGGTGTACCTGCTGTCGGGCGTGGCCTGCACGCTGGGCGCGCTCAACCTGAACCGCCGCATGGAGCGCCGGTACCGCTGATGTTCACAGCTCTTTAGTGCTATCATTAATATAGCTGCAGGCGCTTTCTGGATAAGCGCTGGAGGCCAAAAAAGCATAAAAAAACGCCCGGGACCTCCGGGCGTTTTGCATGGGCGGTACCGCGCGCCCGTCAGTCCTGCGGCCGAAAACCAATCGTGAGCGACGGCGGCACGCGACCATCCACGTCGCGCGGCAGGGTTTCCGTCTTGTCCAGTGCGCGCAGCACCGCGTCATCCCAGGCCTTGTTGCCGCTCGACTGCACAAGGCGCTTGCCCACGATGGTGCCGTCCGGCGACAGCCGAACCTCGACCTCGGCCCGCGGGTTGCCCGAGATCGCGTCGGGGTAGACGATGTTGGGCTTGACCTTGGCCGCCACCTTGCCGCCGTAGCTGCCCGACGGGCCAGCGCTGCGCTGCGCCGTGCCGGTGGCAGTTTCGCCGCCCGTGGCACCGGCCAGGCCCTGCATGCGGCGCAGGTTGTCTTCGCGCAGCTTGGCCAGCTGCTTGTCTTCGGCTTCGGCCTTGCGCTTGGCGGCTTCCTCGGCCTTGCGCTTGTCTTCGGCGAGCTTCTTCTGTTTTTCCTGCTCGGCCTTCTTCTGCTCTGCCAGCTGCTTTTCGCGCTGTTCCTTGTCCTTCTCGCGTTGCTCCTTGTCCTTTTGCAGGCGCTCCTTCTTGTCCTGCTCCAGGCGGTCCTTTCGTTCTTCTTCCTTGCGTTCGCGTTCGCGCTTGTCGCGCTCCTGCTGCTGCTCCCGGGCCTTCTTCTCCTGCTCCAGGCGCTTTTTCTCGCGCTCGACGGCGATGTCGGCTTCGCGGGTGTCTGGCGGCTCCACTGCGCGCGGCGGCGGAGTCTCCACCGCACGCGGTGCCGCCTGCTGGGGCACGGCAGCCCAGAGCTCGGCTTCCACCGCAGGCAGGTCGGCGCTGCTCTTCCAGTTCACGCCCCAGGTGAGCGCGCCGATCAGCGCTGCGTGCACAAGCACCGCCAAAGTGATGGCGCGCATCCGCGCGGGTGGGCGCGGCGGGGCAAACTGGTCGCGGTCGTTGTGGGCTTGCATGGACGTGGATAAGAGCAGCGCGGGTGGATTCGGTTCAACCACCCTGCTTGACGGACAGGCCCACGCGTTGGACACCCGCCTTCTGCAGGGCGTCCATGGCCTTGACCACGCTCTCGTACTGCACGCCCTTGTCGGCGCTGATCACCACTGCGCTGGCACTGTCGGCGCCCTGGGCCTTCTGCCAGCGGCTCGCCGCATCGCCGATTTCGCGCTGGCTCAGGCTGCGCGTGGCTTCGGGTGTCTTGAACTGCAGCGTGCCGTCCTTGTTCACGATGACCTGGGCGACCACCTTGGGCATGTTCTTGCCCTTGCCCACGCTGGGCACATCGACCACGCCAGGCGTGAGCATGGGCGCCGTCACCATGAAGATGATGAGCAGCACCAGCATCACGTCGATGAAGGGCACCATGTTGATCTCGTTGATGGTGCGGCGGCCTCGGCCGCGGGATGCCATGGCGGGCATATGGCGCCTCCGCGGATCAGTGGCCCGAGGCCGTGGGGCCTGAGGGCGCGGGCTGTGCGCCCAGGTTGCGCTGCAAGATGTTGGAGAACTCCTCGATGAAGGTCTCCTGGTGCGTGGCCACGCGGTCGATGTCGCGGGCAAACCGGTTGTAGGCGATCACGGCCGGGATGGCGGCGAACAGGCCGATGGCGGTGGCCACCAGTGCCTCGGCGATGCCCGGCGCCACCGTGGCCAGCGTGACCTGCTCCATGCCGGCAAAGCCGGTGAAGGCGTGCATGATGCCCCACACCGTGCCAAACAGGCCCACGTAGGGCGACACCGAACCGACCGACGCCAGAAAAGACAGGCTGGATTCGACAACGTCCATCTCGCGCTGGAAGCTCGCGCGCATGGCGCGGCGTGCGCCGTCGAGCAGCGTGCCCGGGTCCACGATGCGGCGCTCGCGCAGCTTCTGGTACTCGCGCATGCCGCTGGCAAAGATGCGTTCCATGGGGCCGGCCTGCTTGGCGTTCTGCGCGGCGCTGGCGTACAGGTCGTTCAGGCTGGTGCCCGACCAGAACTCGCGCTCGAAGTCGTCGTTCAGCGTCCTCACGCGCTTCAATGAAAACAGCTTGCGGAAGATGGCCGCCCAGCTGGCCACCGACACGCCCAGCAGCAGCAGCATGACGAGTTGCACCACCCAGCTGGCGTGCAGCACCAGGGAGATGATGGACATGTTTTGGGAGTTCATGGTGTGAGTTGTTCCAGGAGGGTGCTCGGTATTCTTGCGGGGCGCATGGTCGCGGCATCCACCCATCCGATGCGAAGGGTGCCTTCGGTCAGCAAGGTGGGGGTAGCGTCGGTCATCTGCTCTGGTTTCAGGAGCGCCTGCTGCACTATTGTCAACGATGCCCGGCCGGCGGCCTGCAGGCTGGCGGTAACAATCAGTTCATCGTCGAGCCGTGCGGGGCGGTGGTAGCGCAGCTGCGCGTCGGTTACGACAAACATGCCGCCGGTTTGTTCCCTGAGCCGCTGCTGCCCTACACCCAGCGAGCGCAGCCATTCGGTGCGGGCGCGCTCAAAGAACTTGAGGTAGTTGGCATAAAACACGATGCCACCCGCATCGGTATCTTCCCAATACACGCGGATCGGAAATTCAAACGCCATGGTGTTTTGGCCCGAAGTTCATTGCTCGCGCTGTCTTATCCGAGAAGCTTGCGCAACCGATCTACCGACTCCTGCAGCTGCGCCATCGAGTTGGCTGTCGAAAACCGGACGAAGCGCTCAGGCTCCGCCGTGCCAAAGTCGCGGCCCGGCGTCACGGCAATGTGCGCGCGCCGCATGACTTCAAACGCGAAGTCCCAGCTGCAGTTCTTGCCAGAGGGGACGCCCAGGCGCTGCGCGGCCTCGGTGCAATCGGCCCAGGCATAGAACGCGCCGTCGGGCATGACCGGCACCGCAAGGCCCAACGACTGCAGCGCAGGGATGAAGAAGTCGCGCCGGGCCTTGAACTCGGCGCGGCGGCGCTCGTATTCGGCAATGCTCTCGGCCTCGAAGCAGGCCAGGGCCGCATGTTGCGACACCGTGCTGGCGCAGATGAACAGGTTCTGCGCCAGGCGCTCCACCACGGGCACCATGGCCTCCGGCACCACCATCCAGCCCAGGCGCCAGCCCGTCATGTTGAAGTACTTGCTGAAGCTGTTGATGCTGATGATGTTGTCGTCGATGGAAAGCGCCGTGTGGCCGAACTCTTCTTCGTACGACAGGCCCAGGTAGATCTCGTCGATGAGTGTGATGCCATCGTGCGCACGCACCACTTCATGAATGCGGCGCAGCTCGCCAGGCGCAATCGAGGTGCCGGTGGGGTTGGACGGCGACGCGAGCAGCACACCGCGCGTCTTCTCCGTCCAGGCGGCGCGGACTTTCTCGGCGGTCAGCTGGTAGCGCTCGGCCGCCGTGGTGGGCAGCAGCACGGCCTTGCCTTCGGCAGCGCTCACGAAGTGGCGGTTGCAGGGGTAGCTCGGGTCGGGCATGAGGATCTCGTCGCCCGACTCGATGAGCGCCAGGCACGCCAGCTGCAGCGCGGCCGATGCGCCCGCCGTCACCACGATGCGGCGCGCGGGCACGTTGACGCCAAAGCGGCTTTGGTACCAGCCGCTGATGCGCTCGCGCAGGGCATCCAGGCCCAGGGCGTTGGTGTACTGCGTCGCGCCGCTGTGCACGGCGCGGGCTGCGGCCTCTTGCACCAGGGGCGGCGCGGTGAAGTCGGGCTCGCCGATGTTCAAGAAGATCATCGGCTCGCGCGTGCCCGCCACCTCGCGCGCCAGGGCCTGCGCGGCCTTGGCGACTTCCATTACATAAAACGGTTCGATGCGCTCGGCGCGCGTGGAAAACTTCATGGCATGGGTTCCGTGGCGCCCGTCAGGGCCGGGCAGCGCGCTGCACAGCAGCAACGCGAAGGAAAAAGTGCTTAGCAGCGACTACCAAAAGCGTGCGAGGCGACAAAGCCAGCCGCGCCGTGCCGGCCGTACTGCGCCAATCAATCAGCTGCCGGACCGCTTGGGGCAACAGCACTGCCACCGCCACCTGCAGCCTTGTCAGCCGCGACTTCGACGGCGCGCAGCTTGGGTGCCAGGCCGTTGAGCACGGCGTTCACATACTTGTGGCCGTCGGTGCCGCCAAACTCCTTGGCCAGCTCGATGCACTCGTTGAGCACCACGCGCCAAGGCACATCGAGGCAGTGCTGGAACTCGTAGACGCCAATCCACATCACGGCGTGCTCGATGGGCGAAATCTCCGCCATCTTGCGGTCCAGCAGCGGCGTGATCAACGCGTCCATTGCAGCGGCGTTGGCAATCGACCCATGCAGCAGTGCGTCGTAGTGCACCGAGTCGGCTTTGTGGAACCCTGCCAGGTCGCGGGTGAAAGCGTCGATGGATTCGGCGTCGTTGCCACCCACCAGATGCTGGTACAGCGCCTGGAGGGCGAACTCGCGTGCGCGGCTGCGGTTGGACTTGGAGGCCGCCTTGCGCGCGCCCGTGGTCTTGAGGCCGGTGCGGGGCTGCTTTGGCGGCCGGCTGTCGGAAGGGGTGTTCATATCACTCATGACAGTTCGTCCAGCAGGTTGGCCATCTCGACCGCCACGCGGGCTGCGTCCACGCCCTTGTCGGTCTGGCGTGCGATGGCTTGTTCCATGTTCTCGGTGGTGATGATGGCGTTGGCAATCGGGATCTGGTAGTCGAGCGCCAGGCGCGTGACGCCCGCGCCCGATTCGTTGGCCACCAGCTCGAAGTGGTACGTCTCGCCGCGGATGATGCAGCCCAG
>SDXZ01000287.1 GCA_004210805.1 Acidovorax sp.
GGTGGGGGCTGCGGAGGCAGAACAGGGTGGCTGGCAGCGGAGGGGCCGATGGTAACGCGCCACCATGCCGGTTTGCGATGGCAGCTTCGTGCATCAGCGTTTTGCAGACGGGCGGCGTGTGCGCATCATTCGCGCCAACGTACAGAGAGCCACGCCCGGCGCTGCCCCATCCAACCCCCGTTCGGGCTGAGCTTGTCGAAGCCGTGCTCTGCGCCGCGCTTCGACAGGCTCAGCGTGAACGGTTTGGGGGTTTTTTTGGGGGGGGGGGCGTGGCGCGTCGCGTACCCACCTTTGAGGACACACCTATTTCCATGGATTCACTGCCTACTTCCTCGGCCCTGCAAGGCGTGCGCGTGATCGAGATGGGCCAGCTGATCGCCGGCCCGTTCTGCGGCAAAACACTGGGCGAGTTCGGTGCCGAGATCATCAAGATCGAAGCCCCGGCCGACCCCGAGCGGCCCGACGTGCCGGGCGGCGACCCGCTGCGCAACTGGCGCCTCATCAAGGAAGGCACGTCGGTGTGGTGGCAGGTGCAGTCGCGCAATAAGCGCTCGGTGGCGCTCGACCTGCGCCAGGTCGAAGGCCAGGACATCGCTCGAAGCCTGATCGCCGAGGCCGATGTGCTGATCGAGAACTTCCGCCCCGGCACGCTGGAAGGCTGGGGCATGTCGCCCGATGAGCTGCACGCGCTCAACCCCGGCCTCGTGATCCTGCGCATCTCGGGCTACGGCCAGACGGGCCCCTACCGCGACCTGCCGGGTTTCGGCGTGATCGGCGAGGCCATGGGCGGCCTGCGCCACCTGACGGCCGAACCGGGCCGCGTGCCGGTGCGCGTGGGCGTGTCCATCGGCGACACGCTGGCCGCGCTGCACGGCGCCATCGGCGTGCTGACGGCGCTGTACCACCGCAAGGTCAACGGCGGCCAGGGCCAGGTGATCGACGTGGCGCTGCACGAGGCCGTCTTCAACGTGATGGAAAGCCTGATCCCCGAGTACAGCGCATTCGGCGCGGTGCGCGAGGCCGCGGGCAGTGCACTGCCCGGCATTGCGCCCAGCAACGCTTATCCCTGCACCGACGGCTGGGTGCTGGTGGCCGGCAACGGCGACAGCATCTTCAAGCGGCTGATGGTGGCCATCGGCCGGCAGGACCTGGCCGACGCGCCCGACCTGGGCAGCAACGCCGGCCGCGTGGCCCGCGTGGCAGAGATCGATGCGGCCATCGGCACCTGGACCGCCGCGCATTCGGTGCAGCAGGTGATGGAGACGCTGGGCGCCGCCCGCGTGCCGGCCGGCAAGGTTTACACCGCCAAGGACATTGCCGAAGACCCGCACTACCGGGCCCGCGACATGCTCTTGCAGCAGCCCACGCGCGACGGCTACAGCGTGCAGGTGCCGGGCATCGTGCCCAAGCTGTCGGGCACGCCCGGCAGCATTCGCAGCAGCGCGCCGCATCTGGGCGACGATACCGACGCGGTGCTGGCCGAGGCGGGTTTGACCAGCGAACAGATTGCGCTGCTGCGCAGCAAGGGGGTGATCCAGTGATTCAGATCGTACAAACCGTTCGCTCACGAAGCGATGTCTCCGACCCCGTTCGCCTTGCGCTTGGCGACGGGCATTTTCAAACCCGTGCCCCGGCTTCGACAGGCTCAGCCCGAACGGTGGTGGTATGAGCGCCGTTCCCGAATCACTCCAACGGCCGGTCTGGCAGGGCCGCGGTCGCCGCATCCACATGCAGGAGGTCGGCACGCGCGACGGCCTGCAGATGGAGCAGGCCTTTGTGCACACCGACGACAAGATCGAGCTCGTCAACGCGCTGTCGGCCACGGGCCTGGCCAAGATCGAGGTCACCTCGTTCACGTCGCCCACCGCCATCCCCGCGCTGCGCGATGCCGAGATCGTGATGCGCGAGATTGAGCGGCGCCCCGGCGTGGTCTACACCGCGCTGGTGCCCAACCTGCGCGGGGCCGAGCGCGCCATCGAATCGCGCGCGGACGAGTTGAACTTGGTGATGTCCGTGAGCGCCACGCACAACATCGCCAACCTGCGCATGACGCAGGAGCAATCGTTCGCCGCGCTGGCCCAGGTGGTGGCCGTGGCGCGGGCCGCGGGCGTGGCGGTGAATGTGTCGCTGTCCTGCGTGTTCGGCTGCCCCATGGAGGGCGACGTGACCGAGGCCGCGGTGCTCGGCTGGGTGCAGCGGTTCGTGGACCTGGGCGTGGGCGGCATCACGTTGTGCGACACCACGGGCATGGCCTTTCCCACCCAGGTGTCGCAGATCACGGCAGCGGCACGCGCGCGCTGGCCTGCGTTGGACTTTACGCTGCACTTTCACAACACGCGGGGCATGGGGCTGGCCAATGTGCTGGCCGCCATCGATGCAGGCGCCGACCGGTTCGACGCATCGCTCGGCGGCCTGGGCGGCTGCCCTTATGCGCCGGGCGCCAGCGGCAATGTGTGCAGCGAAGAGATCGTGCATGCGCTCGGCCTCATGGGCTACCACACCGGCGTGGACCTGCCTGCGCTGGTGGCCGCAGCAGAACGCCTGCCAGGGTTGATCGGGCACGACATCCCGAGCCAGATCGTCAAGGCCGGCCCCCGGCTGCACCTGCACCCCGTGCCTGCTGATTTCGAGGCCATCCGCGACCGCGCGCTGCAGCGGGAGCGTGGCGGAGCGTGACCTGATTTGATCTGACCACGGCAAAGACCACAACACAACGACAGGAGACAACCATGCCCCAGGCCATCACCTTCCACCGCCGACACGCCGCCCTGCTGCTGGGCGCGCTCGTGGGCGCCATGGCGTGCGGCACGCCGCTCGGCGCGCACGCACAAGACAAGTTCCCATCCAAACCCATCACGCTGATCGTGCCCCAGGCTGCCGGCGGCGCCAACGACGCCATCGCCCGCGTGCTGGCGCAGCGCCTGTCCGAGCAGATGGGCCAGAGCGTGGTGGTGGACAACCGACCCGGCGCGGGCGGCACACTGGCCACCGCGGGCCTGGCGCGTGCCAAGCACGACGGCTACACCCTGCTGGTCACGGCCGACAGCGCCCACGTCATCGGCCCCGCGCTGTACAAGAACGCGGGCTTCGATGCGGTCAAGGACTTCGAGCCCGTGGCGCCCATCGCCACCGCAGGCTACGTGCTGGTGGCGCACCCTTCGTTCCCCGCCAAGAACGTGGGCGAGCTGATCGCGCTGGCCAAGGCCAGCCCCGGCAAGTATTCGATTGCGTCGGCAGGCAACGGCACGCTGAACCACCTGATCGGCGAGATGCTGCAAAAGGCCGCGGGCATCCAGCTGCAGCACATCCCCTACAAGGGCTCGGCCGCGGCAGCGACCGATGTGGTGGGCGGCCAGGTGCCGCTGTCGGTGCAAAGCCTGCCTTCGGCCATTGCGTTCATCAAGGCCGGCAAGCTCAAGGTGCTGGGTGTGGTCAATGAAAAGCGCGTGGCGGCCTTGCCCGATGCGCCCACCATTGGCGAGACCCTGAAGGGCTTCGGCCAGGCGCCGTGGTACGCGATGTTTGCCCCGGCCGGCACACCCGCGCCCGTGGTGGCGCAGCTGCAGGCCGAAGTGGCCAAGGCGCTGGACCACAAGGACGTGGTCGACAAACTGGCCGCCGTGGGCTGCGAGCCCTTCAAGGGCACACCGGCCCAACTGGGCGCGCTGGTGCGTGACGACCTGGTCCGCTGGCAGCGCGTGGTGAAGGAAACCGGCGCCACGGTGGATTGAAGCCCCGCACGCCGGCCAGCACGCGCGCCCATTGCGTCGGCATCTTTGAACTCGAACCCACCGTTCGGGCTGAGCTGGTCGAAGCCCTGCGCGGCGCTTGGACAAGCTCGGCGTGAACGGTTCAAGTGGATGGGCGCCGACTCCATAGTGAGCCCCCCGTCAGCGACACCATTTTTTGACAGTCACAACAACGGAGACAAAACCTTTATGACCACCTTCTCTCGCAGGCCTTTCACGGCACTGGCCGCCCTGGGCGCCACCACCCTGGCC
>SDXZ01000288.1 GCA_004210805.1 Acidovorax sp.
TTCGCATGGCGTTCTTCCACCGCCCGCACAAAGGTCGGCACGCCGCCGCGCAGCACGATGATGAATTCATCCACCACCGCCACCCACAGCAGCACCGAGCCGATCGCAAAGCTCAGCTGTGGAATCCACAGCGGCATGGGCAGCAGGCCCTGGGAGATGTCGTTGAACTCCCAGCTCTCGTACGTGTAGCTGCAGGCCGCCCACATCAGGTAGCCCACGGCCACCGATGCGATGGCGAGCGACACGACTTCCAGCTGGCGGCAGCGGCGCGGCGACAGCTTTTCCAGCAGCAGTGTCACGCGTACGAAGTCGCCGTGCTTGAATGCATGGGCCATCGCAAAGAAAGCCGCGGCCGCGCAGAACCAGGCCACGATGTCGTTGATGGCGCCGGTGCGCAGGCCCACCTCGCGCATGATGCTTTGCGCGATCATGAGGATGCAGATGAGGGCGATGAACGCGGCGCCCAGGGCGCCTGCGGCAAGGTAGATGCGGTCGAGCCAGCGGCGCAGCATATGGATGCGGGCTTACTTCTTGGCCTGCACGCCAGGGACCGGACTGCTCTTGCGGTAGCTTGCGACGATGGCTTCACCGTCCGGACCAGCCTTCTTGAGCCAGTCGGCCAGCATGATTTCGCCGACCTGGCGCATGTCGGCCATGAGCTTGGGCGCGGGCGTGACGATCTTCATGCCCTTTTCGACCAGAGCCTTCTTGTACCACTCGGTCTTTTCTTCGCTGAGCTTCCAGCCGCGCGATTCGGCCTCGGCCGAGGCCTTGAGCAGGGCGTCCTGGCTGGGCTTGTCCAGCGCGTCAAACGCCTTCCTGTTCACGATGACCGCGTTTTTGGGCAGCCAGGCCTGCGTGTCGTGAAAGAGCTTGATGCTTTCGTAGATCTTGCTGTCGTAGCCAGTGGAGCCAGACGTCATGGTCGCCTCGACCACACCCGTGGCCAGCGCCTGCGACAGCTCTGCGGCCTGGATGGTCACCGGCTGCGCACCGATGAGCTCGGCGATCTTGGCGGTGGCGGGGCTGTACGCGCGCCACTTGATGCCACGCAGGTCGGCCACGGACGCCAGTTCTTTCTTCGAATAAATGCCCTGCGGCGGCCATGCCACGGCGTACAGCAGCTTCATGCCCTGCGTGCCCAGCAGTTTGTCCAGCGATGCCTTCTGCGCTTCGTACAGACGCCGGGAGTCGGCATACGACGTGGCCAGGAAGGGGATGCCATCCACGCCGTACAGCGGGTTCTCGTTTTCGAAGTTGCCCAGCAGCACTTCACCGGCCGGGGCCTGCCCGCCCTGCACGGCGCGCTTGATTTCGTTGGCCTTGAACAGCGAGGCGTTGGCATGCACCGTGATCTTGAGCTTGCCGGCCGATGCCGCATCCACATCCTTGGCGAACTGCATCAGGTTCTCGGTGTGGAAGTTGCTCACGGGGTAGGCGGCGGCCAAATCCCATTTGGTCTGCGCCATGACCGACGTGGCGGTGAAACCGAAGGCCAGGGCCAGGCCGAGTGCAGTGGCAGTGAGGATTCGACGCTTCATGGGGTGCTCCGCAAAGGGGGGACGTGGGGGTGAGGGACTGTCGGCGACTGTAACGAAAACCATCCGTGGCGACATAGGTGTTTTGCCTAAACGCTGACAAATTGCCAACAAATCATTGTCATGCTGCCTACAATGGCTTGCATATCCCGTGCCAGTTTTTCCTCCTCATCAAGGTGCGCTGTCCATCATGAAATCTGGGTCCAAGGCCAAGGGCGATTCCGGCCCCATCGTGTCGTCTGCGCACCTCGTGTCGGCGCAAAGTGCGGAGCTGAGCGAGTTCGAGTTCGGGCTCATCGTTGCGGGCAACGCCTTTCACCGCTGGGTGGCGCACTGCATGTCGGCCGCGGGCCTGAAGGACCTGACGCCGCTGGATGTGCTGGTGCTGCACCACGTCACGCACCGCGCGCGCGACAAGCGCCTGGCCGACATCTGCTTCATCATGAATGTGGAGGACACGCACCTGGTGAACTACGCGCTCAAGAAACTGCAGAACCTGGGCGTGGTGGCCTCGCAGAAAAACGGCAAGGAAGTGACCTATGCCGCCACCGACGTGGGCCGCGCCTATGTGCAGCGCTACCGCGAAATCCGCGAGAGCTGCCTCATCGATGCGCTGCACGCCGACGATTCGTTGAACCGCGACATTGGCGAGCTGGCCCGGTTGCTGCGTGTGCTGTCGGGCATGTACGACCAGGCGGCACGCTCGGCGGCGTCGCTGTGACGCAAGCGGTTTTTTTGAATAAAAATGTGCCCTGGCGCTTGATGTACAAGCGCTGATAGCTATTAAAAATGTAGCGATATGTCCCATCAACCTTCCCCCTTGTCCCGCTGGCAGTTCTGGATCGACCGTGGAGGCACCTTCACCGACGTGGTGGGCCGCCGGCCCGAGGCGGACGGCAGGTTCACGCTGGTCACCCACAAGCTGCTGTCCGAGAACCCCGAGCAGTACAAGGATGCGGCAGTGGCCGGCATACGGCACTTGCTGGGTTTGAAGCCCGGCGAGCCCGTGACACCCGCCCAGGTCGAGTGCGTGAAGATGGGCACCACGGTGGCCACCAATGCACTGCTGGAGCGCAAGGGCGAGCCCACGCTGCTGATCACCACCCGGGGCTTCAAGGACGCGTTGCGCATTGCGTACCAAAACCGCCCGCGCCTGTTCGACCGCCACATCGTGCTCCCCGAGCTGCTCTACAGCCGCGTGATCGAAGCGCAGGAGCGCGTGGGGGCGCGGGGCGAGATGATCGAGCCGCTGGACGAGGCGCACCTCAAGGAGCGCCTGTGGGCCGCCTACGACGCGGGCCTGCGCAGCGTGGCCATCGTGTTCATGCACGGCTACCGCTACACGGCGCACGAGCAGGCCGCAGCGCGGCTGGCGCGCGAGGCGGGCTTCACGCAGGTGAGCAGCTCGCACGAGACCAGCCCGATGATGAAGTTCGTGAGCCGCGGCGACACCACGGTGGTGGATGCGTACCTCTCGCCCATCCTGCGCCGCTACGTGGACCAGGTGGCCAGCGAGATGCCGGGGGTCAAGCTGTTCTTCATGCAGTCGTCGGGTGGCCTCACGGATGCGGGCACCTTCCAGGGCAAGGACGCCATCCTGTCCGGCCCGGCGGGTGGCATCGTGGGCATGGCGCGCACTGCCGAGCTGGCGGGCCACGAGAAGGTCATCGGGTTCGACATGGGCGGCACGTCCACCGATGTGAGCCACTACGCGGGGTCTTTCGAGCGCGAGTTCGAGACCCAGGTGGCCGGCGTGCGCATGCGCGCGCCGATGATGAGCATCCACACCGTGGCCGCAGGCGGCGGCTCTATCCTGGGCTTTGACGGTGCGCGCTTTCGCGTGGGCCCCGAGAGCGCGGGCGCCAACCCCGGCCCGGCCAGCTACCGCCGCGGCGGCCCGCTGGCCGTGACGGACGCGAACGTGATGGTCGGCAAGATCCAGCCTGCGCACTTCCCGCACGTGTTCGGCCATGCGGCCAATGAGGCGCTCGACGGCGACGTGGTGGCGCAGAAGTTCGCGCAGCTGGCGGTGCAAAGCGGCCGGTCGCAAGAGGACGTGGCCCACGGCTTCATCCAGATTGCCGTGCAGCAGATGGCCAACGCGATCAAGAAGATCAGCGTGGCACGCGGCTACGACGTGACGCGCTACACGCTGCAGTGCTTTGGCGGCGCGGGCGGCCAGCATGCCTGCCTGGTGGCCGATGCGCTGGGCATGACGCGCGTATTTGTGCACCCGCTGGCGGGTGTGCTCAGTGCCTATGGCATGGGCCTGGCGGACCAGAACGTGATCCGCGAACAGGCGGTTGAAATCAAGCTGGCGCCCGACGCACTGCCGGGCATCGAAGCCACGCTCGACGCACTGGCCGCCACCGCGCGCACCGAACTGGAGCGCCAGCAGGCCGGCAGCAGCACGGCCGTGGTGCACCGGCGCGTGCATGTGCGCTACGA
>SDXZ01000289.1 GCA_004210805.1 Acidovorax sp.
CGCACCAGGTCGAAGACGGCGAGGGCGCCGGTGAGCTGGCCATTGGGCGACTCGTATTTCACGCCGGCCTCCCATTGCTTGCCGGTCTCGGGCACGAAAGGCGAGCCTGCAAACGTCAGGCCCGACTGGGGCAGAAAGGATTTGCCGTAGCTGCCGTACGCGGCCCAGCCGGGCTTGAACTCATACACCAGGCCGGCGGACAGCGTAGTGGCGCTGTCCTTCTGGCGCGTCTGCGTATTGGCCACGCGGTTGTCGGTGTCGTTGGTGGGCCAGTCGCGGCGCAGGCCCACCAGGGCCGTCCAGCCCTGGCCGAACTTGATCTGGTCCTGCGCATACAAACCCGCCACGGTGAGCTTGGCGGGCGCATCGCTGGTCAGGGCCGTGGGGCAGACGGCCTGCATGCCGTACACGGGCGCAAACAAATCCAGCGCGCCGATGCGGCAGGTGCGGCTGGCCAGCAGGCTGTGGCCGCTGCGCACATCCAGGCCCGTGACGATCTGGTGCTTGGCGCCCAGGGCCTCGAAGCGCGTGAGCATCGAGGTGTCGGTGGCCAGCAGGTCGTAGTCCATGTACTGGCGCGACGCCTGCCGGTTCTGGAGCCGCTGGTTGGCCTGCAGCGCCTGGTTGGAGACGAAGTTGCCCGTGCCCTTCTCGGTCTCGTAGCGCACGTTCTGGCGGAAGGTCATGGCGTCGGACACCTTGTGCTCCAGCGCATAGCCCAGCGTGGTGCTCTCCACGTCGTATACGCCGAACGCAGGGTCGCCTGTGAACATCGTGCGGGACAGCGTGCCATTGCGGTTGGGCAGCAGCGTGCCGTACGGCGTGATGCCCTGCTGGCGCATCCACTCGCTGCGGCTGTAGGTGGCAAACAGCACCAGATCGGTCTGCGCGCCCAGGTCGACGGACAGCGACGGCGCGAACCACCGGTCCTTGCGGTAGACGAACTGCGTCGGGTCGTCGGCGTTGGACACCTGGGCGTTGATGCGCAGCGCCGTCTTGCCCGATTCGGACAGCGGCTTGTTCACATCGGCCTGCAGCGTGCGCTGGCCGAAGCTGCCCACTTCCACGCCGACCTCGTTCAGCGCGTCCTTCTTGGGCCGCTTGCTCACCGCGTTGACGATGCCGCCGGGCTGCACCTGGCCGTACAACACCGAGGCCGAGCCCTTGAGCACCTCGAAGCGCTCGTAGCCGTAGGGCTGCAGCTTGGCCCACATGCCGGGGCTTTGCACCAGGCCGTCGACCAGGATGGATTCGGTGGACCGGAAACCGCGGATGTTGATGTCATCAAACCCCCGGCGCCCGAAGTTCACGGGGCTCACGCCCGCCACGGTCTGCAGGGCCTGCTGCACGTTCACGATCTGGCGCGACTCCATTTGCTCGCGCGTGACCACGCTGATGGACTGCGGGGTTTCGAGCCGGCGCATGGGCGCCTTGCCGGCGGTCTGCGCTTCGACGGGCGAAAAGCCCATGTCTTTTTCGGTGCTGGCGTTGATGCGGACTTCTTGCAGCTGGGGGGCGGTGGCGTTGGCGGAGGCGGCCTCTGGAGCCGTGGGGGCCGCCTGCTGCGCGATGGCTGCCTGGGCCAGGCACAAGGCCAGCGGCGTCAAGGCCAGAATGGCGGCCTGCCGCGGCCGAGCGCGCGATGCCCGCGGCGAAATAGACACGGCCGCAGCATGCGGAAGCTGAAAAGACATGGGGGTCCCGTTGGTGTGAGCGGAGAAACGAAAATGCGCTGGCTCACATCACTGGGTCGGGACGTCGGCTTGCTGTAAGTTGCCGATTGTAATGCGAATAGTTCTTGTTTAATAAACGAAAAGCGGGTAAGAAGCATGGTGGGTGGGGCTTCCATCTTGCCCCTCCATTGCAGAAGCAGTTTGCTGCAAATGTTTCGTGTGCGGCACACATTGCAGCGTATTGCGGGCCGAAGAAAGCCGGTCGCACGCATACCATCGCGGGCTTTGCGCACTCACCAAGCAGCCCAAGTTGGTGGTTCTTGCAGTCCTCCAGCAGGCCCGGCGCCGCCTTGGTGCCTGTGCACATTTCCCGAAAACCGTTCCGACATGACGCAAACCGCAAGGCGCGATATCACCGCCAATGAGGCCTTCCCACTCATCAAAGAGGCTGCGACCTGGAAAGGGACCGCGTATTCGCTGCGGGGCTCTTCGTCCGTCAAAGGCGTTGCGGGGGACTGCAGCGGGACGACCTTCCTGATTTACCGCGCGGCGGGCTTTCCCTACGACTACCAGCCCTCAGGCACCTTCCCCACCTATGCGCGGCATTCGGGGCTGTTTCGGTTGTTGGGGTCGGATGAGCCCGTGCAAGTGGGCGATGTGCTGTACTGGCCGAACCACATGGCGATCTACGCGGGCGCTGCACTGCAAAAGGAAGACGCCACCACGGCGCGCGTCAACGCCAACGGGAAGAGCTGGACGCAGCAAAACGACATCTTCACCGCCACCCGTCCGAACGGACCCGCGTACATGCCTGCGTCCCTGCGTTACTGGCGGCCCGACCCTCCCAAGATCTACCGCTACCAGACCACTGCGCCATGACCGTTGCAATTCATGAGCGTTCGGCGCGGCTGCGCGTCGCTGCCCGCTGTACCGCAGTGGTCATCGGCAGCCTGTGCCTGGCGCACACCGCCATGGCCAACGACACCAGCGAGGGTGTCGCCCCCCGCATGCTTTCTGCGCCGCAGGATGCATCGCCACGCAGCGTGATCGACCGCAGCGCGGTGCGCATGGAAGGGGGTGAAGTGACTGTATCGCTGACGGCTCAGGCTACGCTGCCAGCCCCGGCGCAGTGGCTGATTCAAGGCCCGCTGTTCGGCTGGCTGGGCGATTCCGAAACGTACCCGGACCGCCACTTTCCCGAGCTGCGTGTGCTCAGCGCAGGGCAGCCTGCGCCTGTGACGGAATCCGTCAGGGCAGTGGCAGGCAGAGGCGCAGTAGATGTTTCTACCCTGCTGCAACAAGCCGGCATCAATCCCTGGCTGATCGCCGATACGCCCCCCTTCGTCGCCACCGAAGGCATCTCCGCCGACCTGCTCGCTCAGCTGGTTCGCGCAGGCGCTATCGGCACCTCGGGCGCCGACCACCTTGCGCAGTGGCGGGCGCAGCGCACGCTGGGCGTCGCGCTGCCGCCGGGCCAGATGCTGGACATCCGCTACCGCCTGCGACCCGCGTACTCCCTGGTGACCCCGCAGGCCCTCGCAAAAGCCAACCTGCGCCAGCGCTACTGTCTGGCGGACGCCCAGTGGCAGGCGCTGAGCAAACAGTTCGGCCGCACTGCCCAGTTCATCGCCAAGCGCTACGAAATTGCCGTGGGCGCGCAAGACCGCACGCCACCCCCGGTGCGCCTGAGTGTGGTGCCGCAGCCTGGCGTGGCGCTGGTGGCAGCCTGCACGCGGGGCAGTGCGCGTCCCGCTGGCGTGGGCGGGTGGGCTGATATCGAGGTCGTTCCGGATCAGCGTGCGGTGCTGCATGTCCTGACGCTGGAGCATGCTGGTCGCTGATGGGGCGGTGCCAAACCGTAACTTCCAGCTACGCATCAATTAAGGCAGCGGATCAGCCCTTATCAATGCGCCATTCGAGCTTGATAGCCCCCTTTGAAACCTTGCAATGCTATTGAATTAGTATCTGCTAACGCTTTATAAATAATGGCGGTTTCAGATTCAAGTTCGACATGAATTTAAGATCGACTGCACGGGATCTGGCTGCATAGTCCAACGAGCCAGATGGGTTTGCTCCATCCTAGCGTCATACTCGGGCGCTCATTGAGCTCATTGAGCTCATTGAGCTCATCGGCGACCGCACCCACTCCTCTTTGCCGTGATCACTCTGTGGGCTTCCCTCGGTTTCCCGAGCCATCGAATGAAATAGTGTGTTTAGGAGACAAAACGTTCCCAAAGACGAGAAGACGTTTACGGACGAGTCAAGCGAGAAGCGGTAAAGTTGGGTAAGCAGCCGAGGG
>SDXZ01000290.1 GCA_004210805.1 Acidovorax sp.
CAAAAATGCAGGTTGCTGCCGATGGAGTTGCTGCCCCAGATCAGGATGAGCTGCGATTCGGCGAAGAACTCCACCTTCATGCCCACCTTGCCGCCCAGGGTCTGCGTCAGCGCCTCAGCCCCTGCCGATGCGCAGATGGTGCGGTCGAGCTGCGATGCGCCCAGCTGGTGGAAGAAGCGGCGGTCCATGCTCTCGCCCTGCACCATGCCCATGGTGCCGGCGTAGCTGTAGGGCAGGATGGCCTCGGGGTTGCGGGTGGCGATGGTCTTGAGGCGCTGGGCGATGTCGGCCAGGGCCTCGCTCCAGCTGACCGGGGCAAACTGGCCGCTGCCTTTGGCGCCCGTGCGCTTGAGCGGGGTGAGCACACGCTCGGGGTGGTAGCTGCGTTCGGTGTACTTGCTCACTTTGGCGCACAGCACGCCGTCGGTGTGCGGGTGCGCAGGGTTGCCCTGCACGCGGGTGGCCACACCGTTTTCCACCGTGGTCAGCAGGGCGCAGGTGTCGGGGCAGTCGTGGGGGCAGGCGCCGCGCACCTGGACGGGGATAGCTGGCGGCGAAATCGTGGCGGAAGGCGTAGACATGTGTGGAGCGATCGTTAAACTGCCGAAACGTTGGAAATGGCGTGCATATCTCCTGTCACAACAAAAAATCGTGTGCGCCGTTTTTCCAGCAGGCTGCTCACCGGCAGCGTCGAGGGGTCAACCTCGTTGTGTTTGACAAGAAGAGAGATTTCACCATGAAGCAAACGGCATTGGGGCGCAGGCAGTTTTCCATCGGCGTCGGCGCGGCTGCGCTGGGCGGCTTTCAGGTGGCGCAGGCGCAGGGCGAAGGCCGCATCGTGCTGGGGCAGTCCGCCGCCTTCACCGGCCCGGCCGCCCAGCTGGGCCTGCAGTTCAACCTGGGCGCCAAGCTGTTTTTCGACCAGCTCAATGCCCAGGGCGGCGTGGGCCGGCGCACGGTGGAAATCCGCACCATGGACGACGGCTACGAGCCCGACCGTTGCGCCGAAAACACCAAGAAGCTGATCGCGGACGAAGTGTTCGCGCTGTTTGGCTACATCGGCACCCCCACCAGCCTGGCCGCCCTGCCGCTGTTCACCCAGGCCAGGGTGCCATTTTTTGGTCCGTTTACCGGCGCCGAGGCGCTGCGCCAGCCGTTCAACCGCCTCATCTTTCATGTGCGCGCCTCGTACTACGAGGAAACCGCGCTGATCGTGCGCCAGCTCACCAACCTGGGCCTCAAGAAGATCGCGGTCTTCTACCAGAACGACGCGTACGGCAAGGCGGGGCTGGACGGCGTCACCAAGGCCCTGACCGAGCTCAAGCTGGCACCCGTGGCCACGGCCACGGTGGAGCGCAACTCGGTGGACGTGAAGGCTGCGACCGAAAAACTTGTGGCCGCCAAGCCCGATGCTGTGGTGCAGATCGCCGCGTACGCCGGCAGCGCGGCGTTTGTGCGCGCGGCCCGCAAGGCGGGTTTTGGCGGCACGTTCTACAACGTGTCGTTCGTAGGCACCCAGGCCCTGGCCGACGAGCTGGGCAAGGACGGCGCCGGCGTGGTGGTGTCGCAGGTCGTGCCCTCGCCCTACCAGCCCTCGCGCCAGATCACGCGCGAGTTCCTGGAGGCCATCAAGAAAGGCGGCGACAAGGTCCAGGCCAACTACTCCAGCATGGAAGGCTACGTGGCCGCCCGCGTCTTCACCGAAGGCCTGCGCCAGGCCAACGGCAACGGCAAGATCACGCGCGACAGCCTGATCAGCGGGCTCGAAGGTTTGGGAACGCAGACCATCTCGGGTTTTCAGGTGTCCTACGGCCCCAACGACCATGCGGCGTCGCATTTTGTCGAGATGTCGATGCTGACGGGCGACGGCCGCGTCAGGACTTGATCTCCCCCTGAGCCGCTTCGTGTCTTCCCCAGAAGGGACGCCACCGGTGACCTGGCAAAGCCAGTTCCACGGGGCACTGGCGGGTCCGCGCCAGGGGCCTGCGATGGGGCTGGCGTACCGATAACCCGGTAGCCATTCCAGGTCAGTCGATGGACGTGGTGCGCGCCAAGCCCTGCATGAAGGCCTCGCAGCGTGCCAACTGCGCCAGGCTCACATACTCATCCGGCTGGTGCGCCTGCTGGATGCTGCCGGGGCCGCAGACCACGGTGGAGATGCCAGCGTTCTTGAACAGGCCGGCTTCGGTGCCGAAGGCAACCAGGGTGGTGCTCTTTTCGCCCGACAGGGTCTGCGCCAGGCGCGTGACCGGGTCGTCCTTGCTGCCCAGAAAGCTCGGGATCTCGCAGATGGTTTCAAACGAGAAGCCGGCCGCGGGCGCCACCTGCTGCATGCGCGGCTCCAGCGATTTGGCGTACGCCACCACTTCGGACTGCATCTGCGCGGCGTTGGCCGTGGGCAGGTCGCGAAACTCATAACGGAACTCCGCGTCGCGCGGCACCACGTTGTCGGCGATGCCGCCGTGGAACTGCCCCACGCTGGTGGTCGAGAACGGCACATCGAAGCCTTCAAAGCGAGGCTCCTCGCGCTCGAAGCCCTCGCCCATGTCGCGCAGGCGGCCGACCACGCGGGCTGCCATTTCAATGGCATTAACCGAGTGGGGCGTGAGCGACGAATGCGCCTCCTTGCCACGCACGCAGCACTTGTAGCGGTACACACCCTTGTGGGCGATGGCGGGCACCATGCTGGTGGGCTCGCCCACGATGCAGGCCAGGGGTTTGATATTCGCGTCGCGCAGATCGGCGATGAGTTCCTTCACGCCAAAGCAGCCGATCTCTTCTTCGTAGCTGAACGCCAGGTGCACTGCAAAGGGTGCGTTGCTGTTTAAAAACTGCTCGGCCTGCGACACGGCGATGCCGATGAAGGCTTTCATGTCGGCACTGCCGCGGCCATACAAGCTCGGGCCCTCGGGGCCGTCTTTGATCAGCGCGCTCAGCGGGTCCATGGTCCAGTCCTGGCCGTCCCACGGCACGGTGTCGGTGTGGCCCGACAGGATGATGCCGGCGGGCTTGCCTTCGCCGAGCGTGGCAAACAGGTTGGCCTTGGTCTTGTCTTCGTTGAAGGTCAGCCGGCTGGCCACGCCCAGCTTGGCCAGATAGTCGCGGATGAAATGGATCAGCTCCAGGTTGGAATGGTGGCTGACGGTGTTCATGCGCACCAGGGTTTGGGCGAGTTCGAGGGCGTGGGAGGAGAGCTTCATGTTGCAGTGCAAATAAACCCCGGGTGGCGTCGGGCTGGCCAGCGGGCTAGACTGTGAGATCGTAAGGATACATATCATGAACGTTATCGATTCCATCGTCACGCAGGCGGCCAGCATTGCCGCAGTGCGCAAGGACATTCACGCGCACCCCGAGTTGTGCTTTGAAGAAGTGCGCACCGCCGAGGTGGTGGCGCAAAAGCTCACCGAATGGGGCATTCCGATCCACCGGGGCCTGGGCAAGACGGGCGTGGTGGGCATCGTCAAGGGGCGCGACGGCGGCGCCAGCGGCCGGGCCATCGGCCTGCGCGCCGACATGGACGCCCTGCCCATGCAGGAGTTCAACACCTTCGCCCATGCCAGCAAGCACCAGGGCAAGATGCACGCCTGCGGCCACGACGGCCACGTGGCGATGCTGCTGGCCGCGGCGCAGCACTTTGCCAAGCACCGCAACTTTGACGGCACCGTGTATTTGATCTTCCAGCCTGCGGAAGAGGGCGGCGGCGGTGCCCGCGTGATGATCGAGGACGGCTTGTTCGAGCAGTTCCCCATGCAGGCCGTGTACGGCATGCACAACTGGCCCGGCATGCCGGTGGGCACCTTTGCCGTGAGCCCCGGCCCGGTGATGGCGTCGACCAGCGAATTCAAGATCACCATCCGCGGCAAGGGCGGCCATGCAGCGCTGCCGCACACCGGCATCGACCCGGTGCCGATCGCCTGCCAGATGGTGCAGACCTTCCAGACCATCATCAGCCGCAACAAGAAGCCGGTGGA
>SDXZ01000401.1 GCA_004210805.1 Acidovorax sp.
GCCTGGCGCGTCTTGTTGTAGACCAGCTTCAACTCGCCAATGACGCTGCCGGCGTTGTCGGTGGCGGCCTTCATGGCCACCATGCGTGCCGACTGCTCGGACGCCATGTTTTCCGCAACCGCCTGATAGATCAGGGACTCGACATAGCGGACCAGCAGATCGTCGATCACGGTCTGTGCATCGGGCTCGTAGATGTAGTCCCAACCGTGTTCGGTCTTCTCGGCCTGCATCTGCGCAGACGACAGGGGGAGCAGCTGCTCCACCACCGATTCCTGCTTCATGGTGTTGATGAACTTGGTGTAGCTCAGGTACACCGCGTTGATCTTGCCTTCTGCATACGCATCGAGCAGCACCTTCACGGGGCCGATCAGCTTGTCCAGATGGGGCTTGTCGCCCAGGCCCGTCACGTGCGAAACCACCTTGGCACCGACACGGTTCAGAAAACCCAGGCCCTTGTTGCCGATGGCAACCGCCTCGGTGGACACGCCAGCGCCCTGCAGCTCACGCAGCTTGGCCGTCACGATGCGCAGCACGTTGGTGTTCATGCCACCGCACAGGCCCTTGTCGGTCGTCACCACGATCACGCCGGCCACCTTGGCATCGTTCACTTTCATGAACGGGTGCACGTACTCCGGATTGGCGTGGCCGAGATTGGCTGCAATGTTGCGGATCTTCTCGCTGTAAGGGCGGGCAGCCCGCATCCGTTCCTGCGCCTTGCGCATTTTGGATGCAGCCACCATCTCCATGGCTTTGGTGATCTTCTTGGTGTTTTCCACCGATTTGATCTTGCCGCGGGCCTGCTCCAGCTTGGCCAGCAGTGCGGCATGGCTGGTCTTCAGGAACTGGTGCAGGCCGTGTTCGAAGTCGAGAACCTTCTTGACATCGATGTCGTCCATGAAACCCTTGTTCACAGCGAACAGCGTGGCACCCATCAGCGAAATGGGCAGGGGGCTGTACTGTGCCTGCTTGAGCAGTTCGGTCACGCGGGCACCGCGGTCCAGCTGCTTGCGGGTGGCTTCGTCCAGGTCGGAAGCGAACTGCGCGAACGCAGCCAGTTCACGGTACTGGGCCAGGTCGGTACGGATACCGCCAGACAGGTTCTTCACCAGCTTGGTCTGGGCGGCACCACCGACGCGCGACACCGAGATACCGGCGTTGATGGCGGGGCGGATACCGG
>SDXZ01000291.1 GCA_004210805.1 Acidovorax sp.
CGCCGTTGTTGCTCCGCAGGCCTTGCCCGAGCCGCCGCGCGCGGCGGCTCGGGCAAGGCCTGCGGAGCAACAACGGCGGGTGCAGGCGACACCACGGCCGGCGCGAGGGGGGCCAAGGGCGCAACCGGAGTGGCGGGGCTGGTGGCCGCAACCGGCGCCTGTGCAGTGACGACTGGCGCGGGTGCGCCCCCAGGGGCTGGCTGGGCTGGCACGGCAGCGGGCTGCGCGCCCGGTGCAGGCGCCGCCGCCACGACCGCCGTGGGTGCATCGCGCTGCATCACCCACCAGGTGCCTGCCACCGCCACCACGGCCACCGCCGCGGCCGAGGCCACGCCAATTCCCAGGCCAGACAAGCCAGACAGCCCCGCGCGACCCGCCACCGGGGTGGATCCGCCCGCGGGCGCAGCCTGGGTGTGCAGGCCGGGCACAGCGCCCCGGCCCCGTTCGGCGTCCGCGCGCCGCAGCGCATCAAGGATGTAGGACATAGATCAGTTTCCGTTGCGCAGGCGTGGTTCGTTCACGCCGGTGGCGCGGTTGAGCAGCATGAGGGTCAGGGGTCCAGCGCGGCCGTCGGGCGTCACGCCCTGGGCCAGCTGAAAACGGTGGATGCGCGACTGGCGCAGTGCGGGCGTCACCGCGCGCGCGGGCGCAGCGCCCGTGCCGCCCGCGGCCTTGCTGGCCAGTTGCTCGTCCAGCCACGCTGCGCCGGTGGGCGAATCCGCAATGTCGCCCCGCTCCGGCATGCCGGCGGGTGTGCGCCACAGCGTGGCGATCTCGCCGCGCCAGACCTGCGCCAGCTCGGCCACCGGTACGCGCAGCGTGCGGCCCGCACCCTCCAGCGTGGCGGTGTCGGCGTCCAGGCCACGCAGCACGACGGAGACCGGCGCTTCGGCGTCTTCAGCTGCGTACAGCGCCAGCAGCACGGGCCGGTCGATCTGGCGCACGAGGTTGAGGCCGGCGCGGCGGTTGCGGTAGCAGCGCAGGCCCTCGCGCGGCAGTGTGGCGCAGGCGTCGGCACTGGCCGGCAGGCTCACGCCCCAGGCCGAGGCCAGGGCTTGCCAGGCGCCAGTGTCGCCAGCCGGCTGAGCCAGCACAAATTGTTCGAGTGCGGTGGGCGTCGCAGCGGCCGACGCAGCCATTGCTGCCGAAGCGCCCTGCGCGGGCGTGCTGGCTTGTGAAGCCGCCGCCGACGCAAGCCCGCCGGGCCGTGCACCCGAAGCGGCAGCGATGGCCGCAGCCGGCGCGCCCGGCCGCGCGTTGGCAGCACCCGACGCGGACGCAGTGCCTTTCGCCACGGGCGCAACTCCGCCACCGGCCCCACCCACGGGTGGCACGGGCCACAAGCCCAGCGCCCAGCCGGCCACAGCCACCGCCGCAGCGCCCGCCACTGCGCCCAGCCCGGCCGACGCCCAGCGCGGCATCACCGAGGTGCGCGCGTCGCGCAGAGCCTGGGCTGACGCCGGCGCATCAAACACCTCGCGCGCCGCGCGGTTCACAATGGCCCGCGTGACCTGGCGCGCGCCCGCGGCGTAGGCGCCGAGCAGCGCGCGGTCACACAGCAGGTTGATGCGCCGCGGCACCCCGTGCGAGAGCGTGTGCACGCGCTGGATGGCGCGCCGGTCGAATGGCAGTGGCCCGTTGAGCCCGGCAACCGCCAAGCGGTGGGCGATGTACTGCTGCGTTTCCGCCGACGTCAGCGCGTCGAGGTGAAAGCGCGCAATCACGCGCTGCGCCAGCTGCTCCATCGACGGCTGCGCCACCATGGCCCGCAGCTCGGGCTGGCCGATGAGGATGATCTGCAGCAGCTTGCGCTCGCTGGTCTCGAGGTTGGTGAGCAGGCGCAGTTGCTCGAGCACGTCGGCCGCCAGGTTCTGTGCCTCGTCGATGATGAGCACGTTGTTGCGGCCCGAGGCGTGCGCGGCCAGCAGCGATGCGTTGAGCGGGTCGATGCAGTCCTTGACCGTCTCCACGCCCGGCACCGCCGGCTTGTGCGGCACGCCAAACTCATCGCAGATCGAGCGCAGCAGCTCGCCCACGGTGAGCTTGGGGTTGAAGATGTAGGCCACGTTGCAATTGGCCGGAATCTGCTCAAGAAAGCAGCGGCACACCGTGGTCTTGCCCGTGCCCACTTCGCCGGTCAGCAGCACAAAGCCGCCCCCGGCGTCCAGCCCGTACAGCAGGTGGGCCAGCGCCTCGCGGTGGCGCTCACTCATGAACAGATAGCGCGGGTCTGGTGCGATGGAAAACGGGGGATGCTGAAGACCGAAAAACGGGGCGTACATGGCTTGAGGATACCGCCGTGGGATGAAGCAGCCGCTGGGGGTGGCGGCCGGTCCCTTGCGACGGCCAGAACGAGCCGGCCGCAGCGCCGCGTCTGCAAAAGCGCGCACCTCCCGTCACTCCGCAAAACTGCGCGGGCCGGCGCAGTCCAGCGCGGGCCGCACAGCGCTGTTTCGCCGTGGGTAGCACCCGCAAACCGCCTCTCGCGCAGAGGGGAGGGTTTCACCCAGTGAGGAGTTTCCCGTAAATTGTCGTCGGCAAGACAAGATGACGTCAAAGTGGGTCCTAGCATTGGTCTCAACGCGCTGCCCTGTGCACTGTTTCACCACAGCGATCCCGGCTCACCGTCACTGGATTGACGCCGCCACAGGCTTCCCTTGTCGCCCTTTTCACACCGAGGACCGGAATGAAAACCACGTTCCCCCAACTGCTGCTCCAGCACGCCGCCGAACGCCCCACGGCGCCGGCCCTGCGTGAAAAAGAGTACGGCATCTGGCAGACCCACACCTGGGCAGCCCTGGCGCAGTTGGTGGAACAGGTGGCCGCCGGACTGCACCAGGCAGGCCTTCAACGCCACGAGCACATGGTGGTGATCGGCGCCAACCGCCCGCGCCTGTACGCCACCATGCTCGCCGCCCAGTCGCTGGGCGCCATCCCGGTGCCGCTGTACCAGGATGCGGTGGCTGCGGAATGCATCTTCCCGCTCAACAATGCCGAGGTGCGCTTTTGCCTGGTGGAAGACCAGGAGCAGGTCGACAAGATGCTCGAGATCCGCGAGCAGTGCCCGCAGATTTCGAACATCTACTTCGACGACCCGCGTGGCCTGCGCAACTATGCCGAGCAGGGCCTGGGCTCGCTCGATGCCCTGATCGAATCCGGCGCGGCCTACGTGGCCAAACACCCCGAGTGGTTCCGCACCGAAGTGGCCAAGTCCCGCCCCGACGACGTGGCGGCGATGTTCTTTACCTCGGGCACCACGGGCAACCCCAAGGGCGTGGTCCACACCCACAGCACGCTGCTGGACCGCGCCTCGGCCGGTGCCGAGTTCGACAAGCTCACCAGCTCCGAAGAAGTGCTGGCCTACCTGCCCCCGGCGTGGATCGGGCAGAACATCTTCAGCTACGCGCAGTGGCTGGCCTGCGGCTACGTGGTCAACTGCCCCGAGTCGGCCAGCACCGTGACCATCGACCTCAAGGAAGTGGGGCCCACCTACTACTTCGCGCCGCCGCGTATTTTTGAAGGCCTGCTGACCAGCGTGATGATCCGCATGGAAGACGCGGGCACCATCAAGCGCAAGATGTTCGAGGCCTGCATGGCCGTGGCAAAGCGCGTGGGCCCGGCCCTGATGGATGGCGAGCCCGTGGGCGCCCTGGACCGCATCAAGTACGCGCTGGGCAACCTGCTGGTGTACGGCCCGCTGCGCAACAACCTGGGGTTCAGTCGCGTGCGCGTGGCCTACACCGCGGGCGAGGCCATCGGGCCGGACCTGTTCACCTTCTACCGCTCCATCGGCATCAACTTGAAGCAGTTGTACGGCTCCACCGAGACCGCCGTGTTCGTCTGCCTGCAGCCCGACAACCAGGCCCGCGCCGACACGGTGGGCGTGCCGATCCGCGGCGTGGAGATCAAGGTGGCCGACAACGGCGAGATCCT
>SDXZ01000292.1 GCA_004210805.1 Acidovorax sp.
ATGAAGATCACGCCGCCATGGTCGCGGCGGCGGTTCACCCAGCCCGACAGGGTGACGGTTTGGCCCATCAGGGCTTCGGTCACAAGACCGCAATAGTGGGAACGCATGGCCATGGGAAAGACTTCCGGCGCCGCAGTGGCGCGTTAAAGGGGATTCACAACTTACTGGGGGAAACAAGCGTGGGGTCAGCCGGAGCGACCACGCCCATCGAAACGATGTATTTGAGGGCTGAGTCCACGCTCATGTCGAGCTCGACGCAGTCGCTCTTGCGCAGCATCACAAAATAGCCGCCTGTGGGGTTGGGCGTGGTGGGCACATACACACTCACGAACTCGTCACGCAGGTAGGCGGCCACTTCGCCGTTGGGCGCGCCCGTCACAAAGGCCACTGTCCACACGCCTTCTCGCGGCCACTGCACCAGCACCGCCTTGCGAAAGGCATTACCGCTTTCGGAGAACAGCGTGTCGGAGACCTGCTTGACGCTGGAATAGATGGAGCGCACCACGGGGATGCGGTGCACCACCGCATCGCCCCACTGCACCAGCTTGCGGCCGGCGAAGTTGCTGGCGATGGCGCCCACCACCAGCAGGATCAGCAGGGTGAGCACCACACCAAAGCCGGGCACGTGAACGCCCAGCAGCTTGTCGGGATGCCATGCGCCCGGCAGGATCTGCAGGGTCTGGTCCAGGGTGCTCACAATCCAGTTGAGCACCCACGCCGTGATAACCCCCGGCACGATCACCAGGAGGCCGGTCAACAGCCATTTGCGCAAGGCAGCCATGCAGTGACTCAGCTCGAAGAGGTGGTTGTAGAGGCAGAACTGCCGCCAGCGCTTGCTGGACTTGCGCTGGCTGCTTCTTTTTTAGGAGCATCGCTAGCACTGGCAGGGGCGGCCGCCTCGGACTTGGGCGCCGAGGCGGAGTCCACCTTGGAATCCGCTGCGGGGGCCGCACCGCCGCTGTTGCCGCCACGGAAATCGGTCACGTACCAGCCCGAACCCTTGAGCTGGAATCCGGCGGCCGTCACCTGCTTGGAAAAGGCCTCTGCCCCGCAGGCGGGGCAAACGGAGAGGGGTGTGTCGGAGAGTTTTTGCAGCACATCCTTGGCATGGCCGCAGGAGCCGCATTTGTAGGCGTAAATAGGCATGTCAGTGTGTTGAGGGAAAGTGCAAAACCCTCAATTATAGGCGGCACGCCTTCAACCACACCGTTACTCTGCGCCGACCAACTTATGGTGAGAGGCGTGGCTGTTGCCAATGGCCTGAGGGGCCAGCGAACCCACGAGCATGCCCGCCAGCGCCGCCAGCAGACCGGCCAGCTGCGCCGGGAAGACCGCGCCCACGGGCGTCGCCAGGAACAGCAGCCAGGTGCCCAGGCCGAGCACGATGGCGAAAATTGCACCCTGCGTGGTGGCACGTTTCCAGTACAGGCCTGCCACCAGCGGCACGAAGGCGCCCACCAGCGGCACCTGGTAGGCGCCTGAGACCAGCTCGTAGATGGACGTGCCCTGCATGCGGATCGCATAGGCCAGCACGCAGGCGCTGAACACCAGGGTGGTGATGCGCATGGTGCGCAGGTGCTCCTTGTCCGTCATCGTGGGGCGGAACTGGCGCCAGATGTTTTCGGTGAAGGTGACGCTGGGCGCCAGCAGCGTGGCCGAGGCCGTGGACTTGAGCGCCGAGAGCAGCGCGCCGAAGAACAGCACCTGCATGATGAAGGGCATCTTGGCCATCACCAGCGTGGGCAGCACCTTCTGGGGGTCTTCCTTGAGCAGCGCCGCCGTCTCGGTGGGCATGATGATCAGGGCACTGGCCACAAGGAACATGGGCACGAAGGCGAACAGGATGTAGCAGATGCCGCCGATGATCGGGCCGCGCGTGGCGGCCTTGATGTTGTTGGCCGACATCACGCGCTGGAACACGTCCTGCTGCGGGATGGAGCCGAACATCATGGTGATGCCCGCCGCGATGAAGAACACCACGTCGTGGAACTTGGGCTCGGGCAGAAAGCGGAACAGCTCGCGGTTGGAGGCGAACTCGATCACCTTGTCGGCCCCTCCGGCCATATTGCCCGCAAACACCGCGATGATGGCGAGGCCCACCACCAGGATGATCATCTGGATGAAGTCGGTGACGGCCACCGACCACATGCCGCCGAACAGCGTGTAGGCCAGGATGGAGACCACCCCGATGGTCATGCCCATGGGGATGCTGATGGCGTCACCCGACAGCAAATTGAACACCAGCCCCAGCGCGGTGACCTGCGCCGACACCCAGCCCAGGTAACTGAGCATGATGATCAGCGAGCAGACGACTTCGACCGTGCGGCCATAGCGCTCGCGGTAGTAGTCGCTGATGGTCAGCAGCGTCATGCGGTAGAGCTTGCCCGCGAAGAACAGGCCCACCAGGATCAGGCAGAAACCCGCGCCGAACGGGTCTTCCACCACGTTGCCCAGTCCGCCCTCGATGAACTTGGCCGGAATGCCCAGGACTGTCTCGGACCCGAACCACGTGGCAAACGTGGTGGTGATGATCATGTACAGCGGCAAATGGCGCCCGGCGATGGCGAAGTCCGCCGCGTTCTTCACGCGCCGGGCTGCGAGCAGGCCGATGCCGATGGTGATCAGCAGGTAAACGATAACTAGGGTCAACAGCACGGCATGCTCCTAATGTCGCGAAGGATACGAAATGCAAAAAAACGAGAACTAAAAAATCCGGAACCTGAACAGCGTCTGTATCTGATTCACCATCACAAACGACAGCAAGCCCACAAAAAATCCGACAGCTACATAGATGATGGCGTGCAAGAGCTTATTGGTGTGCTTCTGCTCAGCCAGCAATTCAGCCAATTCGCGACGGTGATCCTGCGGCTTGTGGCGCAGCGCGTCGTACACCAGACGGGGCAGCTCGGGGATCAGCTTGGCGTAGTGCGGCGCCTCTGCACGCAATTCCCGCCACAGCCGTTGCGGTCCCATCTGCTCGAGCATCCACTTTTCAAGGAAGGGCTTGGCCGTGCTCCACAGGTCGAGCTCCGGATCGAGCTCGCGGCCCAGGCCTTCGATGTTGAGCAATGTTTTTTGCAGCAGCACGAGCTGCGGCTGGATCTCCACATGAAAGCGCCGAGAGGTCTGGAACAGGCGCATCAGCACCAGGCCGAGCGAGATCTCCTTGAGCGGCCGGTCGAAATACGGCTCGCACACGGCGCGGATGGCCGACTCCAGGTCGTTCACCCGCGTCTCGGGCGGCACCCAGCCGCTTTCGATGTGCAGCTCGGCCACACGCTTGTAATCACGGCGGAAGAACGCCACGAAGTTCTGCGCGAGGTATTCCTTGTCCGATTCGGTCAGCGTGCCGACGATGCCGAAGTCGAGCGAGATGTAGCGCCCGAAGGTGGCCGGGTCCAGGCTGACCTGGATGTTGCCGGGGTGCATGTCGGCATGAAAAAACCCGTCGCGGAACACCTGCGTGAAGAAGATGGTGACGCCGTCGCGCGCCAGCTTGGGAATGTCCACGCCCGCTTCGCGCAGGCGGCCGATCTGGCTGATGGGCACGCCGTTCATGCGCTGCATCACCATCACTTCAGGGTGGCAGAAGTCCCAGAGGATCTCCGGGATCAGCACCAGGTCCAGGCCCTGCATGTTGCGGCGCAACTGGGCGGCGTTGGCCGCCTCGCGGATCAGGTCCAGCTCGTCGTGCAGGTAGTTGTCGAACTCAGCCACCACCTCGCGGGGCTTGAGGCGTTTGCCGTCGGCCGACAGGCTCTCGACCCAGCCGGCCATCATGCGCATCAGGCTCAAGTCCTTCTCGATCACGGGCAGCATGCCGGGGCGCAGCACCTTGACCGCCACCTCGCGCTCGATGCCATGCCGGTCCCGCACCGTGGCGAAATGCACTTGGGCGATCGATGCGCTGGCCA
>SDXZ01000082.1 GCA_004210805.1 Acidovorax sp.
GCCGGTGGACAGCAGCTTGATGCCCAGCGCGTGAAGGGCCTGGGCAAATTCGACGATGCCGGTCTTGTCGGAGACGGAAAGAAGTGCGTTCATGGCAGTGGTGGTGAGGAGAGTTTGAAAAAAAACAGGGCCTACCGCTGGTTGGATAAGCCCTAGCAGCTACAAATTTAATAGCAATAGGTTGCGCGGGCCGTCACAGCAGCTTGTGCAGCGACAGCTTCTTGCGCAGGGTGTTGCGGTTCAGGCCCAGCCATTCGGCGGCGCGGGACTGGTTGTTGTCGGCCTGCTGCATCACCACTTCCAGCAGCGGTTTTTCGACCACGCGCACCAGCATGTCGTACATGCCGTCGGGCGTCTCTCCGCCCAGGTCGCGAAAGTAGCCTTGCAGGCTCTCGCGCACGCATTCCTCGATGTGTTTCTTGCTCATGCAGCCATTCCCTCTTGTTCTTCTGAGTCAGCGTCCACACCGGTGGCGGCGGGCAGCCGGTCCATCTGCTGCCCCAGGGCATCCAGGTGGTCGGCCACGGCCTGCCACTGCGTGGCGCTGTCTTCGATCGTATTGATGTGTTGCCTGAACGCCTCGCCGCCCGGCAGCGCGCGCAGGTACCAGGCAATGTGCTTGCGCGCACTGCGCACCCCGGTCAGCTCGCCGTACAGGCTGTAGTGGTCGTGCAGGTGGTCCAGCAGCAGGCGCCGCACCTCGGCCACCAGGGGTGGCGCCAGGTGTTCGCCCGTGGCCAGGAAGTGGCCGACCTCGCGGAAGATCCACGGCCGGCCCTGGGCGGCGCGGCCGATCATGATCGCGTCGGCACCGGTGGCGGCCAGCACATCGCGCGCCTTTTCGGGCGAGGTGATGTCGCCGTTGGCCACCACGGGCACCTTCACCGCGGCCTTGACCGCAGCGATGGTGGCGTACTCCGCATGGCCCTTGTAGCCCTGCTCGCGCGTGCGGCCGTGTACGGTGAGCATCTGAATGCCGACAGCCTCGAACTGCTTTGCCAACGCCACGGCATTCTTGTGCTCCTGGCACCAGCCGGTGCGCATCTTCAGCGTGACGGGCACGTTGTAGGGCGCGCAGGCCTCAACCACCGCAGCGGCGATCTCCACCGCCAGGGCCTCGTTCTGCATCAGGGCGGAGCCCGCCCATTTGTTGCAGACCTTCTTGGCGGGGCAGCCCATGTTGATGTCGATGATCTGCGCGCCACGCTCCACGTTGTAGACCGCGGCTTCGGCCATCATCTGCGCCTCGGTGCCGGCGATCTGCACCGCAATCGGCCCAGGCTCCCCCTCATGGTTGGCCCGGCGCGAGGTCTTGAGGCTGTTCCACAAGTCCTTGCGCGAGGTCACCATCTCGCTCACCGCATAGCCCGCCCCCAGCGCCTTGCACAACTGGCGGAACGGCCGGTCCGTGACGCCCGCCATAGGGGCGACGAACAGGCGGTTCGCCAAAGGGATGTGGCCGATGTGCATGGGGAGGGGGGTACGCGCAGGGGGCAGCAGCGAATGCTGAAAAAGGAGGCGGGATTGTACCTGCCCAAAATTTCAGCAACTGAAATGTTCCGCCCACTGAAAAATGGGGCGATTGCGGTGTGACTGCGAGGGCTCGGAACCGGCGCCGAATGCCCCGCGATGCGCTGGCCAGCGGCGGGCGAACGCTCTGGGTTGCGTCTCGGCCTGTTCAGCGGAGTGCGGTGTCAATCACCGCGATGCGAGATCGGTGTCAGCCGCTTTCGAAGGCACTGCGCCGCGCTGAGCGAAATGCCACCAGGCATTGGGCAGGTTGTCGAACTGGTGGCGGGCCATCAGGCCACGCAGCCAGTCACGGTTGTGTTGTACGTCGGGGGAAAACCCTTGCGCCCCCGGCTGCGCGCCGGCCAGCTCCACACCGGGGGGCGTGCCCATGTCCACATCGTGCCCATCGGCCAACGGGCCGCGTACCACCTTGCTGGCCTTCAGGCCATCCACCACCCTCACCTGAACCACCCAGCCGCCGCGGGCCTTATCGGCCGCGGTGGTCTGGCAGGTTGCACGAAAAGCGAGGCCCTTCTCCTTGAGTTCCTGCGCAATGCCTTGCAGGGCGGCGCGGGTGTCCGAGGTTTCGCGGCAAGCAGGTGCGGACTGTGGGCCGGGCGCAGTGGCCACCAGCGGGTCAGTGGTTTCTGGCACTGCCGCCTGCGGGCTGTGTACACAAGCGGCCAGCAGGAACGCCGTCACCACCGATGGCCAACGTATGCCCTGCGGGCGTGCCGCGCCGTGCAGACGCTGGGTGGCCTTGGCAAGTGCGGGAATCTGGGGCGTGGTGGTTGTGTGCATGGGCAAACTCCTGAGTGGCATGCCTGCAGATTTCCTGCTCGGCACCGTGTTGCCCACGATATAAACCGCCCTGCTCCGCCCGCATGCGCCGATGCCGCAGCCCCGCGTAGGACAGCGCCACCACGCACGATTGGAGCGCTGACGCCGCCCTACACTTCGCGGCTATGGAAATCTGGATGCACCAGCTGCTTGAATGGCTCGCACTGCCGCAGTTCGGCCTGAGCACCGTCTTCATCGTTTCGGTCATTTCGGCAACGCTCTTGCCGCTGGGCTCAGAGCCCGCCGTGTTCGGCCTCATCAAGATCAACCCCGAGATGTTCTGGCCTGCGATCCTGGTGGCCAGCGCCGGCAACACGTTGGGCGGCGGGATCAGCTGGTGGATGGGCTTTGGCGCGCACAAGGCGGTAGACAGAGCCCGGGGCGGCGCGACTGAAGTGCGCGCCCTGGCCTGGCTGCAGCGCTTTGGCGCACGCGCCTGCCTGCTGAGCTGGCTGCCCGTGGTGGGCGATCCGCTGTGCGCCGTAGCGGGCTGGCTCAAGCTCCCCTTCTGGCCGTGCCTTGCCTACATGGCGGTGGGCAAGTTCTTCCGGTATCTCCTCATGACGAGCGTGTTGTTGTACTTCATGCCCGGACAGCTGGGCACTTGAACGGCACGCCCCGGCATCTACAGACCCGCGTGGCCGCTGGGTAACGAGTGAACCAGGTCTCCTTTGGCCACGGGCTCTTCGACCACCACCTGGTTGCGACCGCCCTCCTTGGCCATGTACATCGCGGTGTCGGCGCGCGAGAAGAACTCCAGCACCGACTCGCCCAGCACATAGTGGGTAACGCCGATCGAGACCGTCACGCGGCCCTTGAGCAGGCCGGTCCAGGCGTGGGTCTCGACCTGCGCACGGATGCGCTCGCAGGTGTTGAGTGCGGGCAGGAGCGAGGTGGCTGGAAAGATCAGCAAAAACTCCTCGCCGCCATAGCGCCCGAACACATCGCCACCGCGCACACCCTGCTGTGCGATGCGCGCGAAAGTGCGCAACACCTCGTCGCCGCCCAGATGCCCCAGCTCGTCGTTGATGCGCTTGAAGTGGTCGATGTCGAGCACGGCCAGGCACAACGGGATGCCGCTTTCATCGGCCATCTGTTTTTGCTCTTCGAGCGCGGCCAGCACATAGCGGCGGTTAAAGCAGCCCACCAGCGGGTCGCGCTGCGCGTCTTCCTGGATGTTCTTGATCTTGCGGCTGGCGTGGTAGAGGCTGCGGTACAGGCGCTGCACCTTGCCCATCAGCAGGATGAAGGCCGGCAAGGCCGCGAGCAGAGCGAGCCCGTGCAGAAGCTCCAGGCGCAGCAGCGCGGTGTTGCGCTGCTCCTGGAAGTGAAGCGCTATCACCCCCACATACAGAGCCAGGAAACACGCTGCCAAGCCCAGCAGTGCGCGGCGCGGCACCGTGAACGTGCCGTAAGCCACGGCCACAAAAGCAAACGGCGCAAGCAGGATTTGCGTGACCGGCGCGAGATAGAACAACACCAGCATGCAGCCCAGGGCGGTGGCCACGATGGCCAGCTTGAGGTGCCTGTGGCGCAACTTCTGGTGCAAGCCAGTACGAAACACGATCCAGAACGCCCCGCAGCACAGTCCGATCAACCCCGCCAGCACTGCGAGCACCTGGGCATCCACCATGTCAAAGGCGTAAAAACCCAGCATGGCCAGCGCGTGCAGCCCGATGAGCCCCAGCACCTGCACCCACTGCTGCGCCACGCTGCGCGCACCCTGCGGACCCAGTCCATCCATCGCCCGGCGCGCCGGCCGCACCATGGCAGACGCCGAGTCGTCGAACTCCATGACGGCATCGGACAAGGGAAAGGCATCCGTGGCAGAAAACGGATTCTTGCGTCCAAAAAACATGTGGGGGCAGGCGTGGGCCTGGGTTCGTTCTGGGTGACAACCACTCACCGGGCGGGCCGCCCGCAGCAGGGCGCCCCACGGCAGGCCCC
This sequence comes from Acidovorax sp., assembly GCA_004210805.1. Taxonomy (GTDB): domain Bacteria; phylum Pseudomonadota; class Gammaproteobacteria; order Burkholderiales; family Burkholderiaceae_C; genus Acidovorax. The sequence goes on from SDXZ01000082.1 coordinate 4,300, forward strand.
GCGCATCTTACGCAGGCCTGACACAGCCCCACCCCGTGTTTTCCAGTAGCACCGCGCCGATTCGTCGCTGCGTTGCGATGGGTCAAAGGCGGGCGCGCTGCCAGTGCCGCGCCTGGGCACCGGGCCTCAGGCCCTTGCAGCCCTCGCGCCCCGCAGGGACCACCAGCCTTCCAGGGAATAGACGCACAGCGCGCCCCAGATCAGCACAAAACCGATCAGGCGAGCGGGCTCGAATGCCTCGTGGAACACCCACACGCCGAGCGCGAACTGCAGGCTGGGCGAGATGTACTGGAGGATGCCCAAGGTGGACATCGGGATCAGGCGCGCCCCTGCAGCAAACAGCAGCAGTGGCACCGCAGTGAGGGGCCCAGCCAGCAGCAGCCAGCCCAAGGTGGAGACATCCCCGTGCACTATTGCGCCTTGCCCTTGCCACGCCCACCAACCCAGCACGATGGCTGCTACGGGGGCGAGCAGCATGGTCTCCAGCGCCAAGCCTTCGAGCGCCCCCAGCGCGGCCACTTTGCGCAGCAGGCCATAGAAGCCAAAACTCAGGGCCAGCACCAGCGCGATCCACGGCAGCCGACCGGCCTGCACCGTGAGCCAGAGCACACCGGCAGCGGCCACGGCCACGGCCAGCCACTGGCCGGGCCGGGGCCGCTCGTGCAAAAACACAAAGCCCACCGCCACATTGACCAGCGGCAAGATGAAGTAACCGAGGCTCGCGTCCACCACATGCTGGTTCTGCACGGCCCATACGTAGGTGAGCCAGTTGCCCGACAGCAGCACAGCCGACAACGCAAACGCCGCCAGGACCCGCGGCTGGCGGAGCACAGTGCCTATCCACGCCCACTGCCGGCGCACCAGCAGCGCGAACAGCACAAACACCAGGGACCACAGGGTGCGGTGCATCACGACCTCCAGCGAAGGCACGTTGGCCACTTGCTTGAAGTACAGGGGAAAGAGCCCCCAGGCGACATAGGCCAGCGCGGCGTAGAGGATTCCGGGGTTCATGGTGCAGCGGGGTAGGGTGGGATCGGCCTGCGCCGCTCCGGGTCGAAAAAAATCCCTGCACGCCGGCGAGGCTGTGCAGGGAGCTCGTTCAGGTGCCCAGGGTGGGGGCGGCCTATCGGCCGGCGCCAGCGAGCCTCAAACGTTGAACAGGAAGTTGAGCACGTCGCCGTCCTTGACCACGTACTCCTTGCCTTCTGCGCGCATCTTGCCCGCGTCCTTGGCGCCTTGCTCGCCCTTGTAGTGGATGTAGTCGTCAAACGCGATTGTCTGCGCACGGATGAAGCCGCGCTCGAAGTCGCCGTGGATCACACCCGCTGCCTGGGGCGCGGTGTCGCCGATATGTATCGTCCATGCGCGCACTTCCTTCACGCCGGCGGTGAAGTAAGTCTGCAGGCCCAGCAGCTTGAACGCGCCACGGATGAGGCGGGCAAGGCCGGGCTCGGTCTGGCCCATCTCGGCCAGGAACATGTCACGGTCCTCATCACTCATCTCGGCCATTTCGGCTTCCATCTTGGCGCAGATGGCTACAACGGGCGCGTTCTGACCGGCCGCGTATTCTTTGAGGCGGTCCAGGAAGGGATTGTTCTCGAAGCCGTTTTCGCTCACATTCCCCACGAACATCGCTGGCTTGGCGGTGATCAGGCACAGGGACTTGAGCAGCGGCTGCTCTTCCTTGGTGATTTCCACCGAACGTGCGGGCTTGCCTTCGTTGAGCGCGGTCTGGATGCGGGTGAGCAACGCCACTAGTTTGGCGGCGTCCTTGTCGTTGCCCGACTTGGCGGCCTTGGTGTAGCGGTTGAGCGCCTTTTCCACCGTGCCCATGTCGGCAAGACACAACTCTGTCTGGATGACTTCGATGTCGGAGATCGGGTCGACACGGCCAGCGACATGAATCACGTTGTCGTCTTCAAAACAGCGCACCACGTTCACGATGGCATCGGTTTCGCGGATGTGGGCCAGGAACTGGTTGCCCAGGCCTTCGCCCTGGCTGGCACCTGCCACCAGGCCCGCAATGTCTACAAACTCGACGATGGCGGGCACGATGCGCTCGGGCGAGATGATCGCCGCGAGTTGCTGCAGGCGGGGGTCTGGCACTTCCACCACGCCCACATTGGGCTCAATGGTGCAGAAGGGATAGTTCTCGGCGGCGATGCCGGCCTTGGTCAGCGCGTTGAAGAGAGTGGACTTGCCGACGTTGGGCAGGCCCACGATGCCGCATTGGAGGCTCATGGCAGGGCTTTCTGGAATTCGGAGACAAACCGCCGATTTTACGGCGCGCCGGAAGGCACGCCTTGCGGTAGCTGCTCAGGCTTCAGTCAAAGCGCAAATCGGCGGCCACCCGCTGCCCCACGCGCAGCATCTGGCCAGCGCCTTGTCGGACGATGGCGTTCATGCCGAAAGTGATTGCACCGTTCAACCGTTTGTCCTGGCGATAGGCCCGCAGCGTGGCGCCAACCTCCGGGCTGCTTTCGGCGGTGGCCGGATCGATGTCGGGTATGGGGCAGCGCGCGCAGGGCTTGACGGGCTGCAGGTGAATCTCCCCTTCGCCGCCGCCGTCCACACACACCGTGTCCACCCGGTCTTCGTCATGGGCGTCCACGCCGCCCAGAACCACGTTGGGCCGAAAGCGTTCAATGCCGACAGCGCCATAGCCACCGGCTGTGAGGCGCCCATTCAACTCCTGCATGGAGGCATCGCTCGCCACGAGCACCGGGTAACCGTCGGAGAACTGGTTGGGCGCCTGGATCCCACCCGTCCAGTCCATGCTGGACAGGCGGCGGTACTCAGGGTCGAAGCGCACCAGGCGGCACGGTTGGCCCAGAAAATCGGTGAACCACTGCGCCGCCACGGCGCCCATGTCCCAGGCTGGCACCGTATCCCGCCAGACTGTGACGGTCGCGGGCGCCTCCACGGCATCGATGGCGACATGAAGGGCGAGCATGCCCGGTGCACGCAGGACCATTTCTTCCGTTTTGAGCTGCGGACGGATCAGCGCCATGCGCGGCAGGGCCCGTTGGGTCAGGAAGACCCCTTGGGCATCCACCACCATCCAGGCGCGGTCGAGGTCCAGGCCTGTTTCGGTGAGGAGCGCCTCCTGCACCTCGATGCCGGCACAGGATTTGACGGGGTAGACAAACAGGCGCGCAATGGTGCCGGACAGATCGGAATCGGGGTGGAAGCTCACGCCTGCGCGCTCCTGAAAAATGGGCTATGGACATGGAGAACTCGCTCTCCGCCCGCAATTCTGCACTGCGGCCGGGGGCTCAAGCCGCCTCCTACAATGCCCTCATGGCCCAAACCTTTGACATCTGCATTCGTGGCACCGGCATAGTGGGCACCACCTTGGCGCTGCTGCTGGCGCGGGACCGGCTGAAAGTTGCCTTGCTACCGGCGCCCGGCGCCAAAAATCCCGCTGCGACTGATGTGAGGGCCTACGCCCTGAACCTGGCCTCGCGGCAATTGCTTGAATCCCTGCGCAGCTGGCCCGATGACGAGCACGCCACGGCGGTGCGTCAAATGCACGTGCAGGGCGACCAGGGCGGGGCCGTGCAGTTCGACGCGGCGGCTCAGGGCGTGGACGCGCTGGCGTGGATCGTGGATGTGCCCGCGCTGGAGTCGCGCTTGGCGCAGGCCGTGCGGTACCAGCCCCATGTGGAGCTGGTCGACGCACCGGTGCCCGCGGCGCTCACCGTGGTCTGTGAAGGCCGGGCGAGCACGACCCGCGAAGAATTCGGCGTGAACTTTGAAGTCACGCCCTACCCGCAGCACGCCATCGCGACCCGCCTGCAATCTGAGCGCCCCCACGGACAGGTGGCGCGCCAGTGGTTCTCACCCGACGGAATCCTGGCCTTCTTGCCCTTGGGGGGCCCGCAGGGGAACTCCGTAGCCGTCGTTTGGTCCGTCTTTCAGGAGCAGGTCGCGCCACTGATGGCGTTGCCCCCGGAGGATTTCGCACAGAGATTGCGTACCGCAAGCCAGGACGCGCTGGGTGCGCTGCAAGTAAGCGCTGAACGGGCCGCCTGGCCCTTGCAGTTGGCCAAGGCAGACCGCTGGTGCGGCGCATTGCCGCCCGCCGCTGGGCGCGCCGGTCGCAGCTGGGTGTTGGCCGGCGACGCAGCACACAATGTGCACCCGCTGGCAGGACAGGGGCTGAACCTGGGGCTTGCTGACGCCCAGGCCCTGGCCCGCGTGCTGCATGAACGTGACTACTGGCGCAGCGTGGGCGACGCGCGGCTGCTGCGGCGCTATGAGCGGGAGCGCAAGGCCGCCCTGCTGCCCATGGGCTTGGCCACGGATGGCCTGCAGCAACTGTTTGCGCGCCAGGATGGCCCGATACAGGCGCTGCGCAATTGGGGCATGAAGGGCTTTGAAATGAGCGGCCCGCTAAAGAGTTTTGTGGCCCGCCAGGCCATGGGAATGTAACGACCCCGGACGGGCGCACACAGTGCAGCCCGGCCCGATACCTTGAAACCGAGAGCACCATGAAATTCATTCCCACCCTGATCGCGGCCCTTGGCCTTGCCACCGCCGCGCTGGCGTCGGCCCAGGAAGCCGATATCCGCAAGGCGCTGGCGGAACGCATCCCGCAAATGGACAAGATCGACGAGGTGCGGCCCACCCAGATGAAGGGGCTGTACGAGGTGCGCATCGGTACTGATCTGTTCTATACCGACGCCAAGGGCGACTACGTGATCCAGGGCGAGCTGATCGATGCCAAGGCTCGGCGCAACCTTACCGAGGACCGCATCGCCAAACTCACTGCGGTGGAATTCTCGGCCCTGCCGCTCAAGGACGCGTTCACCATCGTGCGGGGCAACGGCAAGCGCAAGGTGGCCGTGTTTGAAGACCCCAACTGTGGCTACTGCAAACGCTTCGAGCGTGACCTGCAGAACGTGGACAACGTCACGGTGTATCTGTTCCTCTATCCCATCCTGAGCCCCGACTCCGCAGAAAAGTCCCGCAACGTCTGGTGCGCCAAGGACAAGGTAAATGCTTGGCAAGACCTGATGGTGCGCGACAAGCCGGCCCCCGCAGCGAGCTGTGATACCGCGGCGCTGCAGCGCAACCTGGCATTTGGCCGCAAGCACAAGATCACGGGCACGCCCACACTGATCTTTGCCGATGGCTCACGCGTCCCAGGCGCCATCGGCGCCCAGGAAGTCGAAAAGCGCCTGGCCGAAGCCACCGGCGAATCCACCCGCGCCAACTAGCTTTTTCGTTTCCACCGCGCGCCCACCAGGGCCGGTCGCTTGCCGCCACTGGCCCGCACCTCGCAGACGCCCATGCCCTCCTCCCGCCGCCACGAGCCCGCTGCCATTCACTACCACGTGGAGCCGGCCGACCTGCACGCCCATCTTTTCAGCGTGACGCTCACGATTGCCCATCCCCAGGCGCTGCAGGAAGTCGCTTTGCCGGTGTGGATTCCGGGCAGCTACTTGGTGCGGGAGTTCTCAAAGAACCTTCAGGAATTGAAGGCGCACCAGGGCAAACACGACGTACCGCTCACGCAGTTGGACAAGCACCGCTGGCGTGCGGACTGCAGTGCCGACAAGCCCCTGGTGCTGACCTATGCCGTGTGCGCTTACGACACCTCGGTACGCACGGCCTGGCTGGACACATCGCGCGGGTTCTTCAACGGAACCAGCCTGTGCCTGCAGGTGCGCGGCCAGGAAAAGCAGGGCCACACCCTCGAAATCACCAGCACGCCCGCCACCGCTGAATGGTCGGTCGCCACCGGCCTCACCGCGCTCCAGACCGACAAGAAGGGTTTTGGCCTCTATCGTGCCGACGACTACGATGAACTGGTCGACAGCCCATTCGAGATGGGCACGTTCTGGGTGGGGCGCTTCGTGGCTGGCGGGATTCCCCACCGTTTTGTGGTGGCCGGTGCCGCACCGTCTTTTGACGACAAGCGCCTCCTGGCGGACACGCAGAAAATTTGCGAGACCGCCATCCGCTTCTGGCACGGCGATGGGGCCGCACCCTTCAAGAGCTACCTCTTCATGCTCAACGCCGTGGGAGACAGCTACGGAGGCTTGGAACACCGTAACTCCACGGCTCTGATCTGCGGCCGGCGGGACTTGCCCCGGGTGGGCGAAAGCCGGGCAAGTGATGGCTACACCACCTTGCTGGGTCTGATCAGCCACGAGTACTTTCACACCTGGAACGTCAAGCGCCTGCGCCCCGCCGAGTTTGCGCAGCACGACTACGCCCGCGAGAACTACACCGATCTGCTGTGGTTCTTTGAAGGCTTTACGAGCTATTACGACGATCTGTTGCTCCGCCGCGCCGGCTTGATCGACGACGCCACGTACTTGAAGCTCATCACCAAAACCATCAACCAGGTTCACCAAACCCCGGGGCGCGCCGTGCAGACCGTGGCGCAGGCAAGCTTTGATGCATGGGTCAAATACTACCGCCAGGATGAAAACACACCCAACGCCACGGTGAGCTACTACACCAAAGGCTCGCTGGTGGCGCTGTGCCTGGACCTGGCGCTGCGCCGCGACGGAAAGAGCAACCTGGACGAGGTGATGCGCGCCCTGTGGAAGCGCTGTCAGGGAGGCCCGATGACGGAAGACGATCTGCGCACCGTGCTGCGCGAGCTCAGCGGAAGGTCTTTTGACACCGAAATCGCGCAGTGGGTGCACAGCACGGGGGAACTTCCACTAGCAGAACTTCTGGCGGCCAACGGTGCGCACCTTCAGGCGGAGGCGCCACAACTGGCGCAGCGGCTGGGATTGCGGGTCGCGGAAAACCACAGCGTGCAGATCAAGACGGTGCTGCGGTCAGGTCCGGCAGAACAGGCGGGCATGGCAGCAGGGGACGAGTGGCTTGGCGTGGAGGTGCTGGGCCAGGGCTGGCGCATCAGCCGGCTGGATGACGTGGCGTTTTATCTGGGCGTCGAGACCTCGGCGACGGCGCTCGTCGCGCGCGACGGCCGGCTGCTGCGCCTTGCGCTGGAGCTGCCACCTCGCAGCCAGGGGGCGACACACCGCAAGGCAGCCCGCGCTGCCGCACCAGACACGGTCAGCCTGTCTACATCAGACGCCGCCGCGCTGACTCGCTGGCTGGGTTAATCGGGCGCGAGTACGGTCTTTTGCCCACGAAATTTCCCCAAGCGCTCGCTTCGGTATATTTATTCACGCTTTCATAACTACCCAAACATCCAGGAGATCCCATGGCCTACGAAACGATCGAGGTCCGCGTCGAAGCGGACAAGGTTGGCATCATCACGCTCAACCGCCCCAAGCAGCTCAATGCGCTGAATGACCAGCTCATGAATGAACTGGGTTCGGCCTTGAAGGAGTTCGATGCCAATGAGTCGATCGGCTGCGTCATCGTGACGGGCAGCGAAAAGGCGTTTGCGGCGGGTGCGGACATCGGCGCCATGGCCAAATACAGCTTCGCAGACACCTACAAGGGCGACTACATCACGCGCAACTGGGAAGCGATCCGCTCCATCCGCAAGCCCGTCATCGCCGCCGTGAGCGGCTTTGCCCTCGGTGGCGGCTGCGAACTGGCCATGATGTGCGACTTCATCATCGCGGCCGACAACGCACGTTTTGGCCAACCGGAAATCAAGCTTGGCGTGATTCCAGGTGCCGGTGGAACCCAGCGCCTGCCGCGCGCCGTGGGCAAATCGAAGGCCATGGACATGGCCCTCACCGGCCGCATGATGGACGCCGCCGAAGCCGAGCGCGCTGGCCTCATCAGCCGCGTCGTGCCGTACGACAAGCTTATGGACGAAGCGCTGGGTGCTGCAATCCTCATAGCCGGGTTCTCGCAGATTGCGGTGATGGCCGCAAAAGAGTCGGTGAACCGCGCATTTGAGGGCAGCTTGTCCGACGGCGTGATGTTCGAGCGCCGCCTGTTCCATGCGTTGTTCGCCACGCAGGACCAAAAAGAAGGCATGGACGCCTTCCTGAACAAGCGCCCCGCCAACTTCACACACCAATAATTTTTGTTCTATAATCTGGGGCTTACGGTGGTATAGCTCAGTTGGTTAGAGCGCAGCATTCATAATGCTGATGTCGGTGGTTCAAGTCCACCTACCACCACCAAATTCAAGTGCTCAGTCAAAAGCCCGCAACGCGCCAGTGATTGCGGGCTTTTTTGTGGCCGCAATGCCCACGCCGTGGCGGTAAGTCCTTGTACGAAAACGCTTTTTCGCGCCCTGGCCCGTAAAATCGCCTTCCCCGCCCGCTTCCCGACCCATTCACCAGCCTCTGGATACACACCATGAACCGCTGCACTCCTGCCCTCCCCTCCCCCACTGCCGGCATTGGTCGATGCCTGCACGCTGCGCGCACGCTGTTGGCTGCTGCTAGCCTCACCGCATTGACGTGCTTCGGGACTCCCGCTCTTGCACAGGTGCAGCCGGGCCTGGGCGTGGTGCGCAATTTTCCTGACGCGTCGCTGCGCGGCACCCTGACCATCCAGGGGGGCTCCGAAGCCGTGCTCAGCGGGCGCACCATTCGCATGGCGCCCGGCATGCGCCTGTTCAGCCCACAGAACTCGCTCGTCATGCTGCACACGGTGCAGGGCAAGACCTTCAAGGTCAACTATCTGATCGAGAACAGCACGGGCATGCTGCTATCCGCCTGGATCCTGACCGAAGGCGAGGCTGCACAGCCGCGCAACGGATCGGACACGATCCAGTTCAATTTCCGCACTGACGCAGACCCGGCGAAGAAGTAGCCCGGCGCTGACAGCCCTGCCGCAGGGACGCCCACCGCCCAGCGCCCCACCGGCCGCCCCACGCGCGCCGCCGCATCCCCATTCGGACACGAGATTGATTGCCATGGCCAAAAAAGTCTTCATTAAAACCTTCGGTTGCCAAATGAACGAGTACGACTCGGACAAGATGGCCGACGTGCTTCATGCCGCCCAGGGCTACGAGCCCACCCAGAACGTGGACGAGGCCGACCTGATCCTGTTCAACACCTGCTCCGTGCGCGAGAAGGCGCAAGAGAAAGTGTTCAGCGACCTCGGCCGTATCAAGCACCTGAAGGCCCGAGGCGTGAAGATTGGCGTCGGCGGCTGCGTAGCCAGCCAGGAAGGCGCCGAGATCATCAAGCGCGCGCCTTATGTGGACGTGGTCTTTGGCCCCCAGACGCTGCACCGCCTGCCAGAAATGCTGAATCAGCGCGATCGCATGGACAAGCCCCAGGTGGACATCAGCTTTCCAGAGATCGAAAAGTTCGACCACCTGCCGCCCGCGCGAGTCGAGGGTGCATCCGCGTTCGTGTCGATCATGGAAGGCTGCAGCAAATACTGCAGCTACTGCGTCGTGCCTTACACCCGCGGTGAAGAAGTGAGCCGTCCCTTCGACGATGTGCTCGTGGAAGTGGCGGGCCTGGCCGACCAGGGCGTGAAAGAGATCACCCTGCTGGGCCAGAACGTGAACGCCTACCTGGGCAAGATGGGTGGCACAGCGGAGATCGCGGACTTTGCCCTCCTGCTCGAATACGTGTCTGACATCCCGGGCATTGAGCGCATCCGCTACACCACCAGCCACCCCAATGAATTCACGCCCCGGCTGATCGAGGCCTACGCCAAACTGCCCAAGCTGGCCAGCCACTTGCATCTTCCCGTTCAGCACGGCAGCGACCGCATCCTGATGGCCATGAAGCGCGGCTATACCGCCATGGAATACAAGAGCACGGTGCGCAAGTTGCGCGCCATCCGCCCTGACCTGGCCATGAGCAGCGACTTCATCGTCGGCTTCCCCGGCGAGACGGAAGAAGACTTCAACAAGATGATGAAGCTGATCGACGACATCCACTTCGACAACAGCTTCAGCTTTATCTTCAGCCCACGCCCCGGCACGCCCGCTGCGGGGCTGCACGATGACACGCCGCACGACGTCAAGCTGCGCCGATTGCAGCATTTGCAGTCCGTGATCAACGCCAACATCAAGTCCATCAGCGAAAGCCGCGTGGGCACGGTGCAGCGCATCTTGGTGGAAGGCGCCTCCAAGCGCGATGCCACCGAGCTCATGGGCCGCACCGAGTGCAACCGCGTGGTGAACTTTGTTGGCCAGGCACGTTTGGTAGGTCAGATGGTGGACGTGACCATCACCGAAGCCAAGGCGTACACGCTGCGCGGCGAGGTGGTCACGCACGAAGCCGCACTGGCCTGAGTCTGCAGCGACGCCTGTCACGATGTCTGCACAGAGCAGTCTGCCTGGCGTGGGCCCTCTAAGGGTCGGCGGGCCGCTGAACGGGTTTTCATTTCAGCAACTACTGCTGCTGGCCTTCCTGCTGATTGCCGGGCTGTTGGGCGTGAGTTCGCTGCGGGCGCTTTACACGCTGGAGCAGCTCATGGTGCAAAGTCGCCACGGCACCAGCGAAGCGACGTCTCTCGGGATCGCGGCCCAGGTCCTCAACCAGCGTGGACAGGCCCTGGAGCGTGCAGCGCGGCAGTCTCTGGTCTTGCGCGATGCGCCCTTGCGCCGCAGCTTCAACGACATGTCGCTTGAAGCCCTGGGCGTGCTCGATCAGCTGCACAAAGGGGGACTGCCCGAAGAGCAGACCGCCGAGTGGCGCAAGCACCTGGACGCAGTGAAGGACCTGCTGGACGCGCCGCCAGAGCGCGCGCTCGACAACGAGCGGCTCGTCGCAGAAGAGTTTGTGGCACTGGAGACTCTGAACCTGAACATTGGCCAATCGGTCCAGGACATCAATGCCCAGCGCAACCGTGAGCTTCAGGACCGGGTCGAGGCGAGCCGCCGTGACGTGACGCACCAGGTGGTGGGGGTGATCGTGCTGGCGCTGGTCCTCGCGCTGGCTCTGGGCATCTGGCTGGCGCGTCCCTTCAAGCGGCTCGAAGGGACGATCCGCCGGCTCGGCGAAAACCAGTTGGACGAGCCCGTATTGATTTCGGGGCCCGACGACGTGCGCCGCGTCGGCCAGCAACTGGAATGGCTGCGCTTGCGGTTAATGGAACTGGACGCGGACAAGGCGCGCTTTCTGCGGCACGTCTCGCACGAACTCAAGACACCGCTGGCCGCACTGCGCGAGGGTGTGGCACTGCTGCAAGACGGGGTGACCGGCGAACTCAACGCGGGCCAGCGCGAAGTGACGCAAATCCTGCACCACAACACGCTGGTGCTGCAGAGCGAAATCGAAGCCCTGCTGCGCTTCAACGCTGCTGCCTTCGAGGCGCGCCAGCTCCATCGGAGCGACACCGACCTGCTCACGCTGCTGGAAAACCAGGTCGAGTCGCAACGCCTGCAATGGCAGGCGCGGGGACTGCGGGTGCTGGTAGAGGGCGCCCCGGTATCGCTGCCGGTCGACGCCGACAAGATCGCTTCGGCCGTCAGCAACCTGCTGTCCAACGCCATCCGTTTTTCACCCAAGGGCGGCACGCTGCGCCTCATCCTGTCACGCCAAGCCGGTACCGTGCGCGTGGATGTCGTGGACCAGGGCCCCGGTGTGGCGCCAGCCGATCGGGACCATGTGTTCGAGCCCTTTTACCGGGGGGTGCGCCAGCCGGATGACGCCGTGCGTGGCACGGGTATCGGCCTGTCCATCGTCCAGGAATATATTGCCGCCCACGGGGGCACGGTCCGCCTGGTCGAAGACGGCCTTCAATCATTTTTTCGCATAGAGCTACCGCATGCAGCCCAGTAACCCTTTCACGCCTTCCGTCCGCGCGCAGGTGCAGCGCAGGCTGAGGCCCGTGGCAGTTGTGCTGACGGCAACTTGGCTGATGGCGGGTTGCGGCGCCCTGTCGCCGCAAAAGCCCACGACGACGCCCTCCACTCCGGTCACAGTCGTCGTCGCGGTCCCCGTCAAGGTGCCGTCACCGTCAGAGACTCCACCCGCGGCGCCAGAGCCTCAGCCTGTGGCCGACCCTGTGCGCCAGGTACTTGCCCAGACCGATGGGATCCTGCGCCTTGCGCCGTCGGATCTCCCCAAGGAAATCGCCCGGCTCGGAGAAACCGAAGAAGCCGCCGTGGAAACCCCATTGCTGCTCGCTACCGCGCTGGCGCAGACCCGCCAGGCCGTGGATACCGCGCGCGCGCTCGGACTCGTGCAGCGGCTGTTGGCCAACAACGCCCCCGCCGCACAGCCGCTGCATCCTCTTGCACGCCTTCTCGAAGCGCGCCTGCTCCAGCAACGCCGGCTGGAAGACCAGATGGAGCGCCAGGCGCAGCAGCTGCGCGATGCCCAGCGCCGCAACGACCAGCTGAACGAACGGCTGGAAGCCGTGCGCGCCATCGAGCGCAGCCTGACCACGCGCCCTGCTGCCGTGCCCGCGGCCCCAGCATCTGCGCCGGGCAGCGCACCCCAGCGGCCCGCTCCCTGACCTCAAGGC
>SDXZ01000083.1 GCA_004210805.1 Acidovorax sp.
GGCTGCTGCGCGCCGCGGCGGGTGAGGAGTACGGAGCCGCCTGTGGCGGGGGGGGGTGTAGCACCGTAAAACTTCCTGCGGCGTGCACTATTGTCGAAAACACGATCTGCCGCGTTGGTGCCGAAACAGCACCAACCGTTGCCAATCCGTACCGCACACACAGGGAAAACCCCAGCGTCAGGTCCCGGACCGGCGGTATGTCACGCGGATCAATGCTGTGAAAGCGCCGTCCACAGGGCCTCGGCCAGTGGCCCCAGGCGGCGCTTGGGCCGGTAAAGGCGCACGTCGAACCGCACTTCCATGCGCGCGTCGCCCGCGGGCGCGAGGCGCCGCGCCTGGCAATCGGCATGGACCATGGACCAGGGCAGCCAGGCCACGCCCAGGCCTTTTTGCACGTACTCGTAATGCGCATCCGCCGAGTCGCACTCCACCACCCGCTGCAGGCGCGGGGCATGCGGGTTGTGCGCTAGGTGGTCTTCCACCAGCCGGCCCAGGGCCAGCTGCGGCGCGTAAGCGAGGTAAGGCACGGCGTCGGTGGTACCCGGCGGGCCGAAGCTGTACAGCGCGTGGCCCTGCACAGTGGCGCGCGACACCGGCACCAGCCGGTCCGACGCCACGGTCAGGTGCAGAAACTGCCGCGCGTCGAGCCGGATGGCGAGCGCCGGGTGGTGGTACACGAGGGAGAAGTCGGCCTCGTTGCGCTCGAGCAAGGCCACCGTGTCGGCCAGCGCGCGGGTGCGGATGCACAGCTCGCCGCCCTGCAGCAGCGGCTGCAGGCGCACCAGCCAGTCGGCCACCACGGTGCGCGCCAGGGTGCGGCCCGTGGCCAGCGTCACGGTGCGGGCTTGCCGGCCGGCCAGGCTTTGCAGTTCTTCGTGCGACTGGGCAAGGTTGCGGGCCAGCTGGCCTGCGGTTTCCAGAAAGCTGTGCCCGGCCGGTGTCAGGGTGACCGGGCCACCGGTGCGCTCGACCAGCGGCGTGCCCGCCCAGGCCTCCAGCGCCCGGATGCGGCGGCCAAAGGCCGGATGGGTGACATGCCGCAGTTCGGCCGCGCGGGTGAAGCTGCGTTCCTGCGCGAGGACGATGAAGTCTTCAAGCCATTTGAGCTGCATGGCGGTGGGGAGTGGGCCGGCAGGTGCTGGTGCTGGTGCTTCGGCCCCGGGCTCCGCGCAGCCCTAGCGGCTGCGCGAGGCTTCGAGCACGGCGCGGGTGCGCTGCGCCTCGGTGCGCGCTGCGGCCGCAAAGTCGTCGCCCTTGGAGGCGTACAGGATGGAGCGCGACGAGTTCACGATGATCGGCCCGCCCTCGCGCAGCCCCGCGCGCACGGTGGCTGCGGCGTCGCCGCCCTGCGCACCGACGCCCGGGATCAGCAGCGGCAGCGTGGGCGCAATGGCGCGCACGCGCTCGATCTCCTGCGGGTAGGTCGCGCCCACCACCAGGCCGAGCTGGCCGTTCTTGTTCCACGGCCCCTGCGCCAGGCGCGCGACGTGTTCGTACATCAGCGGCTGGCCCTCCACGCTGGCAAGGCGCTGGGTCTGCAGGTCGTCGCCGCCCGGGTTGGAGGTGCGGCACAGCAGGAACGCACCCTTGCCGTGGTATGCAAGATAGGGCTCAATGGAGTCAAAACCCATGAAGGGCGAGAGCGTGACCGCATCGGCGCCGTAGCGCTCAAACGCCTCCTTGGCGTACTGCTCGGCGGTGGAGCCAATGTCGCCCCGCTTGGCATCCAGGATCACCGGCACATGCGGTGCGTTGGCCCGCATGTGCTGCATCAGGCGCTCGAGCTGGTCTTCGGCGCTGTGTGCGGCAAAGTAGGCGATCTGGGGCTTGAACGCGCAGACCAGATCGGCCGTGGCGTCCACGATGGCCGCGCAGAAGTCATAAATTTTGTGCGCATCGCCCTGCATCCCCGCAGGAAACCGCGTGGGCTCCGGGTCCAGGCCCACGCACAGCAGGGAGTTGTTCTGCGCTGTGGCGTCGCGCAGCATGTCAGTGAAGGTCATGGGGCGTGATTTTAGGGGGGCGGGCAGAGGAGCTGTGCTCACGGCCGCGGTGGTCTGCCTCTGCGGCCCCCGGCCCCAGACGTCAACCCGCCCGTTTTTCCAATATTTCGAACGCTGGCAGTGTCTTGCCCTCCAGCATTTCGAGGAATGCGCCTCCGCCGGTAGAGATATATCCCACCTGCTTTTCAATGCCATATTTGGCAATGGCAGCCAAGGTGTCGCCGCCGCCTGCGATGCTGAATGCGGGGGATTCGGCAATCGCCTTGGCGATTTCGCGGGTGCCGTTTTCGAAGGCGGCAAACTCGAAAACACCCACCGGGCCGTTCCAGACGATGGTGCCGGCGGACTTGAGCTGGTGGGCCAGGCGAGCTGCCGTCTCGGGGCCGATGTCCAGGATCAGGTCGTCCTCGGCGACGTCTTTGGCCGCCTTGACCGTTGCGGGCGCATCGGCCGCGAAGGCCTTGGCGGTGACCACGTCGGTGGGGATAGGCACCTCGGCGCCGCGGGCCTTCATTGCGGCGATCACGGCGCGGGCCTCATCCAGCAGGTCGGGTTCGGCCAGGCTTTTGCCGATGGGCAGGCCGGCGGCCAGCATGAACGTGTTGGCAATGCCGCCGCCCACGATGAGCTGGTCGACCTTGTCGGCCAGGCTCTTCAGGATGGTGAGTTTGGTCGACACCTTGGAGCCCGCCACGATGGCTGCGAGTGGTCGCTGGGGCTGGGCCAGGGCTTTGGTCAGGGCGTCGATCTCGGCTGACAGCAGCGGGCCGGCGCAGGCGATGGGGGCGAACTGGGCGATGCCGTAGGTCGTGCCCTCGGCGCGGTGGGCGGTGCCGAACGCGTCGTTCACGAAGATGTCGCACAGGGCGGCCAGCTTGCGCGCCAGGTCTTCCTTGTTCTTCTTCTCGCCCACGTTCAGGCGGCAGTTTTCCAGCAGGACCACCTGGCCGGGCGCCACGGTCACGCCGTCGACCCAGTTGGACACCAGCGGCACCTCGCGCCCCAGCAGTTCGGACAGGCGCGCGGCCACGGGGGCGAGCGAGTCTTCAGGCTTGAACTCGCCTTCGGTCGGGCGGCCCAGGTGGCTGGTCACCATCACCGGGGCGCCTGCGTCCAGCGCCAGGCGGATGCAGGGGATCGAGGCGCGGATGCGCGTGTCTTCGGTGATGCGGCCGGCGTCGTCCTGCGGCACGTTCAGGTCGGCACGGATGAAGACGCGCTGGCCTTGGGCCTTGCCCTGGGCGCACAGATCGGAGAAGCGGAGGATGTTCATGGCAGGAGGAAGAAGTGAATCGGGCGGCTTGAGGGGAGCCATTTTAGTGATCGCAGCCCCTGCAGCCGGCCTGCGGCCCGTGAACGCGTTGCTCAACCGTCTGAGTGAGCAGGTCCTGTGTGGCCGGCTCGGCCAAGGCCAGCAGACCCCTTGGAACTGGCTTTGCCAGGCCACTGGCGCCATCCCCCTGTGAGGAAGCCGCGCAGCGGCTCAGGGGGAGCTACTGCTTCACCAACCCCAGCCGATGTGCAGCGGCAGGTACACGGCCATGCCCACGACGATGGTGCCCAGGATGCCGCGCTTCCAGAAGTAGTACGCGCTGGCGCACAGTACTGCGGGGATGCGGGCGTCCATGAAGGTGTCGATGAGTTCGCCCTTGGTCATCAGGATCTCGGGCGCAAGGACCGCGGCCAGCGCTGCCAGCGGCGCGTATTTGAGCCCGCGCTGCAGCCAGTCGGGCAGGGGCAGTTCGCGTTCGGGGATCATGAAGAACGACCGCGACACCATCGTGATGACGGCCAGTCCAAAGATGGCAATGGCCGGCTCGACCCAGGAGAAGTTCATGGATGGCGTTCCTCGCGCAGCGGCACTACGTCGCCCGCCTTGACGTGCTCAAGCTCCTCGGGTGGCAACACGCTGTCGGCCGGCAGCAGCACCACGGTGGGCTTGTGGCGCCGGCGGTCCACGGCTTCCATCAGCAGGCCGGCGGCCACGGCGGCCGCGATGGCGACCAGGATGTTGAGCTTGAGCGGCAGCGCAAACGCCGCGATGGCCGCTGTGCTGGCCACGCCCGTGGCAAGCCACGTCGCGCGGTCGAACAGCAGGGACAGCAGCACGCCCAACAGGGCCAGCACCCCCGCGAACCCCAGGCCCCAGGACAGGGGCACAGTGTTGGCCAACAAGATGCCTGCAATGCACGGTATCTGCCAGGCAAGCCAGTTGGTGCTGGCGGCACCACAAAAGTACGGCACCTGTTCGGGCGCGGGCCGGCCTTCAGGAAAACGCTTCATGAACGCCACGTAGATCACGTCGCCGCTGAAGTAGCCCACGGCGAGCCGCTGGCGCAGCGGAAGGTGCGCGAAGTAGCCGCGCCACATGCTGCTGAAGATCACGAAGCGCAGGTTCACGCAACTGGCCGTAAGCCAGATCACCCACAGCGGCGCGCCCACGGACATCAGCGGAATGACTGCCAACTGCGCACTGCCTGCATACACCACCAGCGACATGAACAGGGCCAGGCCCACCGTCAAGCCGCTTTTGACCATGACCACGCCGGTGACCAGGCCCCAGGCCCCGATGCCCACGGAAGTGCCCGCCATGTCGATGAAGCCGGCCCGAAAAGACGGGTGGTGCAGCGTTTGGGCGATGGAGGCGATGCGGCTCATGCAGGCGCCGGGGCTGTGGCCGGCGCAGGGCCCAACACCATGCCAGGCTGCAGGTCAAAGCCGCGCAGAAAATCCGCGGCCGCCAGCCGCTTGCCACCCGCGCGCTGCAGGGTGGTCAGGCGCAGGGCGCCGTCACCGCAGGCGACGGTCACACCGTGGTCGCTTACGGACAAAATATGGCCCCAGCGCTTGTCTGCCGTGGATTTATTGCTATCAATTTCGCAGCGCCAGATTTTGATGGTTTCGCCGACGCATTCAGTGCTCGCACCGGGAAACGGGTCGAACGCGCGGATGCGCTGGTCGATCACGCGGGCCGGCAACGACCAGTCGATACTGCTTTCGGATTTCTCGATTTTGTGGGCGTAGGTCACGCCTTCTGATGGCTGGGGCACGGCCGTCAGGCCGCCGCAGGCTGCCAGCTCCAGCGCTTCAACGATCATGCGGCCGCCCAGGGGTGCCAGCCGGTCGTGCAATGCGGTGGTGGTGTCGTCCGGCGCAATCGCGATGCGTTCGGTCAGCAGCATGTCGCCTGTGTCCAGGCCCGCGTCCATCTGCATGATGGTCACGCCGGTGTCGGTATCGCCCGCCTCGATCGCGCGGTGGATAGGCGCCGCGCCACGCCAGCGGGGCAAGAGGCTGGCGTGGATGTTCAGGCAGCCGCGGGCTGGCAGGTCGAGCGTCCACTGCGGCAGGATCAGCCCGTAGGCCGCGACCACCATCACGTCAGCCTGTGCGGCCAGCAGGGCGTCGCGCGCTGCGGCGGCGTCTTCGGGGTATTTGCCGTCCAGGCGCAGGCTGCGGGGCTGCGCCACGTCAATGCCGTGGGCCTGCGCGCATTGCTTGACCGGCGACGCCTGCAGCTTCATGCCGCGGCCGGCGGGGCGGTCGGGTTGGCTCAGGACGAGTGGCACGGTGAAACCGGCGGCCAGTAGTTGTTCCAGCGCCACGCGCGCGAAATCCGGCGTGCCGGCAAAAATGACTCTCATGGAAACCGTGTCGGTGGCGCGTTCAGTCGCGCGTGTTGTCAAAGTTGGGCAACTCGTCCGTGAACATGACGAGCCGCACCACGCCCTGGCGGTCCAGGTGGACGTGCGCTAGGCGCGGGTCGGAGTTCTGGCGGAAACGATAGGTCCAGATGTCGCCGTCGAACCGCGCCACCCGTTCCACCCGCAGGGGCGGGCCAAAGGTGCGTTGGACGTCTGTCTGGGTCCACACGCCGACGGGAATGGTCTCAAAACGCGTCTGGGTGAGCACCTGCTCATTGCGCACCAGCCGGCCGGTGGCGTCAAAGTCGAGGTTGTAGGCCGCAAACCCCGCCGGCAGTTCGGAATAGAGCCAGCGTTCGCCCGCTGCCAGGGGATAGGTCGCAGTTGGCGGACCCAGCCGGGTTAACACCTCAGCGCGCGCCGCCCCGGGCGTCTCTCGGGAGGGAAAAGCGCAGCCTGCAAGCAGCCCCACCAGCGCGAAGAGCGCTGTCAGCACTCCGACGCCCCACCGGGCGCGAAGCGCTGCGGGCCTCACTCGCGCGTCCCCCTCTGCTGTTTGAGCATTTTTGTCTTGATGCGATTGCGCTTGAGCGGCGAGAGGTATTCGACGAACACCTTGCCTAAAAGGTGGTCCATCTCATGTTGAATACACACGGCGAGCAGGCCGTCGGCCTCGATCACGCGCGTCTGGCCGTCGGCGTCGAGTGCGCGCACGTGCACAGCGTCAAACCGCTCCACCCCGTCATAGATTCCGGGGACTGACAGGCACCCTTCGTCATTCAGATGTTTTTCAGCGCTGGCCCACACGATCTCGGGGTTGATCAGCACCAAGGGTTGGTTGCGTTCCTCGGACACGTCGATCACCACCAGGCGTTCATGCACGTCCACCTGCGTGGCGGCCAGGCCAATGCCGTGCGCGTCGTACATCGTGGCGAGCATGTCGGACACCAGGGTGCGCATGCGTTCATCGACGGCCTCGACGGGGCGGGCGACCTTGTGGAGCCGGGGGTCCGGGTAACAGAGAATGGGAAGGATTGCCATGGATGCAGGTAAGAGATGTCGCTATTTTCGCCACTTTTGCCGCCTGCCGTGCCCCGGCAGGCCAATAATCGTTGCCGAATCAAGGGCTTGAGCAGAGAATCTAAGAAGGTTTGTAACGAATTTTGCCGGGTGTTCGCGTGCCGCGAGTCCCGTGCGCCAGTGAGGGGGCGTTTCACAATGCATGAGAAGAGGAACAACATGACGGCATTCACCAGCGTGCGGCGAACCGCCCTGGGTGCGCTCACCCTGATCGCTGGCGCCATCCTGGTTGCCTTGCCGGCTCAGGCGCAAAACTATCCCATCTCCGGCACCCAGCGCGCCACCGCGCAAGAGGTGTCCGAACGTGGCATCCCTCTGGCTGAACTGTCGCCCAACGCCCCAGACACCTATGTCGTCAAGCGCGGCGACACGCTATGGGGCATTTCGGGCATGTACCTCAAGCGCCCCTGGCGCTGGCCCGAGCTGTGGGGCATGAACATCAAAGCCATCCCCAATCCGCACCTGATCTACCCCGGCCAGACGCTGTATCTGGACAAGGACGGCGGCTACGCCCGCCTGCGCACTACGCCGCCGGGCACGCTGGAGACTGAAAACCAGACGGTGCGAGTGTCTCCCCGCACGCGCAGCGACAGCTTGGCCGACATTGCACTTCCCACTCTGAAACCTCACCTGATCGAGCCTTTCCTGGTCGAGCCTCTCGTGGTGGATGCGCAGGAACTGCTGCGCGCGCCCCGCATCGTCGCCACCACCGAAGATCGCGTGCTCATGGCCAGCGGCGACCGCGCCTACGTCCGTGGCGACGCGGCCGCCCCTGTGCGAGCAGAGCCTGGCGAACCTCGCTTTTTCCGTGTGTTCCGTGAGGCGGTGGCATTGAAAGACCCGATCTCTGGAGAAATCCTGGGCTACGAGGCGCAGTATCTGGGCAAGGCTGAGTTGGTGCGTGGTGAATCTTTTGAAGAGATTCCCGATAGCAAGGGCGGCCGCACAGCTGAATACATTCCTGCCACGGTGGATTTGTCCAGCACCAAAGAAGAGATTCGCGCTGGGGACCGTTTGCTGCCAGCACCCGCCCGGGCTTTTACCAGCTACACGCCACGTGCACCACAGATCGAAGTGAACGCCAGAGTCGCCTCCATCTACGGCAGTTTCTCGGCTGCCTACGCGGCCCAAAATCAGGTGGTTGCCATCAACAAGGGCTCGCGCGACGGCATCGAGCCAGGCCATGTCCTGACGCTGCTGACCAAGGGCGATCGCATCAAGGATTCCACCGACAGTTCCAAGGCCACCATCAAGCTGCCCAGTGAGAACAACGGTACCGCCATGGTGTTCCGCACCTTCGACCGCGTGTCCTATGTGCTGCTGCTGGAGATCCGGGGCGGGGTTCGCGTCGGCGACCGTCTGGTCAACCCGCAGTAGTAAGGCCTGCTCGACCACGCGCTCCGCACCCACCGGTGCGGGGCGGCGTATTGACGGTTTTATTCTCCTTATCTATCCATGGACCGTGACGAGCTCGGAGCTTGGCTGCGCTTGACGCTCTCCCAAGGCGTGGGCAACAGCGCCGCGCGGCGCCTGCTGGCGCGCTTCGGCCTGCCGCAGGAGATCTTCCTGCTACCCGAGGCTGCGCTCCAGCATTGCGTGACGCCGGCCCAGGCCAAAGCGCTCTGCACGGTGCCCAAAACCTGGGAAACACTGCTCGAAACCACCTGGCAATGGCTGGGTGCTGCAGACCCTCAAGGGCCGGCGCGGGACGTGGTCACGTTGGGTGATTCGCGGTATCCGCAGTCGTTGCTGGACACAGAGGATCCACCGCTGCTGATGTACCTGATCGGCCCGGCGGCGTTGGTCAACCACCGCCCGTTTTCCCCGGACCGCTGTCTGGCGGTGGTGGGCAGCCGCAACCCCACCGCGCAAGGCGCCGAAAATGCCCGGCTGTTTTCCCGGGCATTGCGAAGCGCCGGTTTCACCATCGTGTCAGGTCTGGCCCTGGGCGTGGACGCTGCAGCGCACGAAGGCGCGCTGGACGTGGCGGCAGGCGCAGAGGAGGACACTGCCGCGACCATCGCCGTCGTGGGTACCGGCCTCGACCGGGTCTACCCGCGCAAGAATCTGGAGCTGGCGCACCGCATAGCAACGCGCGGATTGCTGGTCAGCGAATACCCACTCGGCACGCCGCCGCTGGGACCTAATTTCCCCAAGCGCAACCGCATCATCTCCGGCCTGTCGCAAGGCACGCTGGTGGTCGAGGCGGCCCTGGCCTCGGGCTCCCTCATCACCGCCCGGATGGCTGCAGAGCAGGGTCGCGAGGTGTTCGCCATTCCGGGCTCCATCCATGCACCACAGTCCCGCGGCTGCCATGCCTTGATACGCCAGGGGGCTAAATTGGTGGAGTCTGCGCAGGACGTGCTGGAGGAGCTGCGCATGCCCTTGGGCTCTGCGCCGGGGCGGGCCGAAGATGACCTTCCTGAAGAGGGCGATGCGGAGGCTGAAGGTGACGGCGCGGCCCCGGACACCCAAAGCCCGTTGCTGCGGGCGCTGGGTTTCGATCCCATGGGTGTCGACGCCCTTGTAGCGCGCACGGGCATGAATGCGGCGTCGCTGCAGGTGGAGTTGCTGGAGCTGGAGCTCGATGGCCAGGTGGCGCGGTTGCCCGGGGGGCTGTTCCAGCGACTCGGGCGGGGCTGACGGGCCCACCGCTGGCGGGCCCGGTGTTGTGGCCAGGGACGCTGGCTGCTGATCACCAGACCCACGGGCTGAATCTCAGTCCAGCAACCGCTCTGGATTGGCGTCCAGCTTGGCCAGGGCTTCGCGCGTAGCGCGCAAGGTGATGCCCTCCTCGTCCTGGGCCACCAGCAAGCCTGCCTGCAGATAGGCCGCCAGCCTGCGCAATTGAATGAGGTAGCTGCTGCCATCGGTGGCAGCAAACAGGTGCAGCTGTTTGCGCTGGCTTTGCCAGGCGTATTGCACCTGGGCCGAAGCACCGTTGTGGTCCAGCGTGTACCAGGTGCCGGGCCGCAATTCTTGGGCCCACGCCACCATGTCGTCCTGCACGGGAGCGCCGTTGTCCGCCACCACGTGGATGGACGACGCATCGATGCCCAGCATCATCTCGATGTTGTCGGCGTTCAGTGGCATGTCGCCCAGCGTGGCATCGCCGATGAAGTCTTCCAGGTTGGCCAGGCGCTTGGCCATGGCATCGATGTGCGCCTGCGGAATGGACGCGGTTTTCGACAGGAAGGCGTCGGCCAGCGTGTCGGTGAGTATCTTGATCTGCGCGTCCTGCGGCGGGCCATTGATGCCCATGAGGATCAGCCCTTGGCGCAGGCGCTGCAGCAGACCCGGAAGGTTTTGGATGACTTGGGAGCGGTCGCTGCGGTTGGGCTTGGCGCTGGCGGCCCAGACGAGGTCTGCGGCCGTGCGCTTGAGGGAAATCGTGTCTTCGTGCTGGGGGCCATCGCGCACTGCCGAAAGGGCCAACACTTCAGCCCAGGTCTTGAAGAGAAATTCGCGGATCTCTTCGCGCACCGGCATGTCGCGCAGCATGGTGCGCAGCTCGATGGTGTACTGGATCGCCAAGGTTTCCTTTTGCTCGACCTGCTGGGCCACCGTGACAAGGCGCGAGGTGGCCTGCTTTTCGGTGAGGAACTTGGAGAGGAATTTTTCGAACTCGTCGTACACCAGCTGGAACACGCGCCGGCCGGTTTCGGGGTACTGCTCGATCACCTGCACCACGCGGCGGATCTCCGCCTCCAGCGCGCTGCCATTGATGCTGGTCGCGTCAAAACCCATCACACAGGCGCCCATCCGGTCGATGAGCTGGCGCGCGGGGTGGTTCAGGTTGCTGAAGAATTCGGGCTCGGCCAATGCCACGCGCAGCACCGGCACCTGCAGCCGCGCAAACCACACGCGCACCGCGGACGGAATCCGGTCTTCGGCCAGGATGCTCTGGAACATCAGCGCCACCACCTCGATGATGGCTTTTTCACCGGCCGTCGACGCTTTCTTCTTGAGCTCGGTCGAGCGCTCGCGCACGGCGCCTGCCAGCTGCACCACCGCAGCCGGGCTGTAGTCTTCGATCAGCGACGCCACGCCGCTGTAGTAGGTGTCGGCCTGGACGCGGTGGGCGGTAAGCGCATGGGCCAGCGCGGCCGATGCCGGCGGCGCGTTGACCATGTCAAACCCGGTGGCCGGTTGCGTCAGCAGCCGCCGCAGCTGCCCCATCACACCCTGGGCCCGTTGGCGCGCCCGTGCTAGCGGGGTGATGCCCGTGGCAAAACCGGTGGGCATGCCGTGCCGCGGGTAGCCCGGCGGCGGCATGCGGTTCAGCTGCTGGGGGACGCTGCCGCGCGTGGCCGCAGCGGCCATGGCATCACGGGTCTGGGCCAGCGCCTGGGACGCCAGCCCGCCGGAGCCGGACTCGTTGGTACTGCCACCGGTCGGCGTACCGCCCGAGGTGCGGCGCACGCGCGATTTCAGGTCGGTCTGGGGCGTGACGCCCTGCTCCACGTAGAACACGTTGACCGCCTGGTACTGCTTTTGCACCAGGTTGGCCACTTCGCGCTGCAATGGGTCCACCACGGTCAGCAGATCGGTGCGGGGAAGGCCTGCCTCCACCCATTGCTCCACCAGGATGAGGCAAACGGCCTCGGGCCGCAGGATGTCATTGCTGTCGAGCTCCTGGCCTTCCAGCGACTGGGTGCGCTGGCGCAGGGTGTCGAACTGGGGGCCCACCTGCTCGCTGACCGTGAGGGCCATGCGCGAGGCGAGGATCTTGTTTTCCACCACATCGTCGCTCAGCAGCTCGAACTGGGGCCCGGGGCCGTTGCTGGCCAGGCTGGCGCTGTTGGTGCTGACGTGCGGCGCCAGCGCTTCACGCCAGGCCTTGCCCGTGCGGTCGGTCCAGGCCGCATGGTGCTGCTGGTACAACATCCAGGCGTCGCGGTGCGACTGCATCTGCCGCGCCGTGCCCGTCTGGGTCATCAGCGTGGTGAGAAAGTCCATCACCACCTTGTCCAGGTCCGGCAGCCCGGCGCAGAGGCCCTCCACGAACCGCTGGCGCGCCTGGCGAGCCAGGCGGCGCTGTGGAACCGAAGGGGGCGTGGGTTGCATGGACCGATATTAGCGGGTCAGACGGCGGCTCCGGCATGGGGATCGTTCGGATCCTCGTCCTTTTTAGCAGGCTTGATCAGGTCTTCGCGCTTCACGCCCAGCCACATGGCGATGGCGGCGGCCACGAACACCGACGAGTAGATGCCGAACAGAATGCCGATGGTCAGCGCCAGCGCAAAGTAGTGCAGGCTGGGGCCGCCGAAGAAGAACATCGACAGCACCATCGCCTCGGTCGAGGCGTGGGTGATGATCGTGCGGCTCATGGTGCTGGTGATGGCGTGGTCGATCACCTCGTGGGTGGTCATCTTGCGGTATTTGCGGAAGGCTTCGCGGATCCGGTCGAAGATCACGACCGACTCGTTGACCGAGTAGCCCAGCACCGCGAGCACGCCCGCCAGCACGGCGAGCGAAAACTCCCACTGGAAGAACGCGAAGAAGCCCAGGATGATCACCACGTCGTGCAGGTTGGCGATGATGGCCGCGACGCCGTACTTCCACTCGAAGCGGAAGGCCAGGTAGATCACGATGCCCACCACCACCATGGCCAGCGCCATCAGGCCGCCATGCACCAGTTCCTCGCCCACCTGCGGGCCCACGAACTCGGTGCGGCGCAGTGTGACTTCAGGGTTGGCGGCCTTGAGGGCCCCCAGCACCTGCTCGCTCTGCTGCGCGGACGTCACGCCCTTTTGCACGGGCAGGCGGATCATCACGTCACGCGCAGTGCCGAAGTTCTGCACCTGCACGTCTGGGTAGCCCAAGCCCGACACGGTCTCGCGGACTTTGGCCAATTCAGCTGGCTGGCTGTAAGTCACTTCCATGACGGTGCCGCCCGTGAACTCCACCGACAGGTGCAACCCGCGGGTGAGCAGGAAGAACACGGCCAGCGCAAAGGTCAGGAAGGAGATCGCGTTGAAGATCAACGCGTGCTTCATGAAGGGGATGTCTTTTCGGATGCGGAAGAATTCCATGGTCTTCCTCCTTTAATTTGTTTTGGCCACAGCGGTGTCGGGTTCAGGCTTCCAGACCTGGCCGATGGACACGCTCTTGAGCTTTTTCTTCTTGCCGTACCAGAGGTTCACCAGGCCACGCGAGAAGAACACGGCCGAGAACATGCTGGTCAGGATGCCGATGGTGTGCACCACGGCAAAGCCGCGCACCGGGCCCGAGCCGAAGGCCAGCAGCGCCAGGCCCGCAATCAGCGTGGTCACGTTCGAATCAAGAATGGTCGCCCAGGCACGTTCGTAGCCTGCCTGGATGGCAGCCTGGGGCGCCACGCCCGCGCGCAGTTCCTCGCGGATGCGTTCGTTGATCAGCACGTTGGAGTCGATCGCAACGCCCAGCGCCAGCGCCATGGCGGCAATGCCGGGCAGCGTCAGCGTGGCCTGCAGCATCGACAAAATGGCCAGCAACATCAGCACGTTCACGGCCAGCGACACGGTGGAGAACACGCCGAACAGCGCGTAGTAGAGGCACATGAAGACGGCAATTGCCACCATGCCCCAGACCACGCTGTTGATGCCGCGCTCGATGTTGTCGGCGCCCAGGCTCGGGCCGATGGTGTATTCCTCGATGATTTCCATGGGCGCGGCCAGCGAGCCGGCACGCAGCAGCAGCGCGGTGTCGTTGGCTTCCGCCGTGGTCATGCGGCCAGAGATCTGCACCCGGCCGCCAGCGATTTCGCTGCGAATCACAGGGGCCGTCACCACTTCGCCCTTGCCCTTTTCAAACAGCACGATGGCCATGCGCTTGCCGATGCTCTCACGCGTGATGTCGCGGAAGATGCGCGAACCCTTGGCATCGAGCGTGAGGTTCACCGTCGGTTCCTGCGTCTGGCCGTCAAAGCCCGGCTGGGCGTCGGTGAGATTTTCGCCGGTCAAAACGACTTGCTTCTTCACGATGATGGGCTGGCCGCTGCGTTCCAGGTAGCGCTCAGAGCCGAATGGCACCGGGCCGCGGCCGGTTTCTGCGGAGCGGGCTTCGGTGCCCTCGTCCACCATGCGCACTTCGAGCGTGGCGGTGCGGCCCAGGATGTCCTTAGCCTTGGCCGTGTCCTGCACACCGGGCAGCTGCACCACGATGCGGTCCAGGCCCTGCTGCTGGATCACCGGCTCGGCCACGCCCAGTTCGTTGATCCGGTTGTGCAGCGTGACCATATTCTGCTTGAGCGCCTGCTCCTGCACCTTGCGAGTAGCTTCGGGCTTGATGGCGGCGCGCAGCTTGAACTCGCTGCCTTCAGGCGTGCTGGTGACCAGCAGATCAGGGAACTGGTCGGCGATCACATTGCGCGTGGCCGTGAGCGTGGCCTCGTCGCGCACCTTGATGTCGATGTTCTGGCCGTCGCGGGTGATGCCGCCATGGCGGATGGTCTTGTCCCGCAGCGCGCTGCGGATGTCGCCCGCATACGACTCGGCCTTCTTGGTTAGCGCCGCCTGCATGTCCACCTGCAGCATGAAGTGCACGCCGCCGCGCAGGTCCAGGCCCAGATACATGGGGTTGGCGTGCAGCGCTTTCAGCCACAGGGGCGAGCGCGACACCAGGTTGAGCGCCACGATGTACGACGCATCGTTGGCATCGGGTACCAAGGCCTTTTGCAGAGCGTCCTTGGCCTTGAGCTGGTTGTCGGGCGTGTCGAAGCGCGCACGCACCGAGTTGCCTTCCAGCGCCACGAAGTCGGGCGTCACGCCAGCGGCCTTGAGTGTCTCTTCCACCCGCTGCTGCATGGCGGCGTCCACCTTGATGGTGGCCTTGGCCGACGAGACCTGCACTGCAGGCGCCTCACCGAAGAAATTGGGCAGGGTGTACAGGGCCCCCACCAGCAGCACGATCACCAGGATCGCGTACTTCCAGACCGGATAACGGTTCATGATCGCGCTCTTATCTCAGTTGTCCATGGCGCATCGCGCCGACCCCTGCCAGGGATGCCGTGGAGCTGGCTTTGCCAGGCCACACCGGCATCGTCCCCCTTCCTGCGCTCAAGCAGCGAGAGAAGGGGAAAGGCGCGCAGCGCCTCAGGGGGTTGTTCATTGATTACTTGACCGAGCCCTTGGGCAGCACCTGAACCACCGCGCTGCGCTGCATCTGCACTTCCACGCCGTTGGCGATCTCGATGTGCAGGAAGCCTTCGGACAGGCGCGTCACCTTGCCAACGATGCCGCCGGAAGTCGCCACTTCATCGCCCTTGGCGATGGCTTCGATCATGGCGCGGTGTTCCTTCTGGCGCTTCATCTGGGGGCGGATCATGACGAAGTACAGCACCACGAACATGAGCACCAGAGGCAGCATGCCAGTCAGCGAGGACATGAGGCCACCGCCGCCTGCGGCTGCGGCGGGTGCGGTCTGGGCAAAAGCGGAAGAAATAAACACGGGTGGAACTCCACAACGGATGGTCAAAATACACAAAAACCGCCAGCAACCGGCGCCACGGGCGCCCGCCAGGGCGGAACAGAGCATTGTATGCGGGGCCCCGCCCACGCCCCAAGGGGTGAAGACCCAAGCACGCGCGGGTGTTTGCTGGTGCGGTGCGACGGGGGGCGCGGCGGCAGAAAAATATGAGTCAAAAGTGCCTCTAGCGCTTGATGGGTAAGCGCTGGTAGCTCCTCTATTAATAGCAAAAGGCCCGCGCACTGCACGGGCCTTTTGTCCAAACTGCGGCCACAAGGCCAGACGTCAGGCCGCCTGGCGCTGCGCCGGGGCGGCGGGGCCGCTGCGCCACTGGGCCATCAGGCCGTCCCATTTGGGGCGTGCGGTCTTCAGATGGCGCTCCTTCACGTGGCCGTAGCCGCGGATCTCTTCCGGGATGCGGGCGATCTCCACCGCCAGGGCGTGGTTGTCGGCTGTCAGGCTTGCCAGCAGCTCGTCGATGCACGCGCGGTATTCCACGATCAAGGCGCGTTCCATGCGGCGCTCTTCGGTTTTTCCGAAGATGTCCAGCGCGGTGCCGCGCAGGCCCTTCATCTTGGCCAGCACGCCAAACGCACTGCGCATCCAGGGGCCAAACGGTTGCTTGACGAGTTCGCCCTTGTCGTTTGTCTTGGCCGTCATCGGGGGTGCCAGGTGGTGCACCAGTTTGTAGTCGCCCTCGAACATGTTCGCGATCTTGTCCGTGAAGGCTTTGTCGGTGTGCAGGCGTGCGACCTCGTACTCATCCTTGTACGCCATCAGTTTGAACAGGTAACGTGCCACGGCCTCGCTCAGGCGGGTGCCGATGTCCAGGCGGGACTCGGCGGCTTTGACCTTCTCGACGAAGGCGTGGTAGTCGGCCGCATAGGCCGCGTTCTGGTAGCCGGTGAGGAAGTCCACGCGCTTGGTGATCGTCTCGGCCAGCGACGGCTTCTTGACGAACTGGATCACCTGCGCGGCCTGGAACAGTGCCTGCACCGACGCCAAGTCGTGCGCGCAGCGGCGGCCCCATTCGAAAGCGGCCTTGTTGTTGTCCACCTGCACGCCGTTCAACTCCATGGCGCGCATCAGCGATGCGAATGTCAGTGGCACGCGGCCCTTCTGCCAGGCGTAGCCCAGCA
Organism: Acidovorax sp.; assembly: GCA_004210805.1. Taxonomy (GTDB): domain Bacteria; phylum Pseudomonadota; class Gammaproteobacteria; order Burkholderiales; family Burkholderiaceae_C; genus Acidovorax. Next base: position 16,315 of record SDXZ01000083.1, read on the forward strand.
TCAGCGGGTTGGTGTAGATGCTGTCGCCCAGCAGTTGGGTGGCCACCTGCTCGGCGTCGAAGCTGCCCACGCCGCCCGCGCCCACTGCGGCCGCAATCGCGCTGTCGCAGTTGGCACCGGGGAACTGCCAGTCCGGGTTGGTCACAAAAGCCGCCGTGGGCGTGCCGTGAGTGTTCAGCGCCACGAAGGTGCGGCCCGGCTGCATGACAGCCAGCGTGTACTTGTGTGCCGCCACGATGGAGTCGCAGCCGATGACCAGGTCGGCCTTGGCGGTGTCGACCTTGGTGGTGTAGATGGCCTCGGGCCGGTTGGCGATCTG
>SDXZ01000293.1 GCA_004210805.1 Acidovorax sp.
CACCGAGCGCAGGCTGAGCGGCACCCCGCGCGCCAGCTACCACCACGGCGACTTGCGCACTGCCCTCGTCGCCGCGGCCGAAGGCCTGCTGGCCGACGGTGCGCCGCTCAGCCTGCGCTCGGTGGCCAAGGCCGCGGGCGTGTCGCACGCCGCTCCGTACCACCACTTTGCCAACCTCGAAGCCCTGCTGGCAGCCGTGGCCGCGCGCGGTTTTGCCGACCTGGCCGCAGCCATGGAAGGCGCGCACCAGCCGGGCGACACCGCCGCCACCCTGGTCGGGCACTGCACGGCGTACGTGGGTTTTGCGCTGGCCCGCCCGGCGGTGTTTCGGCTCATGTTCAGCCCACTGCTGCAGCGCAAGCCGGAACACCCTGCGCTGCTGGCGGCGGCGGACGGGTCTTTTGAGGTGCTGCGGAGCGCCGCCCACGCCCATGTGCCAGAGGGAGGCGACGAACTGGCGCTGGCGGGGTGGAGCCTGGCCCACGGCCTGGCCGGCCTTGCCATCGACGGTGCCCTGTCGGCCGCGCCGGTGTCCACCATGCCCCCAGTGCAAGACCTTGCAGCCATGCTGGCGAGCCGCCTGCTGGCGAACTTGCCCGTGGGTAGGGCGGGCGGCTGACCGGTTCCCCACCCCCTACCCGTACAAGCCACCGGCCGCAGCTCATTTGTTTTTGTGATCGGCCCATGTGTATCGCCAATTTGACGCGCCCACGGGCCTCACCGACACTGCGCCCGCCTGGCGGCCTTATGCAGGCGGCTTCATAACCACCCCAAGACATTCCACGATTTCGCTCCATGCATCTAGCCCCTGAAGCACCCACCTCAGCCGTCGTGGCCGCCGTGTCCGTCAACGACATGCGCGATCGCATCCGCCGCAAAAGCCGCCTGAAGGGCCGCCAGCCTGAAGACCACGCCATGGCCGACGTGGCTGCGCTGCTGGGGCCGCGCCCTGCCGATGGCTTTCGGCAAGACCTGCTCATCGAATACCTGCACCGCCTGAACGACCACTTTGGCGTGCTGCACGACCGGCACCTGGTGGCGCTGGCAAAACAGCTGAACCGTCCGATGGCCGAGGTATATGAAGTGGCCAGCTTCTATCACCACTTCGAGATCGTGCGCGGCGCGGACGCTGTGGCCCCGCGCCTGGTGCTGCGGGTGTGCGACAGCCTGAGCTGCAGCCTGGCCGGCGCAGGTGAATTGCTGGCCCAGTTACCCGAGCGCCTCCGCGCAGCCGGACAGGGCGATGTGCAAGTCCAGGCCGTGCCCTGCGTGGGCCGCTGTGAGCAGGCACCGGTGGCGGTGGTGCACCAGTGCCCGGTGCCGCATGCCACGGTCGATGCGGTGCTGGAAACCGCCAATTTGAAGCCAAATCAGGCTCTAGCGCTTCATCCAAAAGGGCTTTCTGCTATCAATTTTGATATTGTTGAGCTGGCCGAGAAGAGCGTGCCTGCACAACCAGACGGGATCAGCCCCGCCCACACCGACCTGGCCACCTACCGCGCGCACGGCGGCTACCAGACCGCCGCCGCGCTGGTCAACGGCGAGATGGATGCCGAGGCCGTGCTCACGGCCATGGAGGACTCGGGTTTGCGCGGCCTGGGCGGTGCGGGATTCCCGGCCGGGCGCAAGTGGAGGATTGTTCGGGATCAACCCGCTCCACGCCTGATGGCCGTCAACATCGACGAGGGCGAGCCCGGCACCTTCAAGGACCGCACCTACCTCGAACGCGACCCGCACCGCTTTCTGGAAGGCGTGCTCATCGCCGCGCAGGTGGTGGGCACCGAGGCGGTCTACATCTACCTGCGCGACGAGTACCACGGCTGCCGCGCGCTGCTGCAGACGGCGCTGGATGACCTGCACGCGCAGCCGCCGTGCCCGCTGCCCCACATCGAGCTGCGGCGCGGTGCGGGCGCCTACATCTGCGGTGAAGAGTCCGCCATGATCGAGAGCATCGAAGGCAAGCGCGGCGAGCCCCGCATGCGGCCGCCCTACATCGCGCAGGTGGGCCTGTTCGGCCGGCCCACGCTGGAGCACAACTTCGAGACGCTGTACTGGGTGCGCGACATCGTCGAGCGCGGGCCCGGGTGGTTTGCCAGCTTCGGCCGCCACGGGCGCAAGGGGCTGCGGTCTTTCAGCGTCAGCGGCCGGGTCAGGCACCCGGGCGTCAAGCTCGCAGCTGCGGGCATCACCCTGCAGGAACTCATCGACGAATACTGCGGCGGTTTGCTGGACGGGCACGCGCTTTATGCCTACCTGCCAGGCGGCGCCTCGGGCGGCATCCTGCCCGCCAGCCTGAACAACATCCCGCTCGACTTCGACACGCTGCAGCCCTACGGCTGCTTCATCGGCTCGGCCGCCGTCATCGTGCTCAGCCAGCACGACCGGGCGCGCGATGCGGCGCTGAACGTGATGCGTTTCTTTGAACACGAAAGCTGCGGCCAGTGCACGCCCTGCCGGGTAGGCACGGCCAAGGCCGCGGCGTTGATGCGCGCCCCGCAGTGGGACGAAGAACTGCTCGACGACCTCGCGCAGGTGATGGGCGATGCATCGATTTGCGGGCTGGGCCAGGCCGCGCCCAACCCCATCCGCTGCATCCACAAATACTTCCCGCACGAGGTGGGCGAGGCGCCGTGGCCGGGCGACTTGCCCAAGCCGCGCAACAGCCCGCTCGCCGAGCAACTGCCTATGGGGCTGCAGCCATGAGCGCCGTATTGAAGTCTGCGACGGTCGCGCTTGGCGTGGCCTTCGAACTGGACGGCCAGCCCGTCACCGCGCACCCTGGCGAGACCATCCTCAAAGCCGCGCAGCGCCACGGCGTGGACATCCCCCGCCTTTGTTATCAAGACGGCCTGCGCCCCGACGGCAACTGCCGCGCCTGCGTGGTCGAGATCGCGGGTGAGCGCACACTGGCCCCCAGCTGCTGCCGCGCGCCGACCGAAGGCATGAAGGTGTTGGCCGCCAGCCCCCGCGCTCGCAAAAGCCAGCAGATGGTGGTGGAGATGCTGCTGTCGGACATGCCCGATGTGGGCTACCGCTGGAACGATGAAAAATCAGATACTCCTGAATTGATAGCTGGTAGCGCTTATGCATCAAGCGCTGGCGGCCAATTTGACTTAAAAAATGCGGAAACGATAGGCCAACACGGCGAGCTGAGCGAGTGGGCGGATCGCCTGGGCGTCTCGGTGCGCCCGGCCTTGAAAGCCTTGCGCCGGGACCAGCCCGCCGCCGACCTCAGCCACCCCGCCATGGCCGTCAACCTGGACGCCTGCATCCAGTGCAACCGCTGCGTGCGCGCCTGCCGCGAAGAACAGGTGAACGACGTGATCGGCTACGCGTTGCGCGGTGCGGAGAGCAAGATCGTGTTCGACCTCGACGACCCCATGGCCGAGAGCACCTGCGTGGCCTGCGGCGAATGTGTGCAGGCCTGCCCCACGGGCGCGCTCAGCCCCAAGACGCACATCGGCTCGCAAAAGGTGGATCGCAAGGTCGACTCCGTCTGCCCGTTCTGCGGCGTGGGCTGCCTCATCACCTACAACGTGCGCGATGAAAAGATCATCAGCGTCGAAGGCCGCGACGGCCCGGCCAACCATGGCCGCCTGTGTGTGAAAGGGCGCTTTGGTTTCGACTACGCCCACCACCCCGACCGGCTCACCGTGCCGCTGATCCGCAAGAGCGGCGTGCCGAAGGAGGTGATGCCTTACGGCGCCGACTGGCGCGCAGCGTTCCGCGAAGCCAGCTGGGACGAAGCGCTCGACCTGGCCGCCGGCACGCTGAAAAGCCTGCGCGATTCGCACGGCCCCAAGGCGCTGGCGGGCTTCGGCTCGGCCAAGGGCAGCAACGAAGAGGCCTACCTGTTCCAGAAGCTGGTGCGCACCGGCTTTGGCAGCAACAACGTGGACCACTGCACGGGTGAAGCGTGGCGCAAAAATCGTGCTGGCCGACCCGCGCATCACCGACATCGGCCGCTACGCGTGGCGCACGCTGCAGTTCAAGGCCGACACCGACGTGGCCATGCTCAACTCGTTGATCCACACGGTGATCGACGAGGGCCTGGTGGATGAGGCCTTCATTCGCGACCGCACCAACAATTTCGAGGCGCTCAAGGCCAATGTGGTGGGCTGCAGCCCCGAGGCCATGGCGCCGGTGTGTGGCATCCCGGCCGAGACGCTGCGCGAGGTGGCGCGTGCGTTTGCCAAGTCGAAAGCCTCGATGATTTTGTGGGGCATGGGCATCAGCCAGCACATCCACGGCACCGACAACGCACGCTGCCTGATCGCGCTGTGCGCCGTCACCGGCCAGATCGGCAAGCCCGGCTCCGGCCTGCACCCGCTGCGCGGCCAGAACAACGTGCAGGGCGCGAGCGACGCGGGGCTGATCCCCATGATGTTCCCCAACTACCAGCGCGTGGACAACGCGGGCGCGCATGCCTGGTTCGAGGACTTCTGGGGCACAAAGCTCGATGAAGCGCCGGGCTACACCGTGGTCGAAATCATGCACAAGGCCCTGGCGCCCGACAGCGACCCGCACAAGGTGCGCGGCATGTACATCATGGGCGAGAACCCGGCCATGAGCGACCCCGACCTGAACCACGCGCGCCACGCGCTGGCCAGCCTGTCGCACCTGGTGGTGC
>SDXZ01000084.1 GCA_004210805.1 Acidovorax sp.
AAGTGCGCCGAGAAAGCCTTTGGCACCAAGGCCAGCGGCGGCGGCATTCCGTACCCGCTGCTCATGATCGACACGGGCCACAACTTCCCCGAGGTGACGGACTTCCGCGACTTCCGCGCGAAGGAACTGGGCGCTGAACTTATCGTGCGCAACGTCGAGGATTCGATGGCCCGCGGCACCGTGCGCCTGGCGCACCCGGGCGAGTCGCGCAACGTGCACCAGTCGGTCACGCTGCTCGAAGCCATCGAGGAATTCCGCTTTGACGCGCTGATCGGCGGGGCGCGCCGCGATGAGGAGAAGGCCCGCGCCAAGGAGCGCATCTTCAGCCACCGCGACAGCTTCGGGCAGTGGCAGCCCAAGTCACAGCGCCCCGAACTGTGGACGCTGTTCAACACCCGCCTGCAGCCCGGTGAGCACTTTCGCGTATTCCCCATCAGCAACTGGACCGAGCTGGATGTGTGGCAGTACATCGACCGCGAGCAGATCGGCCTGCCCAGCATCTACTACACGCACAAGCGCCAGGTGGTGGACCGCAAGGGCCTGTTGATGCCGGTGACCGAACTGACCCCGCCGCGTGACGGCGAAGTGGTGGAAACGCGCGACGTGCGCTTTCGCACCGTGGGCGACATCACCTGCACTGCACCCGTGCAAAGCACGGCGGCCACGCCGGCCGAGATCGTCATCGAGACCCTGGCCGCCGACGTGAGCGAACGTGGCGCCACACGCATGGATGACAAGACCAGCGATGCCTCGATGGAAAAGCGCAAGAAAGACGGGTACTTCTGATGACAAACACTATCAATTCAATAGCTACCAGCGCTTATCCATCAAGCGCTAGCGGCACAAATGACCATATTTCCGCCCTCAAGTTCATCACCTGCGGCTCGGTGGACGATGGCAAAAGCACGCTGATCGGCCGCCTGCTGGTAGACAGCAAGGCCGTGCTGCAGGATCACCTGGCCGGCGTACAGCGCGGTGGCGAAACCGATCTGGCCCTGCTCACCGACGGCCTGAGCGCCGAGCGCGAGCAAGGCATCACCATCGATGTGGCCTACCGCTACTTCGCCACGGAAACGCGCAAGTTCATCATTGGCGACGCGCCCGGCCACGAGCAGTACACCCGCAACATGGTCACCGCCGCCAGCAGCGCTGACGCGGCTGTGGTGCTGGTCGATGCCACCAAGCTCGACTGGAAGAGCCCCAGCCTCGCGCTGCTGCCGCAAACCCGCCGCCACAGCCTGCTGGCCCACCTGCTGCGCGTGCATTCGCTGGTGTTCGCCGTCAACAAGCTCGACGCGGTGGAAGACCCAGCCCTCGCGTGGAAACACATCCAGGGCGCACTGGCCGCGTTTGCACAGGCGGCCGGCATCGCCGTGCGCGCAACGGTACCCGTGTCGGCCCTCAAGGGCTGGAACGTGGTGGATGCCCACCCCGGCTGGTGCGGCTACGAAGGCCCCACGCTGCTGCAGGTGCTGGAAGAGTTGCCCAACACGCCGGCTGACACCGGCTTGCCCCTGGCCTTCCCCGTGCAGTGGGTCGAGAAATCCTCGTCCTCGTCGTCGGACACATCCCAGGGCCGCCGCGTGTTCTGGGGCCGTGTGGCTTCTGGCAACGTAGCGCCCGGCACCACGGTGCAGATCTTCCCCAGTGGCCAGCTCGCCGCCGTGGCCCAGGTGCTGGACCATGCCCGCCGGCCGAAGGATGTGCCTGCGGGTACCAGCGCCGGCATCATCCTCGACCGCGAGGTAGACGTTTCGCGCGGCGACTGGATCCTGGCCGCGCCTACGGCCGCAGCCGCCCCAGCTGCCGACGACGACTTTGGCGACACGCCTGCTGCCACAGCCGCCTGGCCTGCCAGCCGCGAGCTGCGCACCACCGTGGCCTGGATGGACGACGAGCCCCTGGTCGCCGGCCGCGTGTACTGGGCGCTGCACGGCCACCGCTGGGTCAAGGCCAAGGTCAAGGCGGTGGTGCACAAGCTCAACATCAACACACTGGCCGAAGAAGCTGCCACGCAGCTCGATCCCAACGCCATCGGCCATGTGGACTTGCTGCTGCAAGAGGCGATTCCGGCCGCGGCCTTCGGCAAAGCCCGCGTGCTCGGATCGCTGATCCTGGTGGACACCGCCAGCCACAAAACGGCGGGCGCCGTGCTGGTGAACTGAAGCGTTTGGGGGCAGAGTGCGAAGCCCGCCCGGGCACGCGTCATTCGGCCCCGCTTCTGATCCAAATCAGCCCCTGCCCACCCAGACACCCCTCCCAAGAGAGGGGCCCTGTAACCAAGGTCGGTGAAAGCTCTTAAAATTGAGGGTTTTCACCGACCCACACAATTCCTGTCATGACCCACGTCGTTTCCGAAAACTGCATCAAGTGCAAGTACACCGATTGTGTGGACGTGTGCCCCGTGGACTGCTTCCGCGAAGGCCCGAACATGCTCGTCATCGACCCCGATGAGTGCATCGACTGTGCCGTGTGCATCCCCGAGTGCCCGGCCAACGCCATCTTTGCCGAAGAAGACCTGCCCGCAGACCAGATCGCCTTCATCAAGCTCAACGCCGAGCTGTCCTTTGCCGACGGCTGGAAGAGCATCACCAAGCGCAAGCCCGCCCTGCCCGATGCCGACGAATGGAATGGCAAGCCCGGCAAGGTCAGTGAACTGATCAAGTGACCCGCGAGTGAGCTCCCTCCTGAGCCGCTTCGCGTCTCCTCCCCTGTGGGGGGACGCCACCGGTGGCCTGGCAAAGCCAGTTCCACGGTTGCACTGGCTTGGGGCAGGACCAGTTTCACGCGACAACGCGCCCGCACACACGAAACCGTTCACGCTGAGCCTGTCGAAGCGCGGCGCAAGGCTTCGACAGGCTCAGCCGGGATGTTTCTTGTTGGTTCAGCCCGCCTTGGCATCCAACGCTGCGGGCAGGGCGTCACAGCCATGATTCAAGAAACGGATGCCGTCGTCATCGGGGCCGGCCCCGTGGGCCTGTTCCAGGTTTTCCAGCTGGGCTTGCAGGGCATCACGGCCCACCTGATCGACGCCCTGCCCCATGCGGGCGGCCAGTGCGTCGAGCTGTACGGCGACAAACCCATCTACGACATCCCGGGCATCCCGGTGTGCACCGGGAGCGAGCTGGCCGGTTTGCTGCTTCAGCAGATTGCGCCGTTCAAGCCCCACTGGCACCTGAACACGCTGGTGTCCGCACTCACCGTGCACGCCGATGGGCGCCTGCTGGTCGAAACCTCGCAAGGTGCGCAGCTGCTGGCCCGCAGCGTGTTCATTGCGGCGGGCGTAGGCGCCTTTGTGCCGCGTGCGCTCAAGGTGGACGGCATCGAGCGATTTGTGGGCACCCAGGTCCACTACCAGAACCTGCCCTCCACGGCCAACGTGGCCGGGCGCCATGTGGTGGTGCACGGCGGCGACGAGCCCGCGGTGGCCCGCGCCGTGGAACTGGCCGAACAAGGCCAGGCCGCCCGCGTCAGCCTGCTGCACCGCCGCGATGTGTTCCAGGCCCCGGATGCCCTGCTGCAGCGCCTGCAGCAACTGCGCGATGCGGGCCGCATCCACGTCGAGGCCGCGCAGATCATCGGTATCGAAACCGCTGGTGACCAACTGACCGCCTTGCAGGTGGTGGACGCCGATGGCAGCAGCCGCGCCCTGGCGCTGGACCTGCTGGTTGCCGTGCTGGGCATCTCGCCGCGCCTGGGGCCCATTGCCGACTGGGGCCTGGCGATGGACCGCAAGCAACTGGTGGTGGACACCGAGGCCTTCCGCACCAGCGTGCCCGGCATCTACGCCGTGGGCGACATCAATACCTACCCCGGCAAACGCAAGCTCATCCTGTGCGGCTTTCATGAAGCGACGCTGGCAGCCTTTGGCGCGGCCGAGGCGCTCAAGGGCGACAAGGTGGCGCTGCAGTACACCACCACCAGCCCGCGGCTGCACCAGCTGCTGGGTGTGGCACCTGTGGCAGCCCCAGCAGCGGGCGCTTGAGACCAGGCCCTTGCTCGCGGCTGGGGCACGTACTACTGTCGCCCCTGGCGCGGCGCAGTCAGAGCAATACTCCAGAGGGTTCACGAATGGCCGCCATCCGAGCGGCACCCATGGAGCGCACACCCCGCGATGCGCCCACAAAAAAGCACAAAATGTCCAATCGGCACGCGGGTGCCCGGCACGATGGCGTCTCCCTTCAACACGTTTCAGGAGCGCACATGAGCCCACACACCCTTCAATCCATCTGGGACACCTACACCGCGTCGTGGAAGGCCGATTCGGCCGCGGAGCGGACGGCACTCTTCACGGAGTCCCTCGACCCCGCCTGCACCTACAACGACCCGCTGGCCACGGCCCAGGGCTGGGACCAGCTGACCGCCTACGTGGACGACTTTCATCGCCAGGTGCCCGGCGGCCATTTTGTGACCCACTACTTTGCCAGCCACAACCAACAGAGCATCGCCAAATGGAACATGGTCGACGGCACCGGCCAGGTGATCGGCGAAGGCGTGAGCTACGGCCGGTACAACGACCGCAACCGGCTGGTGGCCATGACCGGCTTTTTTGAAACCCCTTGATCGGACCAACACCACCGTGCTGTATCTCAGACAAATACAGGAGGGCATCGATTTCATCGAAGCCCATCTGGAATCGGATATCGAGCTTGTCGATGTGGCACGGGCCGCGGGCATGAGCCAGTGGCACTTCCAGCGGATCTTCAAGGCGCTGACCAGTGAGACCCTGAAGACCTACATCCGGTCGCGGCGGTTTGCGCGGGCGCTGGAGCAGCTGACCAGCACGCGGCTCCCGGTGCTGGACATCGCGCTGGCTGCAGGCTACGAAACGCAAGAGAGCTTCACCCGCGCTTTCAAGGACTGCTTTCGACTCACGCCATCGCAGTACCGCAAGATGGGCAACCGCTCGATGTTTGTGCGCAAGATCCGCATCGACGAAAGCTATCTCGCGCACATCCACAGCAACCTGTCGCTGGCGCCGGTCATCCAGCAGCGACCCGCCATGCAGATGGTCGGCATGCCTACCGACTACTACGGCATCGATTCGGAGAAGAACAACCTCGGCCAGAAGCTGCCGCCGCTGTGGGGCCAGTTTCTGCCCCGGCTGAGCGAGATTCAGAACGTGGTGCCCGGCACCTGCTATGGCGTGGTGGCACCCGCGGGGCCACACACCGAACAGCTGCGCTACCTGGCCTGCACCGAAGTGCGCGGCCCGGGCGCGCTGCCCGACGGCATGGTGGCGATGGAGCTGCCCGCAGCGACCTATGCACGCTTCACCCACCGGGGTGCTGCGCAAAATGTCGATGCCACGGTCAACTACATCTATTCGAGCTGGCTGCTGTCCTCCGGGCAGGCGCACACGCTGGGGCCGGATCTGGAGATCTACGACTCGCAGTACCACCCGACGGCGGACACCTCGGTCATGCACTACGCGGTCCCCATCGCCGCCGCCACAGGCCGCTGAACACGCCCCACTACAATGCCCACCGCGCTCCTTTCTCGGAGCGCCATCGCTAGGGGTGTCGTCACCGGGCCGCCGGAATCGACTGAGAGAGTCCCTTTGAACCTGATTGAGATCATCCTCGCGCAGGGAAGCATGTCTGTTTGGGCCGGACCTTGAGTGATCTTGGGCTGCGCCTTCAGGCCGCCGCCCTGCTCTGTTAAGGACTTATGCAAATCGGGATGTGACATCAGCCCGCCTGGGGCTGAGCCGCTGGCCTGAGCCTGTTTTGCGTAGGTCATGTCTGTACTGCACGGAGCCTGCCCATGTCCTCATCCCCTGCCGCGCCCGCCGCCAACGAAGCGCTGGCCCCCGTATCCCCCGACCGCCGTGTCTTCCAGTGGCACGACCACGCCTCGCTCTGGTTCAGCCTGGGCGTGGGCCTGTTGGTCATGCAGGTGGGCGCGTACCTGATGCCTGCGTTGGGCACTCAGGAGGCGCTGATTGCCATCGTCTGCGGCTCCATCGTGGGCGCAGGCCTGCTGGGCTGGGTGGCCAAGATCGGTTGCGACAGCGGCCTGGCCAGTGCCGGGCTGATGCACGCGGTGTATGGCCGCACATTTGCCAGCCTGCCGATCATCCTGAACATCGTGCAGCTGGTGGGCTGGGGCACGTTCGAGCTGGTGGTAATGCGCGACGCCACCGTGGCCATCGGCCAGCAGTCCGGCACCTTGGCCGGCGCCCACTGGCCCGTGCTGGCCACGCTGCTGTGGGGCGGCGTGGTGATGCTGCTCATCAGCGGATCGATGGTGCAGCTGGTGCGCAAGGTGATCGCCCGCGTGGCGCTGCCGCTGGTGGTGCTGTCGCTGCTGTGGCTGTCGTGGCAGTTTCTGTCGCTGGCGCAGGCTCAGGGTTTTGAAGCGCTGTGGACGCGCAAGGGCGAAGGCGGCATGGGCGTGTTGCCCGCGCTGGACCTGGTGATCGCGATGCCCATCTCTTGGCTGCCGCTGGTGGCCGACTACGCGCGCCACGGCAAGAACGGCGGCTCTGCATTGCGCGGCACCTGGCTGGGCTATGCGCTGGCCAACATGTGGTGCTACACGCTGGGCGTGCTGGTGGCCCTGACCTTGCCCAGCAAGGACCTGGTGCAGGCGCTGCTGCTGGCCCAGGGCGGGCTGATTGCGCTGTCACTGATCCTGATCGACGAAGTGGACAACGCCTATGGCGATGCGTACTCGGGCGCGGTGTCGGCCCACAGCCTGCTGCCCCGCTGGGGCGTGCGCAAATGGGGCCTGGCCATGGCCGCCGTGTGCACCGCGCTTGCGCTGGTGTTGCCCATCCACAGCTTGGAGCCGTTTTTGCTGCTGCTCAGCTCGGTGTTTGTGCCCCTCTTTGGCGTGATCCTGGGTCGGTTGGCGTTTGGAGCCAATGCGCCCGCTTTGCTGGCCGCGGCGCGCCGGGTCAATGCGGTTCCCGTGGCGATCTGGGTACTGGGCATTGCGGTGTACCACCTGGCACCCAAGGTGGTGCCCGGGGCGGGTTCGGCCTTGCCTGCGCTGGCGTTCAGCCTGGTGCTGGCCTGGGCCACGCACCCGCGCCGTGCCTGACGCCCCGCGGCGGCCGCCCAGGCCGCTGCAGCCTTGTGCAAGGCTTGCAGGCGTTTACTATTATTTTTATAGCAACAAGCGCTTGACACACAAGCGCTAGCGGCCTAAAACACTCAAAAAATCAACCCTGCACCACCACCTGGGCGACCGGGGCATAGCCGTGGTTCAGCGGGCCGTGCCCTTGGCCGGTGTGCACGTCGGCCCCCGCGGCGATGGCACCCAGGATGTAGTTGCGGGCGCGCTCCACCGCCTGCTGAAGCGGCAAGCCCAGCGCCAGGTGAGCGGCAATCGCGGACGACAGCGTGCAGCCCGTGCCATGGCCGTTGTGCGTGGCGATGCGCGGGGATTCGAGCCGCTGCAGCCCACCGCCGCGTGTGGCCAGCACATCCACCACCCAATGCCCTGGCAGGTGCCCCCCCTTGAGCAGCGCCGCGCGCGCGCCCAACGCGCACAGCGCCTGCGCGGCTTCGCCCAGCGTTTCCACGCCCTTGATGCTGCGGCCCAGCAGCCAGCCGGCTTCGTCCAGGTTGGGCGTGATCACCTCGGCCAGCGGAAACAGCTCTTGCACCAGCACGGCCACGGTCTCCTGTGCGATCAGCCGGTCGCCGCTGGTGGCCACCATCACCGGGTCCAGCACCACGTGCGGCAGCTGGTAGGTGCGGATGGCGTCGGCCACCACGCGCACCACCTCGGGCGAATGCAGCATGCCAATCTTGACGGCATCCACGCCGATGTCCTGCACCACGGCGTCGATCTGGGCCTTGAGCATCTCGGGCGGAATGCCGTGGATGCCGGTGACTCCACAGGTGTTTTGCGCCGTGATGGCCGTGATGGCCGTCATGCCGTAGCAGCCCAGGGCGCTGAAGGTCTTGAGGTCGGCCTGGATGCCTGCCCCGCCGCCGCTGTCCGAGCCCGCAATAGAAAGCACGCGTGCGTAGCGCCGCACCGCGGCGGGCGCCTGAGTCGAAGATGTCATGGCAAAAATTATGGCCTATGCGCCAGGTCAAAAGGGCGCGGCGGGGTGATGTGCTGTAATTGATTTTTCGGACGAAACAGGGGTGTCCCGCCGGATCGGTCATGGATCAATGACCGGCAAGGGGGACTGAGAAATACCCTGGGGCCCCGCATCGCCAACGGCATGTACCCGCCCCGCTACCCGATCCAGGTCATGCTGGCGTGGGGAGTTTCCACCAGCGGCACAGCCCGTTTTGTCCCTTGCACCCTGGCCCGCACCTTCCATGCGCCTTGACTGCAGCACACGGACAACACACCGAATCGCCTATGCCGCTCTTACCCTCATCATTTGCCATCCTCGGCGCAGGCCTCATGGGCCGCCTCTTGGCAGTGGAACTGGCCCGCCAGGGGCACCGGGTCGACGTCTACGACGCGGGCAGCCCGGCGGCTGAAGGCTCTGCCGCCACGGTGGCGGCAGCCATGCTGGCACCCCTGGCCGAGTCCGCCATCACCGAGCCCGGCGTGGTGCGCATGGGCCACCACGCCCTCACCCGCTGGCCCGAGCTGCTGGCACGGCTGGCCGAACCTGTGTTCTTTCAGCAGGCCGGTACCCTCATCGTCTGGCACCGGCAGGATGCCGCCGAGGCCCAGCGCCTGACCCGCCAGCTGGAAACCAACCAGCGCGCAGTGCCGGAGCTGCCCAACTTGCAAAAGCTCGATGCATCCGCCTTGGCCCAGGCCGAGCCCACGCTGGCGCACCGGTTCGCACAAGGCCTGTACCTGCCCGGCGAAGGCCAGCTGGACAACCGCCAGCTGCTGGCTGCCTTGGTGGTGGAGATGCAGCGCCTGGCGGTGTGCGCACATTGGCACGCACCGCGCTCCACCGAAGACTTCGCCCCCGGCCAGCCGGGCCAGCCCGACTGGGTGCTCGATTGCCGCGGGCTGGGCGCCAAGCCGCAGTGGGGCGCGCTGCGCGGCGTGCGCGGCGAGGTGGCGCGCATCTACGCCCCGGATGTGACGCTGCAGCGCCCCACGCGGCTTGTGCACCCCCGCTACCCCATCTACATCGCGCCCAAACAGGACCACCTGTTCGTGATCGGCGCGACCGAGATTGAATCGGACGACCGCTCACCCGCCAGCGTGCGCTCCACCCTGGAACTGCTCTCGGCCGCCTACGCCGTGCACCCGGGCTTTGCCGAAGGCCGCATCCTGGAGTTGGCCACGCAGTGCCGCCCCACCCTGCCCAACAACCTACCTGCCATCCGCCAGCCCCGCCCGAGCGTGCTGGAGATCAACGGCCTGTACCGCCACGGCTTCATGATCGCGCCCGCGATGCTGGATGTGACGCTCGAAGTGCTTAACGCGGGACAATCGCCGCTTTCGCAACGTTTTGACCTTGCGCTGGACCTGGAGCCCACCCCCCTGGACCCGGCCAGCGCCGCAGCCGCAGCAGCCCGCGCCTTCGCATGAACATCTCGATCTCCATCAATCAAGTCCCGCACGACCTGCCCGAGGGCGCCACCGTGGCCGACGCCGTGGCCGCCATCGCCGCCCGGCCACCCTTTGCGGTGGCCGTGAACACCACCTTTGTGCCCAACACCCGCTACGCCGCGCACGCACTGCAGGCTGGGGACCGCGTGGAAATCATCTCGCCCGTGACGGGTGGCTGATTGAACCGATAAATACTGAGACAAATAGACCCTCAGCGCTTATCCATCAAGCGCTAACAGCTATCAAAATCATAGTAACAACATGACCACCTTGACGCCCCAAGACCCCCTGGTGCTCTACGGCCAGCACTTTGCCAGCCGGCTGCTGCTTGGCACCTCCCGCTACCCCTCGCCCGCCGTGCTGGAGGCAGCGGTGCAGCGCGCACAGCCGGCGATGGTCACGGCGTCGCTGCGCCGCCAGGGCAGCAACCCGGCCGAGAGCGGCAGCAGCTTCTGGGAGCTGCTGCGCAAGCTGAACGTGCCGGTGCTGCCCAACACCGCGGGCTGCCACAGCGCGCAAGAAGCCATCACCACCGCGCAGATGGCGCGCGAGGTGTTCAACACGCCGTGGATCAAGCTGGAGCTGATCGGCGACGACTACACCCTGCAGCCCGACACGCTCAACCTCGTGGGCGTGGCAGAGCACCTCATCAAGGAAGGTTTTCAGGTGCTGCCCTACTGCACCGAGGACCTGGTGGTCTGCCAGCGCCTGGTGGACGTGGGCTGCCAGGCCGTGATGCCCTGGGCCGCGCCCATCGGCACGGGCCGGGGCCCTGTTAACCCCTATGCACTGCAAACGCTGCGCGAGCGCCTGAACGTGCCGCTGCTGGTGGATGCCGGTCTGGGCCTGCCATCACACGCCTGCCAGGTGATGGAATGGGGCTACGACGGCGTACTGCTCAACACCGCGGTTGCGCTGGCGCAAGACCCGGTGGCCATGGCCGGTGCGTTTGCTGACGCGGTCAACGCCGGCCGCACCGCACACCGGGCGGGAGCCATGTCGGCCCAAGACGCAGCGCAGCCCAGCACGCCGGTGATGGGCACCCCTTTTTGGCACCATGCACAACATGCTTGATACCGCCACCCTCGCGCAAGACATCATTGCGCACCATGCCGCCACGTTTGCGGGTTTCGGGCCCGAACCGGTGCCTGCGCCCACCCGGGACGACCCCGTCTACCTCGCAGCATTACACGCCTGCAGCGCGCTGGGCTTTATCGCCCACGATGCCGAATGCGTGGCCAAAGCCTGGCAGGCCCGCGCACAGCGCACGGGCAGCGCCCAGCCCGGGCTGTGGCCCGACGCACCGGAGGACTTCGGCCTGCAACCGTTGCCCCGTGCGCAGGCATTCGCCACTTGCCCTCAGCACCTGGGCCTGTACGCGGTGTTGCCCGACGCCGAGTGGGTCGGCCGCATGGCCCGGGCGGGCGTGCCCACGGTGCAGCTGCGGTTCAAGTCCACGGACGCGGCAGCCATCGACCGCGAAGTGCGCGCCGCCGTACAGGCCGTGCAGGGCACCAACGCGCTGCTGTTCATCAATGACCACTGGCAGGTTGCCATTGCGGCCGGCGCTTATGGGATCCACCTGGGCCAGGAAGATCTGGACGCACTGAGCCCCGCCGACCTGCACACACTGCGCGCATCCGGGCTGCGCCTGGGCGTGAGCACCCATGGCTACGCTGAAATGGTGCGCGCGGACGCCGTGGGCCCCAGCTACATCGCCATGGGAGCCGTGTTCCCGACCACGCTCAAGAAGATGGCCACTGCCCCGCAGGGTGTTGGGCGGCTTGGGGGGTATGCGCGGCTTCTGCGCCACTACCCGCAGGTGGCGATTGGCGGGATTGGTGCGGAACAGTTTGACGACGTGCTGGCCACGGGCGTGGGCTCCATCGCGGTGGTGCGGGCCCTGGTGAACGCTGAAGATCCAGAAGCGGCTGCAGCCCAGTTGATGGAGCGGATGGGGCGCTGAATTTGTGGGTACACGGCCATTGCTTGCATGAGGCCGTGAGCCGGCAAGGCGTGGTGGGGTGCTGGTCAGCGGCGCTGAATACGCGGTGGATCGCACTGCCGCCAGGGGCGGGGCCCTCCGCCCGCCATGGCCAGCCGATGCCTTGAACACCCTGGGTGCCCCGGCGCATGAACGCGTTCAGGCGTTCATGCGTTGAGGCGTCACTTGCTGCCGGATTTCTTCTGCTCCAACTCCAGCCGCAATTCCATCAGGTCGTTGTCCATGCCAAAACCCACGGCCTGCCCTGCTGCAGGCGGCGCAGTGACCGGCACGGGAGGCAGATCGCTGAGCGTGAGGTGCGGCGGCTCGGACAGATCCAGGTCGAGCGGAGCGCCGCGCGTGTCGGGCTCTGTCCGCGGCCATGAGGCGGTTGCAGGCGCAGGCTGTGACGCAGGGGCGGCGCTTTTGCGCGGGACGTCGCCAAAGTCGAACTCCAGGCTGGCCGCCAACGAGTCCATCGGCGACGCATCCCTGGCGGCCGACGCGCGCGCTGGCTCCTCGACGACTTCCGTTTCTACACGCGGTGGCGCCAGCGGCGTGGTGCGTTTGCGGGGCGCCGGCTCGCCACGGGCACTCGCCGGCGTGGTCTGCGCAATCGCCAGCAGAAGCAGCAGGTCGTCGTAAGCCGCGAGGTCAAAGGCTTCGACCGGCTCAGCCCCCGCGCGGCGGAAAAGCATCTTTTCAAGCAGCAGCAGCACCGACGGGGACGTCCACTCGGCCTCGATCTCGGCCAACGCGTCGGTGTAGTGGTACAGCATGCGGCCGGTGCGATGAAAGCTCGCAAACTCCGGCACCTGCGCGTTGAAGGATTGCATGAACTGCGCGCGCAGCTGCGTGAACTCGTCCACGCGGCTGAGGGTGTGGTACAGCCGCAAAAGTTCGAGGTAGGCCAGTGGCGAAATGTCCCCGCGCTCGGCGATGTGCTTTTTCAGCACTTCGATGGCCTGCTGGTGCTCCCCGACCGAAATGAAGAATTCGGCCTGCTGCTGGATATCGAAAAGCTCTTCGGGGCTGACGATGTGCAAAGTGGGTTCGCGCGCTGGGACGGCTGACGCTGCGGGCACTGGGGCGGCGGCAAGCGGAACCGATGCGCTTGGCACAGGCGAGGTGTCGACAAATGCGGGCACCAACGGCGCGGCACCCGACACGCTGGCAAGCGCCGGCCGGCCAGAGGTCCGCGGAGCCAGCGGCGCGGGCGCCGAATGGGGCGAGGTGTCGGGCGGGGCCCAGGTGTCGCCAGGATGGGGAGACAGGCCCATCGCCGCGTCGTGCGCTGCAGCCAGGTCCCGGCCACCCATCGCAGCCACAGAGTCGCGCCATGCCCGCACGGCTTTCTCGGAGGCGCTGCGCAGGCGCGTCCAGGTCCACGCAACCAGTAGCAGCGCGGCCAGCAACAAGCCACCCAGCACATAAACCACCGTCGCGGGGAATCTCTCGCTCAAGGCCACTTCCAGTTGCTGCTGCACTTGGGCGGCACTGGCGCGGTCGCGGTTGGCCTGGGCGCGCAAGGCGGCCATGTCCGCCTCCAGGGCCTTGAGCCGATCGCTGTCCTGGACGTCCTCAGGCTGCGCATTCAAGGATTTCCACACGGCCGCCGCCTGCGCGCGCTGCGCCGAGGGCTGATCCGACGGCGTCACCAGCAGCTCTGGCGAAGTCCGCAGCGCCACGGGGCGATCCATCCAGAGATCGAGGGGCTCGACCACCAGGCGTGGTCGGTTGCCGGCAGCGGAAGGCGCAGCCCCTGCCTTGGCCGGCGGAGTGACTGCGGGAGGCCGTGCCGCGCTGCGGGCCGGAGGCTGCGCAGGCGGGCGGGCGGCTGCCCTGGGAACTGTCGGGCCGGGTGCGGCAAGAGCCGGGGAGGCAATAGGCCGGCTGTCGGGCGCGGCAGGTGCCGCCGCAGGCACCGGGGGCGCGCTGGCCACCGCGCGTGCGCCTGCACCAGGTGTTGCGCCTCGCAGGCTCTCCACCCCACCGGCGGACGGCAGTCGCGATACATCCACCGGTGACGCGGATCGCGCCACCGTGGTGGGAAGTTCAGAAAGAAAGGTGTAGGTTCGCGTGACCTTGCCGGCGCATCCGGCGGCGAGTGTGACCGTGAGCACCGGCTCGTCCACCGCTACCGTGGCCTGCACCCGCACGGCCGGGGGACGCCCGCGCATGTCGGGCAACGGTGTGACGCGCACCCTCGCGTCACCAATCGGGGTATCACCCGCCATCAGCTGGGCGGTGACACAAGAAGACGCTACATCAGAGCCAGGATCAGGCTGAACATCAAAGGAAAGATCCACCGGAGCACCCAACACCACCATGCCCCTGCTGTTGCCGAGCGAGAGTGCCCAGGCGCCAGCAGCAACCACCCACAGACCGGCCCCCAAAATGGTGTTACGGATTTTCACAATATGTTCTGGTTTTGGTGCAGACCATTCTTGCACATAAGTCCCGCGCAACGCCAGAGCCATAATGGCGCTATGAAAATTCAGTTTCCCAACATCGGAATCGTCGGCACAGGGGCCATGGGCCGGGGCATTGCGCAGATTGCCGCGCAGGCCGGAAGCCAGGTGTTTTTGCTCGATGCAAACCCCGGTGCCGCGCAGGCCGCCCAGGCCGCGTTGCAGGAGCAGTGGGCCAAGCTGGTGACCAAGGGGCGCATCGACGCCGACCGGGCCAGTGCATTGGCCGCAAGGCTGCACCCCGTGCAGGCCGTCACCGATCTGGCGGGCTGCGACCTGGTCGTGGAAGCCATCGTCGAGCGCCTGGATGTGAAGAAAACGCTGTTTGCCGAGCTCGAAGCCGTGGTCCGCAGCGATGCGGTGCTAGCGACCAACACCTCCTCCCTGTCCGTCACCGCCATCGGCGCGGGGCTGCAGCGGCCCGAGCGTTTGGCGGGCTTCCACTTCTTCAACCCCGTGCCCCTCATGAAAGTGGTCGAGGTGATTGCCGGGCTCAAGACCGATGCCGCGGTGTGCACCGCGCTGGCTGCCTATGCCAAAGAGATGGGCCACACCCCCGTGCAGGCTCAAGACACGCCCGGCTTCATCGTGAACCACGCAGGCCGTGGGTTCGGCACCGAAGCATTGCGCATCGTGGGCGAAGGCGTGGCGGACTTCGCCACCATCGACCGCATCCTGCGCGATCAGGTGGGCTTCAAGCTCGGACCGTTCGAGTTGATGGACCTCACGGCGCTCGACGTGTCCCATCCGGTAATGGAATCCATCTACCGCCAGTACTACGACGAACCGCGTTTTCGCCCCAGCGTGATCACGGCGCAGCGGCTGGCCGGGGGCATGGTCGGCAAGAAGGTCGGTGAAGGCTTCTACCGCTATATCGACGGAGCTGCCCAGGTGCCGGCCGAGCCGCCCGTGCCGGTGGTGGCCGATATTCCGCCGGTGTGGGTCTCGCCCCGCGCTGCGCGGCGTGCCGAGCTGTACCAGTTGCTCAAGGACCTGGGCGCCACCATCGAGACGGGCCAGTCGCCATCGCCCCACGCCCTCACGCTGGTCGCGCCATTGGGCTTTGACATCACGACCGTGGCCGTGGTCGAGCGGCTGGACCCGGCCCGCACCATCGGCATCGACATGCTGGTGGAAGATGCAGCCACCAAGCGCCGCGTGCTGGCCACCAACCCTGCTACGCGCGTGGACATCCGCAATGCCGCGCATGCCCTGTTCGCACGCGACGGCAAGGCGGTGAGCGTGATCCGTGACAGCGGTGGCTTCGTCACGCAGCGCGTGGTGGCCACCATCGTCAATATCGCGGCCGACATCTGCCAGCAGGGCATCTGCTCCCCCAAGGACCTGGAAACCGCCGTGACCTTGGGCCTGGGCTACCCACAGGGCCCGCTGGCGATGGGTGATCGCTGGGGCCCGACCAATATTCTGGAAGTGCTGTTCAACATGCAGACCGTGTACGGCGACACCCGCTACCGCCCCAGCCCGTGGCTGCGCCGCCGCGGTGCGATTGGCCTGAGCCTTTCTCACGTAGAAGAAGCCTGACGCTTTACTGCCCTTTCCCTCGAAGTCGAAGGCCTAGTCCATGACCGCAGAACTGCAGAGCACCAGCCGGGGCCAGACCCTGATCCTGACCCTTCGCAACCCCGAGCGGCGCAACGCCATCGACCCAGCGATGTACGCGGCGGGCGTGGAGGCGCTGAGCGTGGCTGAAAGCAGCGCCGACATCCGCAGCGTGGTCATCACCGGGTCTGACGGCATGTTCTGCTCGGGGGGCAACCTGCAGCGGCTGCTGGCCAACCGGCAGCAGCCGCCCGAGGTGCAGGCGCAGAGCATTGAAGGCCTGCACAACTGGATTGAGACCATCCGCACCTACCCGAAGCCCGTGGTCGCGGCGGTGGAAGGTGCGGCGGCGGGCGCGGGCTTCTCGCTGGCGCTGGCCTGCGACTTCATCGTCTCGGCTCGCAACGCGGTGTTTGTGATGGCGTACAGCAACGTGGCGCTGTCGCCCGATGGCGGCGCCAGCTGGAGCCTCTCGCAGGCGCTGCCCCGGCAGGCAGCCACCGAGATCCTCATGTGTGGCGACCGCATTAGCGCGGAACGCCTGCACGCGCTGGGCGTGGTCAACCGCATTGCTGAGCCCGGCGCAGCCCTCGACGCTGCGCTGGCGCTGTGCGAACAGCTCAACGGCAAGGCACCCAATGCGCTTGCCAGCATCAAGGAACTGCTGGGCGAGGCACCCCAGGCCAGCCTCACTGCGCACCTGGGCCGCGAGCGCGATCACTTTGTCAAAAACCTGCACCACATCAACGGTGGCGCGGGCATCACGGCTTTCCTTGAAAAAGGCGTGCCGCGCTACGAATAGCGCCACATCCTTGTCGCCCGCACCCACCCTAAGCCCCGGCTTGCTGACCAGCAACCGGGGCTTTTTCTTTTCTTAGCGCTGCTGGCGGAGCACAGACACGCAGGTGACAACCCTGACGCAGGACGAAGGTCCCTGACGCGACAATGGTCCTGTTTCTAGTCACGCAAAAGACAGGCCATGGACGACCCGATTCTTACTATCGAAGAACGTGAAGCGATCAACTCAGGTCGCTGGTTTTCATCCCTTTCACCTTCGGATTGCCTGCGCGCGCGGTGCGGTGCGTGTGAGCTCCACCTCCATCTCGGGCAAGCAGATCACGCTGACCTATGTGGAGCCGGGCATCTGGTTCGGCGATGTGGCGATCTTCGACGGGGACCGGCGCACGCACGATGCCTATGCGCATGGCGACACCACGATCCTGTGTGTGGCCAAGGCCGACTTCCGGAAGATCCTCGCGGCGCACACCGAGTTCTACGAGGCCATGCTGCGGCTGCATGCACGGCGCATTCGCCAGCTGTACGGTCTGGTGGAAGACCTCAACACCCTGCCCTTGCGCGCACGGCTGGCCAAGCAGCTGGTGCACCTGGTGCGCAGTTACGGCATTCCCAGCCTGTCGGACGGCAGCGAGATGCGCATTGGGCTGCAGCTGGCGCAGGAAGAGCTGGCGCAGCTGCTGGGCGCATCGCGCCAGCGGGTGAACCAGGAGCTCAAGGCAATGGAGCGCGAGGACGCCATCCGCATCGAGCCGGGTGGCCTGGTGGTGCGCGACCGCGAAGCGCTGATGCGCATTGCCGAAACCGACAACTGAAGAAACACGGACTCCCCGCCCACCCATGAGCAACTTTGACCATTTCGTGGGCACCCGGCCCGTCTCCGACCAGCACGCGTTCGATATCGAAACGCTGACCGCCTGGTTGACTCAAAACATGGAGGGCTTTGCCGGCCCTCTGGCGGTGGAGATGTTCAAGGGCGGGCAGTCCAACCCCACTTACAAGCTCATCACACCCGGCACCAGCTATGTGATGCGCGCCAAGCCCGGCCCGGTGGCCAAGCTGCTGCCCTCGGCCCATGCCATCGAGCGTGAATTTGCGGTGATGAGCGGCCTGTACGGCACCGATGTGCCCGTGCCCCGCATGTTTGTGCTGTGCGAGGACGAGTCGGTGATTGGCCGCGCGTTCTACGTGATGGAGTGCATGCAGGGACGCGTGTTGTGGGACCAATCCCTGCCCGGCATGACACAAGCCGAGCGCGGCGACATCTACAACGAGATGAACCGCGTCATCGCCGCACTGCATACCGTCAAGTTCGCCGACCGGGGCTTGGCCAGCTACGGCAAGCCTGGCAATTATTTCGACCGCCAGATCGGCCGCTGGAGCAAGCAGTACGTGGCGTCCGTCACGCAGCCCATCCCCGAGATGGACAAGCTCATGGAATGGCTGCCTGCCCACATGCCCGCCAGCGCGCGGGACGAGGCCCACGTCTCCATCGTGCACGGCGACTACCGGCTCGACAACCTGATGTTCCACCCCACGGAGGCGCGCGTGATCGCGGTGCTCGACTGGGAGCTGTCCACGCTGGGCCATCCGCTGGCGGACTTCAGCTACCACTGCATGAGCTGGCACATCCCCGCCGCCATGGGCCGCGGCATTGCCGGGCAGGACCTGGCCGCCCTGGGCATCCCCGACGAAGACGGCTACATCCGCCGCTACTGCGAACGCACCGGCATCGCCACACCCGAAGCACTGCGTGCCGATTGGAACTTCTACCTGGCCTACAACATGTTCCGCATCGCCGCCATCCTGCAGGGCATTGCCAAGCGGGTGGAGGCAGGCACCGCCTCCAGCGCG
Source organism: Acidovorax sp. (assembly GCA_004210805.1). Taxonomy (GTDB): domain Bacteria; phylum Pseudomonadota; class Gammaproteobacteria; order Burkholderiales; family Burkholderiaceae_C; genus Acidovorax. Next base: position 18,157 of record SDXZ01000084.1, read on the forward strand.
CAGGCCAAGGCCTCGGGCGACACCGCGCGGCCCATGGCCGAGCTGGCGTGGTCGTTTGCGCAGCGTGGGTAAAGCAGGCACGACAACCACCGCACCCCAACAGGCGTACCCGGCAAACCAGGCTGGAGAGCCGCCCCTCGATTACCAACGGAGAAGACACCCATGGACTTTGACTACTCGCCCAAAACCAAGGAACTGCAGGCCAGGCTGCTCCAGTTCATGGATGACCACATCTACCCGAACGAGGCCGCGTACAAGAACGAGCTGGCCGCCAACACGACGGCAGGCAAGCGCTGGACGGCGCTGTCGACCATCGAGAACCTGAAACCCAAGGCCCAGGCTGCCGGCCTGTGGAACCTGTTCCTGCCGGTGGACAGTGCCGCAGCATCGGGCTACACCGGCGCGGGCCTCACCAACCAGGAATACGCGCCCCTGGCCGAGATCATGGGCCGCGTGCCATGGGCCAGTGAGGTGTTCAACTGCTCCGCGCCCGACACCGGCAACATGGAGACCATCGCGCGCTATGGCGACGACGCCAACAAGGCGCGTTGGCTCAAGCCGTTGCTCGAAGGCAAGATCCGCTCGGCGTTCGCCATGACCGAACCCGACGTGGCATCGAGCGACGCGACCAACATCGAAACGCGTATCGAGCGCGACGGTGACGAGTACGTGATCAACGGCCGCAAGTGGTGGATCTCTGGCGCGGCCGACCCGCGCTGCGCCGTGTTCATCACCATGGGCAAGACCGACCCTGAAGCGCCGCGCCACTCGCAGCAGAGCATGGTGCTGGTGCCGGCCGATGCCAAGGGCATCACCATCATCCGCGCACTCAACGTGCTGGGCTACGACGACGCGCCGCACGGCCACGTGGAAATGACTTTCGAGAACGTGCGCGTGCCGGTGTCCAATATCCTGTTGGGCGAAGGCCGTGGCTTTGAGATCGCGCAAGGCCGCCTTGGCCCCGGGCGCATTCACCACTGCATGCGCCTCATCGGCCTGGCCGAGCGCGCGCTTGAGCTGATGTGCAAGCGCGCCTCGTCGCGCGTGGCCTTTGGCAAGACGGTGGCCCAGCAGACTGTTACGCAGGAGCGCATTGCCGAAGCCCGCTGCAAGATCGACATGGCCCGCCTGCTCACGCTGAAGGCTGCCTGGCTGATGGACGTGGCCGGCAACAAGGTCGCCAAGACCGAGATCGCCATGATCAAGGTGGTCGCCCCGAGCATGGCCTGCCAGGTCATCGATTGGGCCATGCAGGCCCACGGCGGCGGCGGCATGTGCGACGACTTTCCGCTGGCCTATGCCTACGCCGGGGCACGCACGCTGCGCTTTGCAGACGGCCCGGACGAAGTGCACCGCAACGCGATTGCCAAGTGGGAGCTGGGCAAGTACGGCACCTATGGTCGCGATGCGGGCGTGCCTGTGACCCGCGGAGGTTAGGAAATAAGCTCCCCCTGAGCCGCTTCGCGTCTTCCCCCTCTCTCGCGCTGCGCGCGGGAGGGGGACGCCCCTAGCGCGGCGGGGCGGCCCTTGCGCGGGGGCACTGGCCCTGGGGCGTGCCAGTCGCATAGGTCGTGGGACTGAGCACACCATGAACAACGGGGCCACTGGCCCCGTTTTCCGTTTTCCGCTCCGTTTCCTACTGGGTCAGGCGCTCGCGGCGCTAGCGGGTGATGCTCGACTCGTCATCCGGCCCCGCCACCGACATCGGCGGCAGGTTCTGCAAAGCGGCCTGCCCGGCCACCAGCAGCAGCTGCTTGGCGTGCGCGATTTCGGCCAGGCTGCGCTGGGTGTGCTCCAGGCGCAGGTAGACCTTGCCCCGCGCGAGCATCAGCACCATGGGCGATTTGGCGCGCTCTGCGCCGCCCTCGCCTTCCACCGCGTTGAGCAGTTGCGAGACCACCGGCGCATGGATCCAGCGCTGCGCCAGCTCGATCCGCTCGGCCACCACCGTGAAGTGTTCGCGGAAGGATGCCGGCAGGCCGGGCCAGGTCATCTCTTCGTACATCGACAACCAGCGCATCTCTTCGGGCAGGTTGCTGCTGATGGCCGTCTGCAGCGTGTCGGTGATGGCGTTGTAGGCGGTGCCCTCCAGGACTTCCTTGAGCGGGCGGTTGATGACCATTACCGCAGCGTCGGGGTCCGCGCCCACGTCGGCGCGGCCGCGCAGTTCCAGGCCGTGCACGTAGTCGCGGGTGGGCACGCTGCATTCCAGCCGCCAGGGGTGGCCGTGGATGTCACCGCCCAGGTCGAAATGCCCTTCGGTTGCGTGGGCCACGATGGGCAGCCGCTGGTCTGCGGCCCAGCGGGACACATCGCGGTTGGTCACCGGGCGGCCCGGGCCGGATGCTGGGCCGCCATAGGCGCTGAATGCTTTGCGGAGGCGATCAAACATGGGGCTGCCGAAGCCAAGGCTTCGCAAGAGTCACGGGTGCAGGCATTATTGGGGGCATTGGCTTGAAAAGGAAGAAGCCCCCCTGAGTCGCCTGCGGCGCCTTCCCCCGAGGGGGACGCACCCGGTGGACTGGCGGAGCCAGATCCACGGGTGCACTGGCCTGGGGCCGCGCCGGGTTCGACGGCTGTGGCTGTGGCTGTGGCTGAGGCTGCGGCTGTGGCTGTGGCTGTGGCTGTGGCTGTGGCTTGTAATGCGTTTTGGATGAATGACATGCTTTTTGTGAACTTGAACCGCCGCCTGGCCCTTTCCACGGCAGCTTTGGCTCTGGTAACACCCTTGTCCGCCCTGGCGCTGCCCAAGGATGCCTCGGGCCCGGCCCGCCAATTGGTGCGCTGGGCCACCGCTACCGCCGACCACCAGGGCCTGCCCTTTGCCGTGATCGACAAGCCAGCAGCCCGCATCCATGTGTTCTCGGCCCGCGGGGAATGGATGAGCAGTTCGCCCGTGCTGCTGGGCGCGGCGCTGGGCGACCGCTCGGCGCCGGACATCGGCCAGCGCCCGCTGTCGCAGATTCGGCCGGACGAGCGCACCACGCCGGCAGGCCGTTTTGTGACCGAGCCTGGGCGCAATCTGAAGGGCGACGACATCGTCTGGATTGACTACGAGGCCGCTGTGTCGCTGCACCGCGTACGCAGCGTCAGCGCCGCCGAGCGACGCCACCAGCGCCTGGCCAGCCAGGGCGCGGGCGACAAGCGCATCAGCTACGGCTGTGTGAATGCACCCGAGGCGTTTTACAACCAGTTCATCTCACCCTTGTTCGGGCAAGCCCGTGGCGTGATCTACGTGTTGCCCGACACCGAACCGTTTGCTACATTTTTTGTAGCAGCAAGCGCTTACCAATAAAGCGCTAGAGGCCATTTTGGCTTGATTTTTCAGCCTGACGCACCCGCGCCGGGCGCGCCACCGGCCTCTCAAGCGCGGGCAGACTCCAGCCGGAACACGGCCCGGCGCCCACCCACCTGCAGCCCCCGCGGGTTGACGATTCGGTCTGACCGGCGCGGCGCCAGCGCCTCGCGTTGCCGGGCATCGAGCCAACCGAGCTGGTCCATTACTTCCACGGCGGCGGCCACCTGCGCGACCATGTTGCCGTCCATGACCTTGAGTGCAAAGGCCTCGCCCCGGCTGCGGCTGCCCACCACCTGCACGCCGTCGGCGCCGGTCTTGGAGACCCAGTCCCCTTGACCCACGCGCATGAAGTCCAGGTCGTGCCGGCCGGTACCCGAGCCCAGCTCCGGCCGCGCGACCATGGCATCGGCCAGTTCGGTGAGGCTCTGGTGCAGGTCTGTGTCCGGCGCGCCACCCGCCAGGCGGGCATAGCCCCGGGCCAGGCTCGCCAGCGGCATGGCGTAGTTGGGCGCCGAGCAGCCATCGATGCCCATCGCCAGTTGTTCAGGCGCCAAGCCCACCGCTTGCGCAACCTGTTCGCGGATGGCGACCTGCAGCGGATGGGCCGGGTCGAGGTGATCGTCCAGCGGCAAGCCTTGCTGCACACAGTGCGCCACAAAGCCCGCGTGTTTGCCGCTGCAGTTGTTGTGGCGCTCGTCCGGCACAAAACCTGGGGGCAGCGCGCCGAGTCCCAGTTCGGCAAACAGCGGCCGGTGGCAGCCGCAGCGCAGCGCGTGGTAGTCCTTGCCCACGCTGGCCAGCATCCGCTCGGCCTGCTCCACATGCATGGGCTCGCCGTTGTGGCTGGCGCACAGCAGCGCCAGCTCGCCCCGCCCCCAGCCCAGCGCGCGGGCGCCGCCCGACTGCATGAAAGGCAGCGCCTGGAACGCTTTGATGGTGGAGCGGGTGAAGGTGACCGTGTACGGGTCACCCACCTGGGCCAACACCCTGCCGTCGCGGTTGGCCACAGCCACTGCGCCCCAGTGCTGGCACTCGACCAGGCCGCCGCGTGTGACTTCGATCAACGGTACAAAACCCATGGTGTGCTTTCTTGCAGCCTGCGTCACTGCGCGGCGGCGGCAGAGGTGGGGGCGCTGGATGGAGTGAGCGTGAGCTCGTGCGTCCAGCGCGCAGGCCGGCTTTGCAGCGCGCGGTAGCCGGTCTCGGCCCACGTGCTGCTCATGTCGCGGTAGCGCGGAGAGAACACCAGGCCACTCTGGCCTGTCTGGTAGATGAAGCGCGACTGTTCCAGGTCGGCCAGGTCATACACCGCGCGCAGCGAGGCCGCGTGGCGGTTCACATACGGGCCGCTCGCTTCGCCCGCGTTGTACTGGCCCACGTTCACGGTGTAGGCATCGCCGTGGGATGGAACGCTCACATCAAAGAAGCGGGCGAGTGCCGGCACGTTGCCAAACGGCCGGTGCGCGCTGAGCGCCGGGTGCGCCGTGCCCCAGCGCCACGTGGCCGGGTTGGTGCCGTACACCGCCTGCAGGCGGTCGAGCGCACGGCCCAGGGCGGCGGCGGATTGCTCAGCACACGACGCCGGCTGGCACCACCAGCTGTCGTTGCGCTCCAGGATGCCCTCGAGCGCCGCACGGTAGTCGCGCTTGCCGTAGGTGGCTGTGAAGCGCTCTTCGCCGATGCGCGGAATGATGACGCCGCGTGCCAGCTCGTCCGTCCAGGCCACAAAGATCAGCGGCGCGGCTTTGCCTGCGTCCATCACGCCATCGAAACCCTGCAACTGCTGTTGCGCGGCCGCCGCCAGCGCATGTTTCGACTGGGCCTGCTGCAGGTGCGGCAACAGGCGGCGCGTGGCCAGCGAGGTCACATCGCGGTGGATGGCTTGCATGCTGGCCGCGTCGTGTTGGGGCGTGGCCTCGATGAGTTGCGCGATGCGCTCGTAGCGGTAGGGCAAGGCCCAGTCCTGCGTGAGGAAATGCGGGTAGCCCGGCGCTGTCACGCGCTGGTTGGCGGTGGCGATCCAGCCCCGCGTGCCGTCGTCCTGCGGGGTTTGGTCATACGGCAGCCAGCCCTTCCAGTCGTAGCGCGCATCCCAGCCGGGCGATGGCGCCACGCCGCGGATGTCGTTGGCGGCATCGCGCAGCGGCACGCGGCCTGCGGCCTTGAAGCGGATGTTGCCCTGCACATCGGCTGCCGCCACGCTCTGCATGGGCGAGTGGTAGTGCGCCAAGCCTGCAAAAAGCTCGTCCACGCTTTGGGCCTGGTTGGTCTTGAAGCCCGCCAGCACGGTCTGGTTGTCGTCGTCCAGCGCGCTCCAGCGCAGCGCGATCACGTATTTGCCCAGGTCCAGCACGTCGGCGTGCGACTTCTGCACGTCGCTCAGCACGGGCCCGTGGCGGGTGCTGCGCACCTGCAGCTGCACATCGGCTTCGCCCTTGACGCGGATGGTTTCATTGCGCACCTTGAAGGGCGCCCAGCCGTCCGGCGTGCGGTATTGCGTGGCGTCGGCCGGGTTGATCTGCTCCAGGTACAGGTCCTGCACATCGGGGCCCGTGTTGGTAAAGCCCCAGGCCACTTTGTCCGTGCGCCCCAGGACCACAAACGGCATCCCGGGCAAGGTGGCGCCCACGGCATTCATGGCGCCCATCGGCGTGCCGTCCGATGCCTGGCCCGCGGGCGCCTGCATGCCGGCAAAGTACCAGATGGCCGGCGCCGACAGGCCCAGGTGGGGGTCGTTGGCAAGCAGCGGCTTGCCGCTGACGGTGCGCGTGCCAGACAGTACCCAGTTGTTGCTGCCCTTGCCCTCGTTGGTGCCGGCGTTGCGGGTCAGCTCCTCGGCCCAGGCCAGCATGCCGGCGCTGATCTGCCGCGACAACATACCCTCGTCTTTGTGCGGACTCACCTCGGGTGCTGTCGCCGTGTGGGCACGGCCCTGCGCCGCCGCCGTGGAGCCTGCGCCACCCGCGCGGTACACGCCCAGTTGCCGATACAGCGCAGCCAGGTCGGCCGATGCGGCCGGCTTCTCGCCCGGATAAGGCGGCATCAGCTGCCACAGGCGGTCGGTGTCCAGCGTGCGGGCCACCGACAGGCGCGCGAACTCGGTGCCCCAGTTACCGCCCAGGTCCAGCGCCATCATCAGCGCCCAGCCCACACTGTCTTCTGGCTCCCACACCGCGCCCTGTGCACCGCCGGGCTGCACACCCAGCACATGGAACTCGGGCGGCAGCGCCTGCGGTCGGTCTTTGTGAAAGGCGTGGATGCCCTTGCTGTAGGCCTGCAGAGCCTCCTTGGCGTACAGCGGCAGGCCGGCGTACTGCCGGCGCGCCACGCCCATGATGTCGAGTCCGCGCATGAGTTTGTCGGTCTCGAGCGTGGCGCTGCCAAAAACTTCGGACAGCTGGCCGTGCATCACGCGGCGGTTGAATTCGAGCTGCCAGGTGCGCTCTTGCGCATGCACGTAGCCGATGGCAAACCAGGCGTCCTGCGGGGTCTGCGCCTCAATGTGGGTGACATCGGAAGCATCGCGCCGCACCTGCACCGCCTGCGCAAGACCGGCCACCCCCAAAGTACCGTCCAGCGTGGCAAAGCTGCGCTGCACATACACCGCGGCGCCCGTGCCTGCCAGCAGCGCCACCACCACCAGACCGAGGGCGGTCCGTTTCATCCATGCCATGTTGTTGTCTCCTGTCGCATTGTTTCTTGTGGTGGCCGGTGCGTCGTGGGGACGCGTGGGCCCAGTTCGGAGTGCTGCGCCCGCAGCGCACCAAAAGCCCGCGGGCGAGCCCCGCTTTTTGAATTTTGCGTCGCGGCTTCAGCCCAGGTGCACGCTGCTGCCCGCCACGCGAAAACTCACCGTCGGGGCGCCGGGCTGCATGAACGACACGCCGAGCGCAATGTGCCCTTCGCCATGAAGGATGCAGGCGTCGCGCCGCAAACGCACGGGCGAGCCGCTGCCCTGAAACCGCACCCACGTCCCGAAGCTGCTCATGTCCGTAAGCACAAAGCCGCTGTTGCGCCAGTCGATGCGCGCATGCAGGCGCGACACCCGCGGGTCGTTGACGCACAACTGCGCATGCAGCGCGCGGCCCACCAGCACGGGCGTGTCTGCGGACGTGAAGGCCCGGTCCACGCCGTGCCAGGAAAACTGAATCTGCCCCAAAACCGGATCGGGCGGGGCGAAGTTGCTGACCAGGGCCGCCTGCATGGTCAGCGAGTCGGGCGCTTCGTCCTCGCGCCATTCCACGTGGTAGAGCATGAGCAGCTCGGCCTTGCCGCGGATGTCCATCATGCCGAGCTTGCGGTACCAGACGTCCGGCGCGGCGCCTGCCAGCAGCACCGTGGTCTCGGTGGCCCAGATCTCGCTGGGCCCGGCCCGCTCGCACAGGCGGGACGCCACATTCACGGCGTCGCCGTAGCAGTCGCCGTCCACATCCACCACCTCGCCACTGGCCACGCCGACGCGCACGTCCGGCCAGTGTTCCTTGCGTGCCTTGTGCTGGCGCAGCATCGCGGCCATGGCGCTGACACCACTGGCCGCATCGCCAAAAACGCCCAGCACGCCGTCCCCCAGCATCTTGACCACCCGCCCGTTATGGGACTCGATGGCCTCGCTGATCCAATGGGTGACCTGGGTGACGGATTCGGTGGCGCGCTCGTTGCCGAGCGCCTCGTACAAAGCGGTACTGCCGGAGATGTCTGCGTAGACCATCGTGGACAACACACTCATGAACGCAGGCCAATCAGTAACATCATGTGAATCAGTTTAGTGCAAGCGCCCGGGGGGCGCACTCTGCAAAATGGCAGGAGATGTCGGGTGGGTGCGGGCTGCAGCCAGTTCAGTTTTAGAGACCGTCTATTGATCCCGATCCTCCTCACCAACACGTAAAAATTGGCAACAAATGGGCAGTGCGTGTTGTCTTTATACAAAAACAGGAGCATTCCCCTTGCGGGGATGCTGGGCCGCGCTTAATTTTGCCGACCCCGCTCACTAAAGCTCCCTCGAAACCGCCCTCGCCTCCCTCCATGCGCTGGAACAAGCCCACTCTTCGCAACGACCTGCAGGACCTGCTCGGCCGGGACAAGCCGGCGTCGACCGCATGGGTGCGTGACCAGGGGCTGGAGGACGTGCGCCAGGCCATGCTGCAAACGCTGGTGGGCAACACGGGGTGCGAAGTGGCCAGGATGAACATCCGCCTGCGCTACGCGGGCGACATCGAAGCCCTGTGGTACCTCCGCGCCGACCTCTTCAACACCCTGTCACCCCTGCGCGGCGAGGCAGATGCGCAGTGGGTGGTGGACCAGCTCACCACCCTCTTCCAGGGGCAATTGCCGCGCACGCTGCGACCGCCACAAGCCCCGCATTCACCGCACGTTCACTGAACATTGAACGCCGCGCTTCAGGGGCGCACCAGGCGCCGCGCCGGCCCGCATTGCAAGTTTTCAGGAAATCGCTCTTGCCAAAGTTTGCTGAGCGACCCGAAGCCCCGCGCTAGTGCTAGTGCTGATGCCCCCAGTAGATCAGTGCGTCGCGCTCTTCCACCGACAACGACACCGTGGCGCCCACGGGCAGCAGCACCTTCGTCGCCACATGGCCGAACGGCAGGTTCGTGAGCACGGGCGCTTTGATCTGGGTGCGCAGCCAATCCACCACCGATTGCAGCTTGTAGCCCTTGTCGTGCGGCGCGAGGGTGAAGTTGGTGAACTGCCCCAGGACCACGGCCTTTTGCTGTGCCAGCACGCCGGCGTGCAGGAGCTGGGTCAGCATGCGTTCGATGCGGTAGGGGTGCTCATGCACGTCTTCCAAGAACAGCACGCCACCCTTGACCGCCGGCAGGTACGGCGTGCCCACCAGCGAGGCCAGCACCGCCAGGTTGCCGCCCCACAGCGTGGCGCTTTTCACATACACGTTGGGCACCGCAGGCTTGCCCGTGGTGGCGCTGGGCTTTTCATTGTTCATGCGCCAGCCTGTGCCTTCGCCGTGGCCGGTCAGCAGGTCGTCAAAGCAGGCTTCCATGATGTCGTCGGGCTCGCCTGCCACACCAAAGTCGGCGCCCAATGACGGGCCCGCCCAGGACGTGGCGCCGGTCTTGGCCAGCAGCGCCAACTGAAAGGCCGTGAAGTCGCTGACCCCCACAAACCGCATGCCGCCCGCAATCGCCTTGGCCACTGCCCTATAGCGGATGCCCGGCAGGATGCGCGACAGGCCATAGCCCCCGCGCGAGATCAGCGCCACATCGGCCCCGCTCGCAGCGGCGCGGTGGATGGCGACCAGGCGTGTGGCGTCGTCGCCCGCAAACCGGGTGTGTGTGGCCAACGCGTCCACGTCCACCTCGACCTCATGGCCCAAGGCCTTGAGGCGGGCAATGCCGCGCTTGAAGGCCGCCTTGTCGCGCACCGCACTCGAAGGCGAATAGATATAGATGTGCTTGGGCCCGTGGTCGTGGCTGCAGTGGGAATGGTCGTGATCGTGGTCGTGCAAAGCGCCCGGGCCCCCAGGGGCCCGCTCCGTCAAAAAGAGAGGTCCGGTGCGATGTCAGCCGCTGGAACGGCCGGCGCCGGAAAGCGCGAAGTATTCCACAGCCCGCGCGGCGATCTCCTCGCCGTGCTCCTGCACGAAGTGGCCGGCCTGCGGCAGCACGATGGGCGCGGGGCAGCCGCGGATGTCGCTTTGTAAACCTTGCATGGCAGCAAGCCCCAGCACGGGGTCCTTGGCGCCGACAAACATCAGGCTCTGGCCCTGCCACTGCTGCTGCCAGAACTGGCGCGCCTGCCGCGACAAGGCTGCGCCCGGGTCGTCCTCAGCGTCGGGCACGCGCTCCGGGAAGGCGCGCAACGCCGCGCGATAGCCCTTGTCTGGGAACGGCGCGTCATAGGCCGCGCATTCCGCGGCCGACAGGTGCGGATTTCCGCGTGCAAACAGCCGCCCCACGCCATACAGCGGCTTGTCGCGGCACATCGCGCGCCAGTCGACAAAACCCGCGGGCAGCGGCGTGTCGCCGGTGGCCAACAGGGTGTTCATCACCAGCACACCCGCAAAACGCTCAGGGCAGGCCATGGGCAAAGTCAGCCCGAGGATGCCGCCCCAGTCCTGCACCATGAGCACCACGTTGCGCAGATCCAGCCGCTCGACCAGCTCCAGCAGCGTCTGGCGGTGCCATTCAAACTGGTGTGCCGCGTCTTTCTTGGGCTTGTCGCTCTTGCCAAAACCGATCAGGTCGGGCGCGACCACGCGATCGCCCGCTGCGATGAAGGCCGGCAGCATGCGCCGGTACAGATAGCTCCACGCCGGATTGCCGTGCAGGCACAGCCAGGTGCGCGCCGCGCCGTGCGCACCGCTCTGCGGGCCCTCGTCCAGGTAGTGCATGCGCAGGCCGGCCAGGCTGGGCAGGTCGCTCACGTACCGCGGCGCCCAGGGGTACCCGGGCAGGTGGGCAAAGGCCGCATCGGGCGTGCGCAGGGCGTCGTCGCGCAGCGGGTGGCGGGCCAGCGCCTCGGTGCGCTGCTGGCTGCGGCGGCGGCGGAAGAACTCGCTCAGCGCCGCGCCGCATTCCTCGGCCAGCACCCCGCCGTGCACCTGCGTCTGGTGGTTGATCTCGGCATGCCCAAACAGGTTGAGCACCGAGCCCGCCGCACCCGTCTTGGGGTCCGGCGCGCCGTAGACCACCCGCGCGATGCGCGCATGCAGCATCGCGCCGCTGCACATGGCGCAGGGCTCCAGGGTCACGTACAAGCTGCAGCCATCCAGGCGGTAGTTGCCCAGGCGCTGGGCCGCGGCGCGCAGTGCCACGATCTCGGCGTGCGCCGTGGGGTCGTGGCCCTCCACCGGTGCGTTGCGGCCGGTGGCGATCACCTGGCCGTCCTTGACCACGATGGCGCCCACGGGCACTTCCCCCGCCTGCGCGGCGGCCTGGGCCTCGGCCAGCGCAAGCTGCATCCAGTGCATGTCGTCGCTCAGCGTCATTGCTACCAACTTAATAGCAACAAACCATTACACAACAAGCGCTAGAGGCCATTTTTAGCACTATTTCTCGTCTTCCGGCATGGGGCGTGCCTGCTGCATCAGCCCTTCCATCTGCTGCTTGACCTGCTGCTGGATCTGCTGGCTTTGGTCCCGCACCGTGGCGGCCGGCACGGCCGATGCGGGTGCCGCGGCGCTGCCGGCAGGGGCCGTCTGCAGCGAAGGCACTGGCGTGCGGACGGCGGAGAGCTGCTTCTTGGCCAGCACACCCACCACGGCCAGTACCACCACCAGCCCGACCAAACCAAAAACTGCACGCATGAAAGATCTCCTTAGGCGGGCTTCGCGCCCGGTCCACGCTGGCAGGACTGCCTTGCCCAGCGCGATACCGGCCCGACTGTAAAGGCAAACAGCGACTGCCAACACCATGGAAAACGGCCGCACTGGGCGGCCGCTGGTGGAAGGGAACATGCCCGCGTTGGCGAGGAGATCAGTTCAACGCCACGCGGTTGCCGTCCTTGTAGGTGTACAGCGTCACGGCGGGCGCCGTCAGCTCGCCCTTGGCTGTGAAGGCGATGTTGGCCGTCACGCCCTTGTATTCCGTCTTGCCGATGAAGGGGATGTACACCTTCGGGTCCACCGAGTTGGCGCGCTTCATCGCATCGGCCAGCACCATGGCGGCGTCGTAGGCGTAGGGGCTGTAGATCTGGAACTGGCCCGGGAACTTGGCGTCGTAGCGCTTCTTCCAGTCGGCGCCGCCCTGCATCTTGTCGACCGACGCGCCGCCGGTGGCGCAGGTCACGTTCTTGAGCGCGGGGCTCTTGCCCGACAGTTCGGGGAGTTTTTCGGTGCACAGCGCGTCGCCCCCGAAGAACTTCACATGGCCCAGGCCCAGCTGCTCCATCTGGCGCAGCATGGGGCCGGCCTGCGCGTCCAGGCCGCCGTAGAAGATCGCATCGGGCTTCTTGTTCTTGATGGACGTGAGGATGGCCATGAAGTCGGTGGACTTGTCGCTCGTGAATTCCTCGCCCACCACCTTCAACCCCTTTTGTTGCGCCGTGGCCTTGAATACCGAGGCCACGCCCTGCCCATAGGCCGTGCGGTCGTCAATGATGGCCACGCTCTTGAGCTTCAAGTGGTCCGCCCCAAACAGCGCCAGCGCCGCACCCAGCGCGTTGTCATTGGCGATCAGCCGGAAAGTGGTTTTGTAGCCGGGCTTGGTCAGGTCGGGGTTGGTGGCGGCCGCCGTGATGTGGGGAACGCCGCATCGGTCATAAATCGCCGCTGCCGGGATGGACGTGCCCGACTGCAGATGCCCGACGACGCCCGCCACCTTCTGGTCGCACAGCTTTTGCGCGACGGCGGTGGCCTGGCGCGGATCGCCGGCATCGTCTTCGGCCGCAAGTTCAAACCTGATCTTCTTGCCGCCGATCACGAGGTTCTGGGCGTTCAGGTCGTCAATGGCCAGGCGCACGCCGTTTTCGGTGTCCTTGCCAATGTGCGCAATGCCGCCCGACAGGGGGCCGGCCTGGGCGATCTTGACGGATTGCGTGTCCTGCGCGAAGGCGGGGCCCGCCGTGATTGCGCAGGCTGCTGCGGCTACCGCAGTCAATCGCAGAAGTGACGGGGAGGAAAGGCGCAGTCGGTAAGCACGGCGAAACACGGTGAGGATCTCCAAAAACAGAATGAGCAAGCTGCCACGCACCACCTTGGGGCATGGCAGGGCCCCGCATCCTAGCCACTCGAACCCGTGTTTGCGCCCAATTGATATGTAAACATAGCAACGTGGCGCATCATTAATCTGGCTAATAGTCAGCCCACCGCCGCGGGCAGCGCGCGGGGATGGCGCTCCACCGAACATGGCTGGGATAATCACGCCCCATGTCTCTCCTGCCCCACCAGCTCGAACTGCTCTCGCCTGCGCGCGACGCCGACATCGGCATCGAAGCCATCAACCACGGCGCCGATGCCGTCTACATCGGCGGCCCGGCCTTCGGCGCACGGGCCGGCGCAGGCAACGACATCCGGGACATTGAGCGCCTAGTACGGCACGCGCACCGCTTCAACAGCCGCATCTTCATCACCCTCAACACCATCCTGCGCGACGACGAGCTCGAGGCCGCGCGCCGCATGGCCTGGCAGGTGTACCAGGCTGGTGCCGATGCGCTGATCATCCAGGACATGGGCCTGCTGGCGATGGACGACATGCCGCCCATCCAGCTGCACGCCAGCACCCAGACCGACATCCGCACGGCCGAGAAGGCGCGCTTTCTGCAGGACGCGGGCCTTTCGCAGATCGTGCTGGCGCGCGAGCTCACGGTGCAGCAGATCGCCGCGGTGCACAGGGCGCTGGGCCCGGTGGATGCTCCGGGCCGCGCCAACATCGAGTTCTTCATCCACGGCGCACTGTGCGTGGCCTACAGCGGCCAGTGCAACATCAGCCACGCGCAGACCGGCCGCAGCGCCAACCGCGGCGACTGCAGCCAGGCCTGCCGCCTGCCCTACCAGGTGACCGACGCGCAGGGCCGCTTCATTGCGCACGACAAGCACGTGCTCTCCATGAAGGACAACAACCAGAGCGCCAACCTGCGCGCGCTTATCGACGCCGGGGTGCGCAGCTTCAAGATCGAGGGGCGCTACAAGGACATGGGCTACGTGAAGAACATCACCGCCCACTACCGCACGCTGATCGACGAGATCCTGCAAGAGCGCGAAAGCGCGGGCCGGCCGCTGTCGCGATCGTCCAGCGGCGCCACCACCTTCACCTTCACGCCCGACCCGCTGCAGAACTTCAACCGCGAGTTCACCGACTACTTCGTGACCGGCCGCAAGGAAGACATCGGCGCCTTCGACACCCCCAAGAACCC
>SDXZ01000294.1 GCA_004210805.1 Acidovorax sp.
CCATGTGCTGCGCCACGGCCCGCGCGGCGGCCAGCACGTGCTGCAGGTCGGCCGACCCGTCTTCGCCAGACGGCGTGCCCACGGCGATCATCTGGATCACGCCGTGCGCGACGGCCTGGGCCATGTCGGTGGTGAACTTGAGCCGCCCCGCGTGCGCATTTCGCACCACGATGTCGGACAGGCCCGGCTCGTGGATGGGGATGTGCCCCTCGCGCAGCGCACCGATGCGCGCCGCATCGTGGTCCATGCACACGACGTGGTTGCCCATCTCTGCAAGGCATGCGCCGGTGACAAGGCCCACGTACCCGGTGCCAATGACAGTGATCTTCATATGCGGTGCGGCGTCCCGTGCGTGGGGTGCCCGGTGTGTGCGGGAGTGTTCATCATCAAGATTTGGCCGCCCAGGTCAGGCGGTGGGTGCGCAGCGGGCGCAGCAGTTGCGATGCCGGTGCAATCATCCACGCCGGCAGCCGCCGCGCGATGGGCGGCGCCAGCGTCAACCGGTGCGATTGCAGTTGCGCCCCGGGGAACAGGGCTTGCAGCTCCTGCAACGGGACACGCCGGACATCGGGGTTGCGGGGATTGTCCACCACAAAGTCGTACACCAGCACGCCCCCGCCCGGTGCCACCCAGCGCCACAGCGTCTGCGCCATCTCGCGGCGGAAGGCAGCATCGAGCAATGAACTGAACAGCGTGAAGGCGAGCACCGCATCCTGGCTGGCGGGCGGCACATCGGCGCGGCATGCATCGCCCTCCAGCAGGGTGACCGCACCGGGCAGCAGGTCCCGCGCCAGCGCTGCGCGGGCGGGCAGCAGTTCGATGCCGGTCAGGCAGCCCGGCGTGGCGCCCAGGCGAATGAGGTCCTGCAAGTTGCCGCCGCTGCCGCAGCCGACTTCCAGCATGCGCCGGTCGCCCAGGCTGTGCCAGCCGTGGACGGCCCAGGTGCGCGCCATGGCGCGCAGGCGCTCCTGCTGGGCCTGCAGCGCGGCCGTGTTGCCGTACAGGCTGTAGCGGGCCTCGTCGGTGGCAGCATCGCGCCGCGCATAGCGGGCCTCGACGGCCTGGGGTTCTTGCATCGTCATCGGGTGATCCGTGCAAAGTCGGCCGACGGTGTGCGCGACCGCACGATATCCCACAGTCCCCGCCAGGTGCCCAGGCCGTAGCCCACATGGAAAGCCGCAATGGCCGCTGGCAAGCGCGGCAGCAGGGCCCAGTCGCCCGCAGCCTTGGCTGCTGCCGCGGATGCGGCCAGCAGATAGGCGCCGTACGCCAGTGCCAGGCCCGCAAAGGGCAGCACCGTCCAGGGCAACAGTGCTGCGGTGGCAACCAACGCAGCCACGAAGATGGCCGGTACGAGCTGGCGCAGGGCACCCGGCTGGCCGTGCTTGCGCATGACGAAGGGGCGCCAGTAGCCGTACTGCCGCTGCTGCGAGAACAGATGCCGCAGCGAGTTGCGCGGATGGTAGGTAGAGCGGATCAGGCGGCTTTGCCAGATGCGCGCGCCGGCCAGGCGCAGCCGCAGGTTGTGCTCATCGTCCTGGTTGCGCACCAGGGCTTCATCGAAGAGGCCGTAGCGCTCGAACACGCTGCGCGGCCAGCAGCCCAGGTACACGGTGTCCACCGCGCCCTCGAATTGCACGTCGCGCGACCGCGCACCGCCCACCACCCACCGACACTGGAAGGCCGCCGCCACCGCCGCGCCCGTGCGGCCGGTGCCGCGTGCCACCCAGGGACCGCCCACGTTGTCGGCGCCTGTGCGCGAAAGGGCTGCTACGCACTGCGCGAGGTAGTCGGGTGCGAACTGGCTGTGCACATCCAGGCGCGCAATGATGGCTCCCCGGGCCCTGGCGATGCAGGCGTTCAGGCCGGTGGAGACGATGCGCCCGGGGTTGTCCACCAGCACCAGGCGAGGGTCGCTGGCGCAGCGCTGCTCCAGCCGCTCGCGGGTGCCGTCGTCGCTGTCGCCGTCGGCCACAAGCACTTCCATGCGCCAGCCCTCAGGCAGCACCTGGCGGATGGCCGAGTCGCAGAAGGCGTCGATGTGCTGCCGCTCGTTGCGGCACGGCACGATGACGCTGATGAGCAGCGGGTTCAAGTCACGGTCCTCTGGCATGTTCACGGGTACGTTCACTGTGCGCCTGCAAGTTGCTGGTAGAGCGCATGCATGCGGTTCATCTGGATGGCGCGGTCGCCATCTTGGGCGATGCGCGCCGCATTGTGCTCGCCCGCCTCGCGGGCTGTGTCGTCGTCGGTCACCAGGGCGCGCAAGGTGCTCGCCAGCGCCGCGGCATCGCCTGCCGGCACCAGCCACTGCGCACCGAGCCAGTGCCGGTTGGCCTGCAGGTCGCTGGCAACCACGGCCAGGCCGCAGGCCATGCTCTCGAGCACGGCGACCGACGTGGCGTCGCTGTCGGGCACCGAGATGGAAACCTTGCAGTCGCCCAGCACCCGTGCCATGCCCGCGTCGTCCAGCCGGCCATGCAGGTGCACGCAGTGCTGCAGCCCCGCTGCCTGCACCTGTTGGCGCAAAGCGGGCTCCAGGCTGCCGCCGCCCAGCAGGTGCAAGTGCAGGTCGTGGTCCTGCAGCCCGGCACGCAGGCGGGCGAAGGCGTCGATGATGGTGGCGATGCGGTAGTTAGGCTCCCAGGCGCGCAGGCTGACCAGGTGCGTGGCGGGCTTGCTGTGCCAGGGCGCAGGGCGAAAGCGGTTCAGGTCCACGCCCCAGTGGATCTCTTCGGCCGGGCAGGCGGGGCCGAACCCCGCCACGGCATCCATCAGGCTGGCCGAGTCCCCGGTGATGAGGTCTGCCTGCCGCAAGGTCCAGCCCGTGATCCAGCGCATCCACGGGCTCTTGAGCGGCGTGACCAGCAGATCAGTGCCCCAGGCAGTCATCACCAGCGGATGTATGCCGCAGCGGGCTGCCAGGTAGCCGTACGACGTGATGTAGTGGGCGTGCACGATGTCGGGTGCCAGCTCGCGCACGTGGCGCTGCGTTTCGCGGACGCGAAAAAGCCAGTCGATGGAGCGACGCACCGGCCGCAGCGTGCGGACCTCCACGCCGGGTACCTGCGCAGGCCGGGCCGTGATGAGCGACACGCGCCAGCCGCGCTGAAGCATCTCGCGCGCCCAGCGCTGGACGTGGGGGCTGGTGGCGTCGCCGAGCAGACACAGGTGCCGGGGCGTTCGCGTGGGCGTGGGCGTGGGCTGCGTCATCTCAGTCATGGGGGCTATACGGACTGGCCGGCGAAAGTGGGCCAGCCCACGATTCATAGTGCGGCACCAGCTCGGGGTACTGCGCCAGCAACTGCGCGTCCCGCGCGCGAACATCGCCGACCTGGCGCGCAGGCGCGCCGGCCATGATGGCGAAATCTGGCACCTCGCCACGCACCTGCGCATAGGCGCACACCACCACCCCCTTGCCCAGGCGCGAGCCCGCCTCGATCAGGCTGTGCGGGCCGATGAAGGTGTAGGCGCCGATCTGCACCGGGGCGCTGACGTAGCCGGATTTGGTGCCTGCATGCGTGGCATAGCCCTGGCCCAGCAAGCGGATGGCGCGGTGGGAGCTGTGGGTCACGATGCTCACAAAGTTGGTCACCTGCACCCCCTCGCCGATCTGCAGGCCGCCGGTGGCGTCGATGAAGTTGAACTGCCCGATGAACACGTGGTCCGCCAGCTGCAGGCCATCGGCGCCTTCGATGCAGGTGCTGGGCGCGATGCGCGTGTGGGCCAGCACGCGGCCCGCCGCATCGCGCTCGCCGAACACCATGCGGTAGAAAAGTGCCTGCCAGAGGCTGCGACGCCAGCGGTTAAGCAGCGCTCTCATGGGGAATGTCCTTCCAGTTCGCCAGGGCCCAGAAATAGTAGCCAAAGTAGGCCAGCATGCTGGCAGAAA
>SDXZ01000085.1 GCA_004210805.1 Acidovorax sp.
CACGCCGGCACGGCCGCCGCGGGCCACCTGGCCGCCAGCGTAGGCGGGCGACAGGCCTTGCGCCGATGCGTCGGCACTGGCGTTCACCGTCACGGTGGACAGCGCCTTGCCTTCCGCGGTGGCGGCGGGCGCAGCCTGCTGGGCCAGCACGGCAGGCGCTGCCAGGGCAAACATCACGGCGGCGGCAACGGCCACGGGCGTGGCGGCAAAAACGGGGCGCAGCGGGGCGGGCTGGAAGGATGTGGCTGGGCGCATGGTCGTGGTGTGAAAAGTGAAATGGAAGGAGGTGTCAGCGCGGGGCCGAAGCGATGTCGCTGCTGCGCATGTCGGTATCTGCAGGAGCGCCAGCGCGGTCTTGGGTGGCCTGTAGGGCAGGGGGGGCAGGGCGTGCAAAAGGCCGCGAGAACCAGCCCATCACCGCCACCGGAACGCCCAGGCCCACCCACGACCACCAGTCGCCCCAGGTGTCGGACACCAGGGCGGTGACCAGCCCCGTGGTGGTGAGTACGCCCACCACGATGGGCCAACCCCACAGCGACCACAACGGGTTCGGCTTCATGCGCGGCCCTCCGTGTGGGGCAGCGGGGTGCCGGTGCGTGCGGCAGGGATGGCGGTAGAGGCGGTGGGCATGCCGGTAGGCGCGGGCGCGGTGGCGGCCGCGGTGGTGCTGCCCGCCTGCACGCCCTTGCGCAGCCACAGGTACAGCCCGCTGCCCAGCACGACGATGGTCGCGATGTCGAGCAGCGCCCAGAGGATCTTCATCGGCATGCCGCCGTAGTCGCCAAAGTGCAGCGGCTGCGACACCAGCAGCGCCGTCAGGTACCACGGCAGTTGCGGTGCGGCGGTGACCTCTGCGGTGCGGGCATCCACCATCACCGGCTGCAGCAGGCGCGACGTCAACGGCTCGTTGCCCTTCAGGAAGAACGTGTTGTGGTGCGGGCTGGAAAACGCCGTGCCCGGGAAGGCAATGAACGACAGCTTCATGCCCGGCGCATGCGCCTGCGCGGCCTGCAGCGCCTGCTGCAGCGGCCCGCGTTCGGCCACGGGCACGGTGGGCTGGCCTGCATACGGTTTGAGCAGGGTGGACAGCTGGTCGTACTGCCAGTACTTGATCATCAGGTCCGCCCAGGTGTTGATCATGCCCGTGCCACCCACCACAAAGGCCCACACCAGCGTGACGATGCCCAGCAGGTTGTGCAGGTCGAGCCACTTCACGCGGGTGGACCGGTCCCGGCGCACCTCGCCGAACGCGAGCTTGCGCATGAACGGCGCATACAGCACCACGCCGGTGACGATGGCCACCAACAGCAGCAAGCCCATAAACCCCAGGAACAGCTTGCCCGCCAGCCCCGCGAACAAGTCCACATGCAGGCGGAACATGATGTACATGAAGCCCTGGTCCACCGGCCGCTGCGACAGCACGGCCGCAGTGCGCGCGTCCACCGCGATGGACTTGAAATCCTCGGTCGGTGCGGGCGTGGGCGTGAGGGTGACGAACCACAGCGCGTCGTCGTCCTCGGGCTGCGAGGCGAACTGCACCACGCGGTCAGGGTGCAGGGCCTGCGCGGCGGCCAGCACCTTGTCCAGGCTGGCGCGCGGCGTGTGGGCGGGCATGGCGGGCGCTTCGACCTCGGTGCCGAGCAGGTGGCCGATCTCGTGGTGAAAGATGAGCGGCAGGCCGGTGAGGCACAGCAGCAACATGAACACGGTGCACACCAGGCTGGACCACTTGTGGGTCCATGACCAGCGGCGCAGGGCGGTGGGCGAAAGCATGGCGGGTAGTGGGCAGAAGGGGTGCGCTGTTGCGGACCCTCTGGCATGGCAACGCCCCTGAACCTCATGGCTGCGGTGCAGCGTGCAGGGTGGCATTTGCGGCAAGCCCACGGGCTCGAGCCAGACGGCCTTCACCACAGCAGGGTGGAAGGCAAATGCTGGCTGCGCAAAGCAAGGGTGCTTTGGCGTGGCTTGCAGATAAGTAAAGTTACATTCTAAATGAGAATGGTTCTTTTTACGTGGATTTGAGGTTTGGTGGGGTCACGGAGGAGGCGTTTTCGCAACACGAACAGGTGGTGGCGATATGTCGGCTGGCGGCTTACCGGTCCTCGCGGAAACGCACGAAGCCACACACCAACGTACAAACGGTTGCTTCTTGCCATCGTGTGCCGTGGAGTTCTGGCCTGTGCCAGCGGCAGAATCGGCCCGCGCTGATGCACGCCGGCCTCTGTGTCCACACGGGCTGGCGCTTGGCAGCCGCAGGGGGCTGGTCACTGACGTGGGAGGCAGTGGCCCGCGCACCCACAGGCAACCCGTGGGTGCCTCGATTCCAGTCCATCAAAAACCAATCATTCAAAAATCATGGCGTCTTCGTTCGGTCAAAAAATCCGCAAGGTGTGGAACCGGTTGCCCAGCAGTGCCCAACTGGTGCTGTGGGCGGTGTGTGTTCCCTTGCTGCTCTCGGGCATCGGGCTGTGGGAGTACCGGCAATACCAGCACACGGGCTTGTCCCCCGAGCTCCAGGAACTGCTGGAGGAAGTGACCCAGGCCGAGGCCGAGGCCCGCGCCAACCCCCGCAGCACCTTCACCATCGACGGCCGGCAAGTCAGCGGCCTGGCAGCCACCTACCAGCTGCAGCAGATCGCCAGAAGCATCCGGGGCGACAGCGAATCCCGCACCCAGGTGGCGTCTGTGGTGCGCCCGGCCAGCATCGCGGCCATGGTGGCGGGTGTGCTGACCGCGCTGGTGGCGCTGGCAGGGTTGTGGGGCGTCAATGCGGCCGGCCGCCAGGCACTGCAGTCGCGCGATGCGCTGATGCACCAGTTTGCCCGGTGGCGCAAGCTCCTGCCCACCTACCTCACCGTGCACATGGGCCTGCTGATGACCACGGTGGCTGGCCTGCTGGCGGCGCGCCTGGGCGTGGCGTACCAGGTCGTGATCCTGCAGCGCGCAGGGTCGGGCGAGGCCAAGTTCCAGATGGTGATCCTGCTGTTTGCCGCCCTGGTGCTGTGGTGGAGCGCAACGCTGTTGCTGGCGCTGTACAAGTCGCTGAAAGTGCTGCACGACGAACCCAGCGAAGTCATGGGCGTGACGGTGTCGCGCCACGAAGCGCCTGCGCTGTGGGCCTATGTGGACACGCTGGCCCAAGGCGCCGGGGCTGCAGCGCCAGCCCATCTGGTGGTGGGCCTGACCGATGGCTTTTACGTCACCGGCCATGCGATGCGGCTGGTGCCCAGCGGCCAGCAGCTCTCCGGCGAGACCATGTACCTGCCGCTCACGTACCTCACGCTGCTGCAGCGCGACGAGATCAGCGCCATCCTGGCCCACGAGCTGGGGCACTTTGCCGGGGCGGATACGGCCTACAGCCTGAAGTTTTCGCCCATTTACCAGCAGCTGGTGGCCAGCCTGCATGCCATCTATGGCCGCGACGACAGCGGCGAATGGATGGACCTGCCTGCCACCACCTTCATCGAATACCTGCTGCAGCGCTTCGACCTGGCCGTGAAGCACTGGAGCCGGGTGCGCGAATTCGCGGCCGACCAGGTCGCGGCCAAGCTGGTCAGCGGTGACGCCATCGCGCGGTCGCTGGTGCGGGTGACGGCCCTGCACGAGGTGGTCGACAAAGTGCTTACCGACATCGGCCGGCGCCCCCAGCAGGCGGGCAGCGACCTGGTGCAGATGCTGCACGACGCCGTGCGCGAGACCGGCCTCACGGCCCCCAACTTCGCCACCGAAGTGGCCACAGCCCACCCTACCGACACCCACCCCCCGACGCTGGAGCGCGCCAAGGCCGTGAACGCACCGGTGACCGACGCTATGGTGCAGTCGACCCTGTCGGTGCCGGACCCGGAATCCCTGGTGTGGGTGCGCTCGCTGTTTGCCGACAGCCAGGGCCTGCAGGCGCAGCTGCTGGCCGACTTCAAGGGTGTGGCGCACGAGCACAACGAGCAGGTGCGCAAGGAACTCACCGACGCCGTGCAGCAGGCGCAGGGCGCGGTCGAGGTGTATGAGCGCAAGAGCAACGTCTGGCTTTTTGCCGGTCTGGCCGCGGTGGTTTTGGCGGCGTTCATCGGTTTGGTGGTGACCCACCTGGCGCCCGGTAAATCGCTGGCGGGCTCGTGGAAGCTGCTGGGCGGAACGTTGGCGGGCGCCCTGGTGCTGGGGGCGTTTGCTGCCTGGTTCTGGCGCCGCTCCTCGGTGATGCTCATGCAGCTCACGGCCGATGGCATCGTGGTTCCCGGCTGGCCAGAGGTCGTGCCCTGGTCGTCCGTGAACGACTATTCATCGACGCTGATCAACGGCTCAAACCTGGTCATGCAATTCGAACTGCACCCGGGCGCCCCGCGCCTTCAAGCGCCCCACAAGAACCTGGGCCGCGTGACCTACCGTGCCAAGGCCCACAAGCTGGTGGTCAACACCGCCAAGGTGCGCGGCATGGACCTGGATGCGCTGCACAACGCGGTGACGGGCTACCTGGCGGGCTGGCACGCGCGGCAGCACCTGGAGACGATGTGAGGCCACGGATGGCGGTTGCCTTGGTGCCGTGGGTGGTGCGGCTGCGTGCAGGCGTGCCTGCCGTGATGGTCGTTGGTCGCATGGCGGCAATGTGGGCCCTTGCCCTCAGAGCCTCGGTTCTGCATGCAAAGGAAGGCGCGCCCGTCTCGCCCCAGGCTGGCGAGCGCACCTATGCCCAAAATTACCGGGACATGGTTTTGGCAACCTGCATCGCGACCGCCTATGGCAAAGACAAGAGCGCGGCGGTGGACGCCGGCAGCAGCGTGAGCGCCTTGCGCGACTGGACCTACTACGACCTTGAAAAAAGCCCTGATGCGGTGAAATCGTTGGTCGATAGCTACTTGGCACGCGATTACCGCAATCCGATGGTGGAGTCGGAAATCAAGGGTGTTCGATTCGATCTGCTGAAGTGTCTGGACCTGTACCACAGCAAAGACTTGGATGCCCAGGTCAAGCGCCTAGTGATACGCCCCCAGCGGACCTATCGTCAGGACAACCCGGCGAAGAGAAACTGAGCTGTGTGCGGGTTCGCTGAAAGGGCCCGGCCAATTTAAAACGATGCGGCCATACCGGCTGAACCATCCCACACAGGTAATGCCTCCTCGGTTTTGTTTGCTATTAATTCAATAGCTGCTAGCGCTTATGTATCAAGCGCTAGCCGCCTAAAAAGCTTCAAATCAAGGTTCTGAAAAGCCCCGTGCGGCCCTGCGGCGGCACGGGGGGACGGCACGATAGCGCCGCTTCAGAACCGCGTGCGCAGCGTCACCTGGAGCGCGCGGGGCGAGCCGGGCAGGATCAGGTTGTCGTTGCTGCCGTGGGACGACACGTAGTACTTGCGGTTGGCCAGGTTCTTGATGTTCACGTCCACATCCCACTGGCCCAGCGTGTACTGCAGCGCGGCGTCCAGCGTGGTGTAGCTGGGCAGGGTGACCAGGTTGGTCAGCGAGGTGAAGCGCGCCCCCACGTAGTTCACGCCGCCGCCCACGCGCAGGCCGTGGCCCAGGTCCTTCATGGCCCACAGGAACGCAGAGTTGCGCGGCGTGAGCGCAGGCACCTTGCCCAGTGCGGGGATGGCGGCCACGGGCAGCTGCAGCGAGCCCGTGGTGGCCAGCGACTTCGTCATGCGGCCGTCGAGCCAGGCGTAGCCGGCGCTCACGTCCCATCGGCCGGGCAGGCGGCCGTTGGCGGTCAGCTCCAGGCCGTTGGTGCGCTGCGTGCCCACGTTGATCTGGCGCGACGGGTTGGTCGGGTCGGTGTTCTTGATGTTGGTGCGCTCGAGGTTGAAGAGCGCGCCGGTGAAGTTCAGGCGGCCGTCCAGCACGTCGAGCTTCACGCCGATTTCCTTGTTCTCGGTGATCTCTGGCTCGGCCCCGGTGTTGTTGGCGGCCAGTGCGAAGGTCTCGGCCGAGGGCTGGAACGACTTGCTGTACGACACGTAGTACGACAGCGCATCGCTGGGCTGCCACACCAGGCCGGCGCGGGGGCTGAACTTCTTGTCGGTGCGCGAGAGCGCGCTGAGCTTGCGGTCGAACGTCGTCTCCTGCCCGAACACGTCGTAGCGGGCGCCCACCAGCGCCTTCCACTGGGGCGCCAGCGTGATCTGGTTTTGCCAGTACAGCGCGGCCGTGTCCTGCGTGGTGTGGCTGGGGATGGCGCCGTCGGCCGCAAAGCTGGCAGCCGGGATGGCCGGGGCAGGGCGGTTGCCCGGGTTGAAGATCGGCACGCGGTCTGCACCGCCCGAGACGGATTCGGCGCGCTTCTTTTGCTGGCCCAGCTCCACGCCCATCAGCCATTCCTGTTTGAAGCCGCCCAGCTGGTTGCGCCAGGTGACGTCGGTCTGGTTGAAGAAGCCTTTTTCGTCGCGCAGGATGAACGAGCGCGTGCGGCCCACGGTCAGGTTTACCGGGTCGGTGGTGCCGCCGGGCAGGGTGTTGTAGCGGTCCAGTGCGTAGTCGTACAGGCGCGTGACGTTGCGCACCGACCAGTCTTCGTTGAAGCGGTGGTTCAGCGTGGCCGCGAACGACTGCATGGTGCTGGTGGTGGTGTCGTCTTGCGCGGCGTTGCTGGAGCCGTAGTACGTGCGGGGCGACACGTTGACGGGGCGGCCGTTGAGCGCCGGAATGCCGAAGTCCGTCAGGCGCTTGTCGCGCGCGTTGGTGTACTGCAGCAGCAGGTCGGTCTGCGCCGCGAGCTTGAGCGCAAGCGACGGCGCGAAGTTGTGGCGCTTGACGAACTGCTGGTCGCGGTAGCTGCCCGAGTCCTCCACCGCGGCGTTGATGCGGAAAGCCGCGGTGTCGCTCAGCCCCAAGTTCACGTCGGCCGTGGCGCGGCGGTAATCGAAGCTGCCCAGGCCCAGCGATGCCTCGCCCGAGGTCTCGCCGAACTTGGGCTTTTTGGTCACGCGGTTGATCAGGCCGCCCGACGAGCCGCGCCCGTACAGCACGGCAGCGGGGCCCTTGAGCACCTCCACGCGTTCGATGTCGGCCAGGTCGCGGAAGTACAGCGCATCGTCGCGCACGCCGTCGACAAACTGGTCCGCAATGGCCGTGAAGCCGCGGATCACCACCTGGTCGCGCTGGCCGTCGCCGTGGCTCATGGCCACGCCGGGCACGTTGCGTAGCACGTCTTCCATCGACCGTGCCCCTTGGTCGCGCATCAGCTGCTCGGGCACCACGTTCACGGCCTGGGGCACGTCGCGCAGCGGCGCGCTGCCCTTGGTGACCGAGGTGCTGGCGGCGGGGGAGTAGCCGTCATCGCCCGTGGTCGATTGCACTGTGACCTCGCCCAGCGTCCGGGTGGTGGTGGGGGCAGCAGGCGCCGCGGCTTGCGCAAACGCGGTGCCGCAGAACGCAACGAGCAGGGCTGCCATCAAGGGGTGCAGGCGGTGGTGCGGGTGGGAAGCAAAGGCGTGCATGGTTTTTTTCCTGGTAGATGCGCAACGCGTTGACGACGACGAGCCCACGCACGCCCGGCCTGGCGCAGGCCTTGGCGGCCTGCTGGCTGGGGGAGCGGCGTGAGTGAAGAAAGAAGCGGGGGAAAGGGGAAAGAGGAAAAGGGCGGCGACTCAGCGCTGTGAAATGCAGGACATCACCATCCCAGCGCCCAGGCCAGCAAGCCCGCCAGTAGTGCGGCGCCGGCCAGCGCCGGGGTGCGCTGCGGGCGCCAGGTGACTGCCGCGGTCACGGCCACGGCAGCCAGCGACAGCGCCACAGTCCACGCCGTGATGCCCACCGAGGCAGGAACGTGGCCCACTGGCCGCGCCGCCAGCCACAGCGACAAGGCCAGCAGCAGCCATCCGCCGCGGCGTAGATGCAGAAGACGGCGCGCGGTGGCCTCCCTGCCCAGCGCGTCTGTGTGGTGGCGGTCCATGCCCAGGGCGATGGCGGCCCAGGCTGCAAAACAAAGCAGAAATGCGGACATGGCGGTCAGGCTCCCGAGGCTGAAACGTCCGGGGCCGGGCCCACCTGGCGCGACACGTTGGCAGCGCGTGCGCTGGCGCGCCGCACGCGGCCCGGGCGCAGCCGCCAGGAGAGCCAGCCAAACACCGCACCGTTGACCAGGAAGGCTAGGTCCATGCCCGCCCACGCCCATTGCCCCGCAGGCAGCGTGATGCCCAGGTGGGTGTGGGTGGTGACGGCGTTGAGCACCGGCAGTGCGGCCCACACCAGGCCCGCCGCGCCCAGCGGCACCGACCAGCCCATGCGGCTGGGCCGCACCACCGCGCACGCCAGCGCCCACAGCAGCGTGAGCCCCCAGGCGCTGAAGAACCAGGCCAGTTCCACATCGGCCCGGCCGTCGATGCCCACAGGGATCAGGCGGTTGGAGGCGAGGTACACCCCGCAAGCCAGCGGCAAGCCCGCCAGTGTGGCGATGTTGATGCCCACCACCAGGCGCTCGCCGAAGGGCGCCTTGAACGGTTTGGCATGGGGCTCGGTGGCATCGTTGCTGCCGGGCTGCATTTGCGGTTGCAGTTGCGATGGCGATCTGCCCAGATGTTTGGCCCCACGCTTGACCGACCACAACACCATGCCCGTGGCGATCATCAAGCTGCCCAGCACGCCAAATCCGAACAGCGCCCAGCGCAGGCCCATGTCGGCAAAACGCGCCATATGCAGGCCGTACAGCACACCGTAGGTTTTGGCCGCAGGGCCGGTGGGGTCGGCCTGGTCGAGCCACTGGCCGGTGGTGGCGTCAAACAAAAGGCGCGGCGGGCGGTATTGCAGGCGGTCGCCTTCGTGGCGCGTGACCTCGACCACCGCGCGGCCCTTGGCGTCGCGGCGCGCCTGCACGCTGCCGATGCGCCCGTTGTCCCAGCGCGTGCGCGCTTCGTTCAGGATCGGCTGCAGCGCGATGGCCGGCAGGGGCGCGACCTTGTCGCCCGGGCCGCGGCGCACGCGCTGCTCCGCCTTTTCGCCCTGGAGCTCCGCAAAGTACGCGTTGGAGTCGACGCCTTTCTCGTTTTTGTAGGTGGCCGCGATGCCGGCCGGCATGTACAGCGTGTGGAAGATCATCAGCCCGCTGAAGGTGATCATCAAATAGAACGGCAGCACCAGCACGCCACTCACGTTGTGCGCATCCAGCCAGGCGCGCTGCCCGCCCTTGGTGGGGCGGAAGGTGAAGAAGTCCTTGAAGATGCGGCGGTGCGTGATCACGCCCGTGATGAGCGCGATGAACATCATCATCGTGGCCACACCCACCACCCAGCGGCCCTCGATGGCCCACCGGCCCTTCTGGGCGGTGCGCAGCTCGTAGTGAAAGCGGTAGAAAAAATCGCCGCCCATGGTCTGGCGCGTGTCGATGGCCTCGCCGGTCTGCGGGTCCATGCGCAGGGTTTCAAAACGGCCGTTGCCGGTGTCGCGCCACAGGATGTTGACGGCAGGGTCGCGCTCGTCGGGCAGGTGCAGGATCCATTGCGTGACATCGGGCACCTTGCGCATCAGCGCATCGATGGATTTTTGTGCGACCTGGAAGGCGGCACCGTCTGCATCGTTGGCTGCTTGGGCCGCCTGGTTTGCCGGGGTGGTGGCTGCGCCGAGCATGCTGTGCAACTCGGGCCGCATCCACAGGTTGAATTCGCTGCGAAAGAACGACAGCGTGCCCGTGAGGAAGATCGCAAACAGCAGCCACCCCAGGATCAGCCCGGCCCAGGTGTGCAGCCACGCCATCGCCTGGCGAAAGCCTTCGCGGTCGGCGCCGTTGCGTGCGGGGGTAGTGGTACCAGTTGTCATTGCGCACCCGCCATCCATTGCGGTGCCATGGCGCACGCGCCCAGCGCCATGGCAGGCAGCAGCGTGCCGCCCCAGGCACCCCAGGCCGTGCGTGCGTAAAACGCCCAGCCAGCGGCGATGGCGTACATCAACCAGGCGAGCATGGTCGCGGTCAGCACCGCCTCGACCCGGGGCATGGATTGCGCCAGCAGCAGCGACAGCGCGGCCGTGAAGCCGGCAGCCAGCGCGTAGCCGCCGCCTACTGCCGCCAGCGCGCGGGACGCGATGGCGATTCGATAGCGCCTGTCGACGCGGGCGGCCTTCATGGCTGTGCCGCCGGGCGGCAGCGGCGCAAGGGTCGGAACAAGAATCCCGCAGTGCGGGGGCTGGCGGTGCGGCTCAGCATCAGGGCAAGCTCCAGGCAGGTAGTGCACGTTGGTGTGCAAACGCTGGCTGCAGCGGCGGCAAGGCCCGGCTGACTGGCTGGCTAAGTAGGGATGTGCGGCCTTGAAGGGCGCGCGGTGTGTGCGGCGTGCCTTGGCAGCGCCTTCATTCGGCGACCAGAGAGGCCGTCGGTAGGGCGCATTCTACTTTTGTTGAGAAGCATTCGCATTAACCGCCGTGCTGCACTAAGTCGTTTGATGTGCAATTGCAACATCGTGTGACGGGCAGGGGTGCATCGCGAGGCGTTTGCGGATGGCTTGTGGAGAGTTCAGGCACAAAAAAACGGGCCGAGACCCGTTTTTTATTTCTTCTTGGTGGTTTCGTGGAGCGCTCGTGAAACTCTCAGCTCACTCGATCTCGCCCATCTGCGACTGCAGGTAGTTTTGCAGCCCGACCTTGCCAATGAGGTCGATCTGGGTTTCGAGGAAGTCGATGTGCTCTTCGGTGTCGTCCAGGATCTTTTGCAGCAGGTCGCGCGAGACATAGTCGCGCACCGTTTCGCAGTGGGCAATGCCTTCCTTGATCGTCGCCTGGGCGCCGAGCTCAGAGCTCAGGTCGCAGGCCAGGATCTCTGGCACGTCTTCGCCGACCTGGAGCTTGGCAAGGTCCTGCAGGTTGGGCAGGCCGTCCAGCGTGAAGATGCGGTCCATGAGCCAGTCGGCATGTTTCATCTCGCCGATGGATTCCGCATACTCTTTCTTGGCCAGCTTGTCGAAGCCCCAATGCTTGAGCATGCGGTAGTGCAGGAAGTATTGGTTGATGGCCGTGAGTTCGTTTTTGAGCTGGGCCTGCAGATGGCCAATAACCTGTGCGTCACCTTTCATGGGGACTCCTTATTGTGTTGATTCGGGCCCGATTGTCGTGACCTCGCTCCGCCACCGCAAGCCAAACCCCTGTTGCGTCGCTCTGCCTGCGTGTGATCCTGAGTTGTGTTCGCATCTGGACGTGCAAAAAAAAGGGGCTGGCCGCCCATTGGCTGCCAGCCCCTTTTGGGTGCGCGCTCAGCGCGGGTCAGGGGAGCAGGATCGCGACTTCCTTCTCGGCCCCGGTGGCGGTGGCTTTGCACACGGCATACACCGTCTGCGCACCGGTGCTGCCCAGCGACAGCGATTTGGTGTGCGTGAGGCCATTGGCGCTTGCGGCAATGTCGTCATACAGCGCGCCGTAGCTGTTGCCCGTGCTCCACGATGCCCGGCAAGCCGCAGCCTGGTTGGTGGTCAGCACGTAGCTGGCGCTGTAGCCGGCGTGGGTGACCGAACCCGCGGCAACCGTCAGGGCCTCTGTGGGCGGAGGCGTGCCGGTGCCGGGCAGGCCGGTGGACTTGAGCACGCCAGGCGGGATCTGCACCATGTACGCGTCCACGTCAGTCGCGCTGCCCGTGTCCCAGTTGGAGTTGAACAGCACCTTGGTGAAGTCGCGGTTGACGGATGCGTGTGGTTCCGACCAGTACTCGTTGGAGGCCACGCGCGTGAACGCCAGGGTGTGGACCTGCGGGTTGGCCTTGAGCTCCAAGGCCATGACTTTGCGGTGGAACCACTGGCGATTGCCCTTCTCTGCATAGGTACTCAGCAACACCCATCCAGGCTTGTTGAATGCCTTGCCCGATATGTGCAAGGCAGTCGCGGTGCCATTGACATAGTTCGGCAACAAGAAGGTACGAACGCCGGTGCGCAGGTTGACCAGGAAGATGTCGCCTACGCCGGATTGATAGTCCACCGACACATACACATCGTCGCCATTGGCATCGATCGCCAGGTCCGAGTGTTCGGACTTGTGCAGCAGCTTCTTAGACTGGCTGAAGTCGCGCGAGTACGCCACGGTGCCGCTGGCATCGTCACCCGAGACCACGCAGTAGTTGCCGCTCGGGCTCATGCTCACGTGGTCGGGGCGCACGCCGTTGGTGTTCTTGGTGCCGACGATGGTGTCGGTGTCGCGGTCCCAGGTGATCACGCCCAGGCTCTTCCAGTTCGCGTCGTCCACCATCAGGCACCAGTAGCGGCCGTCCTTGGACGGTGAGCCTTCAGAGCGGGTCCATGCCGCATTGGCGCCGGGCCAGCGGGTTTTCAGGCGCGCAGACAGGTTGGTGACCACACGCGTGGCACCGGTGGCGGTGTTGAGCTCGTGGATCTGCATGCCCACGCCGTTGGTGGGCAGGTAGTACAGCAGGTCGGGGTTGCTGGCGTGCCACTGTGGCTCGGCATCGGCTGCCAGGTAGGGCAGCACCTTCAGCCGAGCGTGCGTGTGTGCGTCGTACAGATGCCAGTGGCCGTCGAGCGCATAGATCAGGTGGCGGGTGCTGTCTGCGTTGAAGGCTTGGCGGCGCGCGTAGTCGTTGCGCGCAAAGGTCGCCACGCCGTCGGCCGCGTGGTTGGTGGCGCGCGTAAAGCAGGTCCCGTAGTCGGGTTCTGCCAGCACGGTGCCCTTGGCAGGCTTGGCCAGGGTGGCCGCGGTCACCAGGGTGCGTGCGGTGCTCAGCTCAAAGCCGGGGCGCGCTTCGTAAAATGCCTTGCAACCGGGGCTCAGGGTGGAGGCAATGGCGGTGCTGCCGGGTGCGGTAAAGCGCAGCGCGCCGTTCCACAACAGCGAGCGCTGCCCGGGGATCACGTCCACGCCATCAAACGCCTTCGCGCCCGTGCCGCGGTCCAGGGTCACGCCCTCGGCGGTGGCCGCCACCGTGGTGCCGTTCACGGTGATCGATTCCACGTACAGGTTGCGGTCTTCGCCATTCGCGTTGAGGTCGTTGGTGAAGACCACGTCCACCTTGTCGCCGCCTGCGATGGCAGGCACGGTGAAGCTGTAGTTCTGGTAGCTGGTCTCGCGCACTTCGGTGTCGGCCACCGCAATGCCGTTGACGCGCAATTGCATCAGCGGGCCGACGTTGGCGAGCAGGCTGGCGCGGGCGCGCACCACCAGGTTCGCGGCCTCGGCCTTGGCGGTGCCGGCCGACAGATCGCCTGCCGCCATCGTTGCCGTGTCGCTGCCTCCGCCCCCGCAGGCGGTCAGGGCCAACGCCGCTGTGCCGCATGCAATCGCATAAGTTAAAGATCTCGTGCTCATGGAAACACCCTCTCGTTCAGTTGATGACATCTGCTGTCACCGCCCTTTGCCTTGTAGTGCAGCTTTTGGGCGGTGACCCAGTAAAAAGCGCAAAGAAGGGGGGTGGGAGCTCATGGCGTTTCAATCCGAAACACTTTGGTGATCTGCGCTGGCGGGGAGGCGCAGGGCAGGGCACGGGGTTGCGACGCGCCCCGCCCACAAAAACAAAAGCCCGGGGCATTGCGGCCCTGGGCTTGGAAGATAGTGTGCCGGCCGCAGTCTGGCCGGCTTCTGACGGGCTACAGCGCTTTGGCCGATGGGCCCGGCTGGGCGGACGCCGTGCCCGCGTTGTGCTGCCGGTCGCGCCAATGCGCCACGCCCAGCCAGACCGTGGGCACCAGCACCAGCGCCAGCGAGATCGCCTGCGCGATCGTGCCTTCGGCCAGGTCCTCGGTAATGGCATGCCACCAGGCGTTGTCGATGCCCGGGACCAGGCCGCCTTCGGTGAACTCGTGCAGCGCGTAGATCACGAGTTGCACCGCAAACACCGCCATGAACCACGAGGTGACCTGAAAGAAGCGCGCCAGGTTCACGGCGCGGCCGTAGCGGGTCCACGCCCAGGCAATCGCTATCGCCAGGGCCAGGCCCGCCACGCCGCCCCACGCCATGTAGGCCAGCTCCGCGCTGCGTGCCAGGGCCGCCAGCATGGTCGCAGTCTCCACGCCTTCGCGGCCGACCATGAACAGGGCGAAGAGGAACACCGCAGCCCAGGCGCGCGGGCCCTCCAGGATGCTGGCGCGGTCCATGCGCTGGGCGATCTCCTGGCCCATGCCTTTGCCAGCGCTGCGCATGTGCACCACACACCAGGCCACCGCCGCTGCGGCCACCAGGGCCATCACGCCCTCGGCCGCGGGCGACATCGCGCCCACCTGCGAGAGCACCCAGCCCAGCACCACGGACAGCAGCGCGGCCACAACCACACCCGCGCGCAGCGGCATCAGCAAGTTGAGGCGCCCGGTCTTGCGCAGGTACAAGGTGGCAATGGCCACGACGAGCAGGGCTTCAAGCCCTTCGCGGAAACAGATCAACAGGGTTGGGAACATGGTTGGAGGTCTTTGCTATCAATTTATGAGCTTTTGGCGCTTATGGAATAAGCGCTGGAGGCTGTTTTGACCAATATTTCAGGCTGGGGGAGGGTGGCCCTCCGCCAGCCGGCAGCCTGCGCAATCGACTAGCGAAGCGCAGGTGTCCTGATTATGAATTCAAATGCGAATCAGTTGTATTTGAATGTTTGAGTTGCCGCAAGGGTCAGCAGTCGGTGTGCGCAAAACCCGGCGCGCCGCCGAGGGGTCCAAGAGGTCGGAACCCCTCTGTGCCAGAGAGAGCAACACAGTCTCAAGCCTCGGCAGGCCGCGCCGCCTTATAGTCATAGACAATTGATTCAATTCAATCAATTAATTGGATTCATGGCCCCGATGGGCCTAGACTCCATCCTTGTTCTCACAACCAACCACTAAGGAAACAGCAATGTCCCTGATCAATACGCCAGTTCAGCCCTTCAAGACCACCGCTTTCGTCAACCGCGACGGCAAGGGTGAATTCATCGAAGTGACCGAAGCCAACCTCAAGGGCAAGTGGTCCGTGCTGATCTTCATGCCAGCCGCTTTCACCTTCAACTGCCCCACCGAAATCGAAGACGCTGCCGACAACTACGCCGAGTTCCAGAAGGCGGGCGCCGAGGTTTACATCGTGACCACCGACACGCACTTCTCGCACAAGGTCTGGCACGAAACGTCGGACGCCGTGGGCAAGGCCAAATTCCCTCTGGTCGGCGACCCAACGCACCAGCTGACCAACGCTTTCGGCGTGCACATCGCTGAAGAAGGCCTGGCACTGCGCGGCACCTTCGTGATCAACCCCGATGGCGTGATCAAGACCCTGGAAATCCACTCCAACGAAATCGCCCGCGACGTGTCGGAAACCCTGCGCAAGCTCAAGGCTGCCCAGTTCACCGCCGCCAACCCTGGCCAAGTCTGCCCCGCCAAGTGGAAGGAAGGCGCCAAGACCCTGACGCCTTCGCTGGACCTGGTCGGCAAGATCTAATCTTCGGCCCCCAAAGCCGGACACCGTCATGGCGCCTGTGCGCCATGCCGTCCGGCTTTTTTACGCCCGGAGTTTGACCCGCAGGCTTGATCCGAACCACGCTTGCCATCACGCTCCCCACATACAACTCCAAATTCAAAGGACACCACCATGCTCGACGAACAACTCAAGACCCAACTCGCCGCCTACCTGGAGCGCGTGCAGCAGCCGTTTGAGCTGGTGGCTTCCCTGGATGACAGCGAGACGGCGCGCGACATGCGCGAGCTGCTGACGACCATTCAATCGCTGCGCGGCGACAAGATCACCCTGCGCACCGATGGCAACGATGCGCGCAAGCCTTCGTTCAGCCTGCAGCGCGTGGGCGCTACCAACTCCTTGCGCTTTGCTGGCCTGCCTCTGGGCCACGAGTTCACCTCGCTGGTGCTGGCCTTGCTGTGGACCGGCGGCCACCCGCCCAAGGTCGAGCAGGACGTGATCGATTCGATCAAGGCGCTGGACGGAGACTTCAACTTCGAGGTCTACATGAGCCTGACCTGCCACAACTGCCCGGACGTGGTGCAGGCGCTGTCGCTCATGGCCATCGTCAACCCCCACATCAAGACCACCGTGATCGAAGGCGGCGCCTTCCAGCAGGAAGTGACCGACCGGGAAATCATGGCCGTGCCCATGGTGTTTTTGAACGGCCAGGTCTTCGGCTCGGGCCGCATGACCATCGAAGAAATCGTGGCCAAGCTCGACACCGGCGCCGCTGCCCGTGATGCCGCCAAGCTGTCGGCCAAGGCACCGTACGACGTGCTCATCGTCGGTGGTGGCCCCGCAGGCGCCGCAGCCGCCGTGTACGCCGCCCGCAAAGGCATCCGCACCGGCATCGCGGCCGAGCGTTTCGGCGGCCAGGTCAACGACACACTGGCCATCGAGAACTACATCTCGGTGCTCGAAACCGACGGCCCCAAGTTCGCCGCCGCGCTCGAAGCCCACACCCGCGCCTACGACGTGGACATCATGAACCTGCAGCGCGCCGACAAGCTGATCCCTGCGGCGCAGCCCGGCGGGCTGATCGGGGTGCAACTGGCCAACGGCGCCACGCTGCAATCGAAGACGGTGATCCTGTCCACCGGCGCGCGCTGGCGCAATGTCAACGTGCCCGGCGAAGCCGAGTACAAGAACAAGGGCGTGGCCTACTGCCCGCACTGCGACGGCCCGC
>SDXZ01000086.1 GCA_004210805.1 Acidovorax sp.
CACCTGCTGCTGTACGGTGACCTGCCCAACGAAGCCCAGAAGACCGACTTCACCAGCCGCGTGACCAACCACACCATGGTCAACGAGCAGATGCAGTTCTTCCTGCGTGGCTTCCGCCGCGACGCGCACCCGATGGCGGTGCTGACCGGCCTGGTCGGCGCCCTGTCGGCCTTCTATCACGACAGCACGGACATCAACAATCCGCAGCACCGCGAGATCGCCGCCATCCGCCTGATCGCCAAGATGCCGACCCTGGTGGCCATGGCGTACAAGTACGGCGTGGGCCAGCCCTACATGTACCCGCAGAACAACCTCTCGTACGCCGGCAACTTCCTGCGCATGATGTTCGGCACGCCCTGCGAAGAGTACAAGGTCAACCCCGTGCTCGAACGCGCACTGGACCGCATCTTCATCCTGCACGCAGACCACGAGCAGAACGCATCGACCTCCACCGTGCGCCTGTGCGGCTCGTCGGGCACCAACCCGTTTGCCGCCATCGCTGCCGGCGTGGCGTGCCTGTGGGGCCCTGCCCACGGCGGTGCCAACGAAGCAGCCCTGAACATGCTGTACGACATCCAGGCCCAAGGCGGCGTGGAGAAGATCGGCGACTTCATCAAGCAGGTCAAGGACAAGAACTCCGGCGTCAAGCTCATGGGCTTTGGCCACCGCGTGTACAAGAACTACGACCCGCGCGCCAAGCTCATGCAAGAGACTTGCAATGAAGTGCTGGCCGAGCTGGGCCTGGAAAACGACCCCCTGTTCAAGCTGGCCAAGGAACTGGAAAAGATCGCCCTGGAAGACGACTACTTCGTGCAGCGCAAGCTCTACCCGAACGTGGACTTCTACTCCGGCATCGTGCAGCGCGCCATCGGCATCCCCGTGAACCTGTTCACCGGCATCTTCAGCCTGGCCCGCACCGTGGGCTGGATCGCCCAGCTGAACGAAATGATCGGCGACCCCGAATACAAGATCGGCCGCCCCCGCCAGCTGTTCACCGGCTCCGACCGCCGCGACGTGCCACCACTGGCCAAGCGTTGATCGGTACGGCGCCCGGCGCCGTCCACCCCGCCCCCAAAGCCCGCTGGCAGTGCCCGCGGGCTTTTTTCATGGCGAATCGGCGCGCGGTGAGGCGACGTTGCGTGCGGCATTGAGTCACGCTTTTAACCCCTGACCAATCCATACTACCCCCTAGTAAATAGGCATTTATGGCCGCCAGCGCTTTATCCATAAGCACCATCCATCTATACTGCACCCCAGTACATTCAATGCTCGCAGATAATCTCTGCTTCGCACCCGCCTGACGCCCCCAGCTCTCCATGCCGCACACCGCCGAAGACAAGCAACGCGCCGTCACCCGCCTGCGCCGCATCAAGGGCCAGGCCGAGGCGCTCGAGCGCGCCGTGGAAGCCGGCAGCGAATGCGCCCCCATCCTGCAGCAGCTGGCCGCCATGCGCGGCGCAGTGCACGGGCTGATGGCCGACCTGCTGGACAGCCATGTGCGCGAGATCCTGGCGGAAAAGCCCGCGCCGTCGCAACAGGCGGTGGATGAAACCCTGGCCCTGCTGCGCTCGTATCTCAAATAGACCGCCCCTCCACACCCTGCCGATTGACTGAAAGGACCACCCCATGAAATCCCGCGCCGCCGTCGCCTTCAAAGCCGGAGAACCCCTGC
The DNA here is from genome assembly GCA_004210805.1 of Acidovorax sp. Classification (GTDB taxonomy): domain Bacteria; phylum Pseudomonadota; class Gammaproteobacteria; order Burkholderiales; family Burkholderiaceae_C; genus Acidovorax. The sequence continues at coordinate 1,673 of SDXZ01000086.1, forward strand.
AGATCGTCGAGATCGACGTGGCCCCGCCCAAAAAAGGCGAAGTGCTCATCAAGATCACCGACACCGGCGTCTGCCACACCGACGCCTTCACCTTGAGTGGTGAAGACCCGGAAGGCCTCTTCCCCGTCGTGCTGGGCCACGAAGGCGCGGGCATCGTGGTGGAAGTGGGCGAAGGCGTGACCAGCGTGAAGCCCGGCGACCACGTGATCCCGCTCTACACCGCCGAATGTGGCGAATGCCTGTTCTGCAAGTCCGGCAAGACCAACCTGTGCGTGGCGGTGCGCGCCACGCAGGGCAAGGGTGTGATGCCCGATGGCACCACGCGCTTTAGCTACAACGGCCAGCCCATCTACCACTACATGGGCTGCTCGACGTTCAGCGAGTACACCGTGGTGGCCGAGGTATCGCTCGCCAAGATCAACCCCCACGCCAACCCCGAGCAGGTCTGCCTGCTGGGCTGCGGCGTGACCACGGGCCTGGGCGCGGTCAAGAACACGGCCAAGGTGCAGGAGGGCGACACCGTGGCCGTGTTTGGCCTGGGCGGCATCGGCTTGGCCGTGATCCAGGGTGCCAAGCTGGCCAAGGCGGGCCGCATCATCGCCGTGGACACCAACCCCTCCAAGTTCGACTTGGCCCGCACCTTTGGCGCCACCGACTGCATCAACCCCAAAGACTTCGACAAGCCGATCCAGCAGGTGATCGTGGAGATGACGACCTGGGGCGTGGACCACAGCTTTGAGTGCATCGGCAACGTCAACGTGATGCGCGCAGCGCTCGAATGCGCGCACCGCGGCTGGGGCCAGTCGGTCATCATCGGCGTGGCAGGCGCGGGGCAAGAGATCAGCACCCGCCCCTTTCAGCTCGTCACCGGCCGTAAGTGGCTGGGCACGGCGTTTGGCGGCGTCAAAGGCCGCAGCGAGCTGCCGGGCATGGTCGAAGACGCGATGGCCGGGCGGATTCAGCTGGAGCCCTTCGTGACCCACACCATGGGCCTCAAGAGCATCAACGAAGCGTTTGACCTGATGCACGAGGGCAAGTCCATCCGCTCGGTCGTCAAGTACGCCGCGGCCTGATCCTGCGGAGCAGCCAGCGTCTATGGCGCCTGAACGAAGCCTCTACCCGTTCGGGCTGAGCCTGCCGAAGCCGTGGCGCTCCGCCTAAGCTTGTCAAAGGGTCGCGCGGCGCTTCGACAGGCTCAGCGTGAACGGTTTTTATATTCGAACGCAGATTGGAATCAGGCGCCCGAAACAACTCCACCCGTTCGAGATGAGACTGTCGAGGCTATGGCACGCCATGCCGCCAGTCCTTGACAAGTTCAGGACGACGGGTCGTTCTGAAACCGCCGGTGATTCAAGCAAAACAGCCTCCAGCGCTTATCCATAAAGCGTTAGCCGCTATTAATTTCAGAGCAAACACCCCATGACCACTTCCCTGGACCTGCAAAACAGCCACGCCTGCTTTGGCGGCGAGCAGCGCTTTTATCAGCACGCTTCCACCGAAATCGGCCTGCCGATGAAGTTCTCGGTGTTCCTGCCGCCGCAGGCCCAGCAGGGCCCCGTGCCCGCACTGGTCTTTCTGGCGGGGCTGACGTGCACCGAAGAAACCTTCATGGTCAAGGCCGGTCCCCAGCGCCTGGCGGCCGAGCTGGGCCTGGCGCTCATCGCGCCCGACACCAGCCCGCGCGGCGCCAATGTGCCCGGCGAGGCCGAGAGCTGGGACTTTGGCGTGGGTGCGGGCTTTTACCTCGACGCCACGGCCGAGCCCTGGGCGCCCCACTGGCGCATGGAAAGCTACTTGATGAACGAGCTGCTGCCGCAGGTGCTGGCACAGTTGCCGATCGACGGCGAGCGGCTGGGCATCACCGGCCATTCGATGGGCGGGCATGGCGCGCTGACCTTGGCGCTGCGCCACCCGGGCCGGTTCAAGAGCCTGTCGGCGTTTGCGCCCATTTGCGCGCCCACACAGTGCCCGTGGGGCGAAAAGGCCTTCACCGGCTACCTGGGTGCCGACCGCACGGGCTGGATCGAGCACGACGCCACCGTGCTCATGCAAAACCAGCCGGTTGCGCCCTACCCCGCCGGCATCCTCATCGACCAGGGCCTGGCCGACAAGTTCTTGCCCACGCAGTTGCACCCGCATCTTTTTGAAGCGGCCTGCCAGGCCATCGGCCAGCCGCTCACGCTGCGCCGCCATGCGGGCTACGACCACGGCTACTACTTCATTCAGACCTTCATGGCCGACCACCTGGCGCACCACGCCGTCGCGCTGGCCTGAAGGGCAGGCACTGGCTGCGCCGGGGGGCACGTCCTGCACTCCAGCATGCCGGCATGCAGCCCACGCCGGGCCAGGCCCGCAGTGGCGGATACCTTCCGCGCCTGAACATCCGTTAATGCGACGTTAAGGTTGGGCGCAGAGACTGCGCCGCATGCACACGACACTGCGGCGCCTGCTGCCCTTCGCCTTCGCCGCTCCGGCGGCACTTCCACAAACCCAAGCCAGCAATTCCCCCCGCCCCCTGCACCCGGCTTGGGTGGTGGTGCTCATCAGCGCCTGGCTGGCCACGGCCTGCAACGTGCCGCTGTGGCGCGAGGTGGCGCAGTTGCCGGGCCAGGGCAGCCTGCGGGGCTGGTTTTTTGCACTCGCGTTGGCGCTGGTCGTGGCGGCGGGCAACGCCGCACTGCTGAGCCTGCTGGCCTGGCGCTGGACACTCAAGCCCGCTGCCGCCGTACTGGTGGTGATGGCTGCGTTGGGGGCGTACTTCATGCTGGCCTACGGGGTGGTCATTGACGCCAGCATGCTCGTCAACGTGCTGCAAACCGATGTGCACGAGGCGGGCGACCTGCTCAACGCCCGCATGCTGGGCACCGTGCTGGCACTGGCCGTGCCGCCGCTGGTCTGGCTGCTGCGCCGCCCCGTGCAGCGGCTCACCCCGCTGCGCCATGCCGCGCACAACGGCCTGCTGCTGGCGGGCTCCATCGCCGTCATCGTGGTGTGCGTGCTGATGGTGTTCCAGGATTTTGCGTCCACCATGCGCAACCACACCAAGCTGCGCTACCTCATCAACCCGCTCAACAGCGTGTACGCGCTGGCCAACACGGCCACCAAACCCTTGCGCATGGACACCCACAAGCTGCTGCCGCTGGGGCGCGACGCGCAGCTGGGCGCCAGCTACGCGGGCCAGGCCAAGCCGCCGCTGTTGGTGCTGGTGCTGGGCGAAACCGGCCGCAGCGGCAACTTCGGCCTCAACGGCTACGAGCGCAACACCACGCCCCTGCTGTCCGCACGCACGGACCTCATCAGCGCCCGCAACGCCTGGTCGTGTGGCACCAGCACGGCCGCGTCGGTGCCGTGCATGTTCTCGCATCTGGGGCGCAGCGGCTACGAGGCCCGCGAGGCCAATTTCGAGAGCCTGGTGGACGTGCTGCACCACGCAGGCCTGGCGGTGCTGTGGGTGGACAACCAGTCGGGCTGCAAGGGCGTGTGTGATCGTATTGACGAGGTCAACACGTCGGAGTCGAAAGACGCTGCGGCCTGCCCCACCCGCGGCGAGTGCCTGGACCGCATCATGCTGAAGGACCTGGACGCACGCATTGCCGCGCTGCCCGCCGAACAACGCCAGCGCGGCACCGTGGTCGTGCTGCACCAGCTGGGCAGCCATGGCCCGGCGTATGCCAAACGCTCGTCCGCCGATCTCAAGAGGTTCCTGCCCGAATGCACATCGACCGCGCTGCAGGAGTGCGAGCGCGCCCAGGTCGTGAACGCGTACGACAACAGCATCGTCGAGACGGACTACTTCCTGGATTCAGTGCTCAAATGGCTCTCAGCGCAAGAAAATAAAGCGCAGACAGCTATGATTTATGTAGCAGATCATGGGGAATCACTGGGCGAGAACAACCTGTACCTGCACGGCCTGCCCTACGCCATTGCGCCCGACGTACAAAAACACGTGCCCTGGATCACCTGGCTGTCGCCCGCCATGCAGTCGCGCACCGGCGCGCCCACAGGGTGCCTGCAGCAGGACCTGGCCGGCCGGCGCATCACACACGACCACTACTTTCACTCGGTGCTCGGCCTCATGGATGTGAGCACCGGTGCCTACAACCCCGCGCTGGACATGTTCACCGCCTGCCGCCAGAAAGCCCAGGAGATGGCCGCCGGGCCCGCCAGCCGGAGGCTGTGAACGGGCTGGCAGGCTGTGAGGCCGCCGGCAGGCTCCCTGGCCTGCCGGCACCACCTGCTTCACGGCAGCTGGGTCCAGTTCTGGTTGTTTCCGCCGTTGCAGGTCCAGGTGACCAGCGGAATATCCTGCGCCGTCGAGTTGTTGGGCACATCCACGCAGGCCCCCGATGCGCGGTTGCGCAGCGTCGACCCCACCAGGCTCCACTGCGCCGTGTTGCCCGTGCTGCAGGCCAGCTGCACCACGCCAGCGCCACTCGCCGCCGTGCTGTCCTGCGCCAGGCACAGGTTGCTGTGCCGCGCCACCAGTTGCACAAAGCCGCCCGACACGGTGCGCACCGTAAAGGTCTCGTTGGCCGCCGTGCCGCAAGGCCACTGGATTGCGACCACACCGCTGTTGGGTGACGCGCCGCGGATGTTCACGCACAGCGTGCTGTGGGCCGAGCGCAGGCGCGTGGTGAAGTCCGTTGCCGTATCCAGCGAGCGCACGTACTCGGCCAGCGCCTGGCGGTCGGCAGCAGGCAGGCTGCCGGCATTGCCGTGGCCACCCGCCATCACATCCAGCACGCTCGCCTTCTGGCCGTTGTGCAGGTAGGACTTGGCGGCCCAGCTGCCGATCAGCGTGGGCGTATCAAAGCCCAGGCCGCCCAGCGGCTGGTTGCCGCCCTTGCCGGACGATGGCTGGATCGTGCCCACGTCGTGCCGCAGCCCATCGGTGAGCGTGCCGCCCGCGTGGCAGCTGGCGCAGTTGGCACTGGCAAACAGCGTCTGCCCGCGTGCCGCCTCTACCGTGAGGTTGCCATCGGCCGCACGCGCCGGGCTGCGCATGTACTTGTTCAGCGACGTAAGGTAAGCCGCGAGGTCGTCGAGCTGCGCATTGCGCCCGGCCTTGGGCGCGCCCAGCGGGTCGGACGTGGCAGCAAAGTCGGCGTCGCTCAAGAAGCCCGTGCCCCCAAACGCGCTGCGCATGTCGTTCTCGAAGTCCTGCACCTCGTCGAAGTTGGCGCTCCAGTGCAGCTTGCCGTGGCCCAGGCCGCGCCGGCCCTGCAGGCTGATGGTGCGGCGCAGGCCCTCGCCGCGCTGGGTGAAGTCCCACACCATGCCGTCGTCGCCGCCATCGGCATGGCAGCTTGCGCACGACATGTAGTTGTCCTTGCTCATGCGCCGGTCGGCCGCGTTGTAGAACACCTGCTTGCCGCGCAGTGCCGCGGCCGCCAGGGGCTCTTGCGCCACCGTGGCCACGTTCTGCACAAAGACCGCCGCCGCGCTGCGCGATGCCAGCACATCGGCCACGTCGTGCACGGTGACCGAGCGCGCGAGGAAGTTGTTCACGAACAGCCGCTTGCGCGAGGCATCCAAGTACAGCCCGTGTGGCGCGCTGCTGGCGTTGATCTCGCCGCGCACGGCGCGGGTGTAGGCATCGACGATGGCGATGTTGTTGCCCTCCATCTGCGCGACAAACAGGTAGTCGCCCACCGGGGAATACAGGGCCGCACGCGCCGGGGCCCGATCGTCGAAGTCGATCTGCTCGGCCAGCAAATGCGTGCCCTGCGACAGGTCCACCTGCGACAAGATGGAGCGCACCGTCTGGTCGTGGGGCAGGTCGTTGCCGTCGCGAAAGCGCCCGCGCACGATGTTGTCCTTCTTGCCCGGCAGCACCGCGCGGCCGCCGTCGGGCGAGATCACCACCTGGCTCAGGTAGTTGGCCACGCCGCGCGAGCTGTTCTCGGTGTCCACCGTGGTGGTGTCCACTGGTAGAGCGATGGTGGAAACCAGCGCCATGCTGCTGAGGCCCACCTTGTGCAGCTGCCCACCCGTCATCCTGGACTTGAAGCGTGTGATGTAGGCGGTCTGCGAGTCGGCCGCCACGGCAATGCCGCGCAGGTCGCCTTCCAGCGCGAGCGTGCCCGTGGTGCTGCCGTTGGCGGGGTCGAAGGCGATCAGCGTGGACTTGCTCTCCAGCGTCAGCAGCCCCTTGGCGCCGTTGGGCGTGAAGGCCACGCCGTACGGCCCGCTGCCGTAGGCCAGCGTGATCGTGGTCGAAATGCTGCCGTCCGCGGGGTTCAGCGCCACCAACTTGTCCTCGCCCTGCACCGTGACCCAGATGCGGCCATCGGGTGCGCGCGCCAGGGTTTTGGGTTCGTCTCCCACACGCGTTTCCCAGCGCTTGGCCAGCGACACCGCATCGATGGCGGCCACCGTGCCGCTGTCCGGGTTCACCGCATACACGCTGTTGGCGTCGCCCACGATGTTGCTCGAATGCGTGGGCGCGGTGGCGGTCGCCGGGAAGACCACGGTCACGTTGTAGGTGTAGAAAGTCTCCCGGCCCGCCGCGTCGCGCACCGTCAGGGTCACGGTGTAGTGGCCCGGGCGGTTGTAGGCGTAGCTCGCATTGGCCTGGGCTGAGAAGTTGGTCTGCGTGCCGTTGCCAAAATTCCACCGGTAGGTGAGGCCCGTGCCGCCGCCCAGGCGGGTCGGGTCGAAGCTCAGCTGCCCATTGACCAGCTGCGGGGAACCGCTTACGGCAACGTCGCCAATGATGGCCTGCGAGCGCAGTTGCGCCACGTCGGCATCGCTGAGCACGCGGCCATAGACCCGCACGTCGGCCAGGCTGCCGCGGAAGAAGTCGGCATTGCCCTGTATCTGCCCGAGCAGCGTGAACTTGTTGGACAGGCCTTTGGTCCCGGTGAGCCCGGTCGAGCTGGTCTTGGTGCCGTCGATGTACACCGTCTGCGCGCCCGACGCGGCGTCGCGTGTCATCACCACATGGTGCCAGGCGCCATCGTTGACCGGGGCGGTGGAACGTGTGCCGGGGTTGTTGGCCGCGACGTTGCCCACCGACAGGTTCACGCGCCCGGTGTTGTCGAGCCAGCCCCAGAACACGTCGTCCGCGCCGTTGGCCTGGTCGCGCCCAAAAATGCCTGGCGCGGTCCACGGGTTGGCCGAGCCGGCCTGCGTCGTCTTCATGTAGAACGCAACCGATGCAGTGCCGCCCAGGGCAGTGGCCACGCTGTCGTTCTTGAGCGTGACGCCGCCGGTGCGCTGCGCGAAGTTCAGGCCCAGGCTCTCGAAGCGGTCGGCCGCCGAGGCCGTGCCGTTGTTGGCGCCGATCTCATCGGTCAAAGCGCTGGTCAGCGGCCAGTGGTTGCTCAGGCTGATGTCGGTGGCGTTGCCGGTGTGGAAAACCGCCTTGTACTCGGCCGCGATGCCGTTGCCCGCATAGTCCTTCACGCCGCCCGCGGGCAGCACGATCTCGTAGCTCGTGCCGGCCGCCAGGGGTTGCGTGGGGTGGAAGTTGATGATGCCCAGCTGCACGCTGTAGGTGCCGGCCAGCGCATTGCCGTTGACCGGCCGCACGATGAAGGTGCTGGCGGTCACGCTCTCGGGCAGGATGCTGTCGGTGAGGCCCACGCCGATGCGTGAGGTCAGTGCCTGTTGCTTGGCGCCGTTCGTGGGCGATGTCTGCTTGACGGCGGGTGGCGTGGTGTCGCGCGCCGTCTGGTGCACGATGAAACCGCTGCCCGAACCGTGGTCGTTGCCGATGAACAGCAGGTTGCCCATGGGCGCGACCTGGCCGTGGTCGGAGTGTGAGTAGTCAGGATGGTTGGTGGCGAACAGACTGCCCTGGCCTACCTCGACGTGGTTGAGCGGGTTGCTCACGTCCACCTTGTGCACCTTGAACTGCGCGCCCTGGAACACGTAGTGGTCCTGCGTGCCGCAGTACAGCTGCTCGTCGATCACGAGCCGGTTGTCTTCCACCACGAAATGTGTACGGTCGGACAGGTCATAGCTGTACATCTTGGCGCCATTGCCGCGTGCTGATGCGTGCAGGTTTTTGCCATCAAAACAGGTGGCGTAGTAGTTAGGGTTGGAGCCCACGGTGTCGAGCACCTTGGGGTTGAGCGGGTCGGAAATATCCAGGCTGGCAAAGCCGTCGGTGTTGTCCATCGAGGTCAGCACCATGTGGTTGCCCATGGTGAAGATGGGCCCCACACGAAAACCGCCCAGTTCGCCCGTGGGCACCGGGTTGGGCTTGCCGGCGCCGCGGTTGGCGATCACGGCATTGGCCGGGTCGCTGGCGTCCACGATGTAGACCCCGTCGTTGGCCGAGGCCACATACAGGTAGGGCGCCTGCCACCACAGCTGCCACGCCACGTTGGCGTAGTCGCCGCCGTTCACGGTGGGCAGCGCCAGCTTCTTGACCTGCTGGATATTGTTGATGTCGGTGAAATCCCAGAACTCGACGCCCTTGATGCTAGGCACCACCACGTATTGTTTGCCGCCGATCTTCGCGGTGCCGAAGGAGTGCGCTTCGCGGAACTCCTTGGTGCGCCCCTCGGGCTCGTAGATCTTTTTCACCAGCACAAGGGCGCGCGGGTTGGACACGTCGTACAGCAGAAAGCCCCCAGGGCCCAGCCCGCTGTCCGGCGCAAAAGACGTGAGGAAGTAGCCGTTGAGCATGATGCCCACGTTCAGCCCGTAGTCTTTGCGACCCGGGTAGGTGGCCGGTACATCGCCCGAGGCGCGGGTGATCATGGAGACCGGCTTGAAGAGTTCGGCCGAGGTGTAGGTGAGGTTGCCCAGACCCGGGCCCTGCAGCGCCAGCGTCGCCTCGCCGGCTCGCGTGACTGCCGTCACCATCGTGTTGAGGGTGGCCATCGGGCTCACGCCCGTGATCGCCGCGTGCGTCATCAAGGTGGCGAACGGCAGCAACAGCGCCATCAAGTAGTACCGGATCTTCATCGTTGTCTCCTGGTTAGGGTGGGTCCTCGCGGGACCTTTTTTTCCTCGGCCTTTCCGACAGGCCGCTGTAGGTCGAGCCCACGCAAACCCGCGCAGGCGCTCCCGGCCGGTAGCGCGTGTGCCACCGGCCGCAGGCTCTTTTTTTTCTTTCTTCTCCCTCGCTCCCTCTCTTCTTGTCTTCTTCTCACCCATTGGCGGCGGCGGAACAGGCCCGCGCTTTGCCTGTTAGGGCGCCGTTCGCCAGGCGCCCACGATCAGGCGGCCGGGCGCGTTGGGGGACTTACTTCTTTCTTTGCACGAACAGGTTGCGCCGCGCATCCTCGGGATAGGCGAAGGTGACCGCGGAATTGCGCACCAGCCCGACCACCAGCATGTTCTGGCTGATGGCCTCCTTGTCCTCCAGCGAGAACGGTTTTTCGTACGTGGCGACCACGCCGTAGAAGACGCGGGGAATCGTCTCCAGCGCATGCTTGACGGCGGGCCCACCCAGGTCGCCGTTGTGGATGCCGAGCAAGGCGTAGGTCAGCAGGTAAGTCGCGTCGTACGCCTGGGCCGCGGCCATGGGCACGCGGATGCGCGACATGCTGAACTTGCGGGCATAGGTGCTGAGGAAGGCGGCACGGCGCTCGTTGCTCGGCTCGGCAATAAAGGTCTGCGCCATGAGCGAGCCTTCCGCGCCGCCATACGCGCCGTCGATGTAGTTCGGGAACGAGAGCGGCCAGGCACCGACCTGGGGGACTTTCCAGCCCAGGGTCTTGCGGCCGTTGGCAATGGTGGCGGCCTCAGGGCCTGCTGCGTAGCTCAGGATGACGTTGGCGTGGGCCGCCCTGGCCTCGGCCAGCTGCGCCGTCACCTCCTTCGCATTGGCTGCGACGCGCGCTACGTACACGGGTTTGACGCCCTGTTGCGCCAGGGCGTGCGTGACGTCGTGCAAACCGGCACTGCCGTAGTCCGTGGTGTCGGCAAACACCGCCACCCGGCTCCAGCCGCGCTTGAGAATGTCGTCGACGATGAACGACGCCTGGATCGCATCGCGTGCGGCGGTGCGGAAGATGAAACTCTGCGCCGGGGGCACCTTGGTGGTGAGCAGCGTGCCCGTGGCGCACGGGATCACCAGCGGCACCTTCGCTTGCTGGAAGACGTCCACCACCTTCATGCCCACGCCGTTGTCGCACACGCCAATGGTGGCCACCACCTTCTGGGCCACCAGCTCTTTGGCAGCCGCCAGGCCCTTCTCAGGGTCGGCGAAGTCGTCCTTGATGTCGAGTTCCAGCGTGCGCCCCAGGTAGCCGCCCACTGCATTGATCTCGTCCACAGCCATGCGGATGCCGTTGAGCATGGTGGTGCCGACATCGGCCGAGCCGCCGGTGAAGGGGCCGATCACCCCGATGCGCACCGGCGTACCCTGTGCCAGTGCGCTCGCCGAAAACAGCGCTGCCGCGAGGATCCAGGGCGTTTTCATGGAGGGTCAGGCCGGCGTGGATTCGTACAGGCGCCATGCCTCGGCAGCGCTGGCGCCGCGGTGGATCATGGACATCAGCGCATTCACCACCGCCGAAGGGTTGGCGTGCTGGTACACATTGCGCCCATAGACCATGCCCGAGGCACCCTGGTCCATGAGCACCCGCGAGCGCGCAAAAACCTGCTGCAGGTCCTCGCGGCCGCCGCCACGCACCAGCACCGGGCAGCGCGCGGCTTGCACCACGCGGTGGAAGTCCGTGGGGTCGGTGGTCGGGTCGGCCTTCACGATGTCGGCGCCCATCTCGCGCGCCAGACGCACCAGGGTGACGATCTTCTCGGCGTCGCCATCGACCATGTAGCCGCCCTGGTCGCTGTGCGGGCGCATGACCAGCGGCTCGATCATCAGCGGCATGCCGTAGCGGTCGCAGTCGGCGCGCACGCGGGCGATGTTGGCGACGCACTGGCGAAACAGGTCGGGCTCGTTGGGCAGCATGAACAGGTTGACCACCACGCAGGCGGCGTCGCGCTGCACGGCGGGCAGGACCGGGTCGTGCTCGTTTTGCAGCACGGCCCACATCACGCGGTGAGCGGTGGCGTTGTAGGGGTTGCCCATGTCGATGCGCATCACCAGCGCGGGCTTGTCGCGGCCCGGGCGGTCCTGCAACAGGTCGGCCTGGCCGTAGTTGAGCTGGATCGCATCGGGCCCGGCGGCCACGAGCTTGTCCATCACCTGGGGCATGTCCTCCAAGCCATTGAGGAACGAGGGTTCGTTGCAGACGCCGTGGTCGAGCGCGATATCCAAGCAACGCCCGTTGGTGAGCAAACGGTTCAGGCGCGCGGTCTTGTCCTTCGACATATGAAGAGGTCCTTGTGAAATTGGAAAGAGAGACGGGGAAAGAGAAGCGGGCGATGTCAGCCCAGCGCACGCAGGTGGCGGGCTGCGGCATCGTCGATGCGCTGCACGGCCTCGCGCGGGATGTCGATGGCGCCGGCCGCGGCGTTCTCAACGGCCTGCTGGCGCACGCGGGCACCGCACAGCGCCACCGACACGTTGCCGCTGGCCACCGTCCAGGCAATCATCAGTTGGCCGAACGAGCAGCCGATCTGGTTGCGCACGGGTTCAAGCTCCTCAAAGAATGCCTTGAGCTTGGCCCGGTTGGCCGTGCTGAAACGCGGGTTGGTGGCGCGCTGGTCGTCGCCGGTGAACTCGCGCGCCGGGTCGATGGGGCCGGCCAGCAGGCCCAGCGCCAAGGAGGAATAACCGAGCATAGCCACGTTGTGTTGGCTGCACAGGGGCGTTAGCGTGTGCTCGATCTCGCGGTCGATCAGGCTGTAGCGCTCCTGCGCCGCGTCCACCGGGCCATAGCGCAGGTATTCCGACAGCGTCTCGGCGCTCACGTTGCTCACGCCGATGGCGCGGATCTTTCCCTGCTTCTTGAGGGTGAGCAGCGCGTCCATGGTCTCTTCGACCGGCGTGGTGCTGTCCTGCCAGTGGGTGATGTACAGGTCGATGTAGTCGGTCTGCAGGCGTTTCAGGCTCTCCTCGGCCTCATGAAAGATCGACTCCCGGCCCAGGTAGCGGTACACCGGGTGGCCGTCTTCATCAAAGAAGTGCGTGCCCTTTTGGGTGTGCCACACCAGGCCACACTTGGTGGCGATCACGGCTTCATGGCGGCGGCCCTTGAGTGCGGCGCCGACGATGTTTTCGGAAGCGCCCAGGCCATAGGCGGGCGCGGTGTCGATCAGCGTCACCCCGGCGTCGAGCGAAGCGGCAATGGCCTCGGTGGCAGCGGCGCTGTCCTGCCCGCCCCACATCCATCCACCCATGGCCCAAGTTCCGAGGCCGATGGCCGAGCATGCGATGCCCGAGGGCCCAAGGGTGGTGGTCTTCATTTCTGCGTTCAGCACGGCATTCATCGCTTGGTCTTTCGGGTGTTCATGAGGTGGTCAATCGTCACGGCGGCCAGCAGGATCAAGCCCTTGATCACGTCCTGCCAATATGGCGATACGTCCAGCAGGATCAGCGAGCTCGTGACCACCGAGAGCAGGGCCAGGCCGAGCACGGCGCCCAGCACCGTGCCGGAGCCGCCCTTCAGGCTGGCGCCGCCGATCACGGCTGCCGCAATCACATTGAGTTCCATGCCCACGCCAAAGGTGGGCGTGGCTGCGCCGAAGCGCGCGGTGTAGATCACGCCGGCGAGGCCCGCCGATGCAGCGCAGAGCACCGTGACCCAGAACTTCACGTGGCCCACACGGATGCCGGAGTACAGCGCCGCCTTCTCGTTGCTGCCGGTGTAGAACACACGGCGCAGCAGGCTTGCGCGGCGCAGCACGAAGTCGCTGACCACCACGATGGTGAGGAAGATCAGGATCACCGCCGGAATGCCAAACAAGGTGCCCTGGCCGATGAACTTGAACTCGGCGGGCAGCGAGAACAGCGACTGGGGCGTGCCCTGGGTGAGAGCTAGGCACAGGCCGCGCACGATGACCATGAAGGCCAGCGAGGCGATGAAGTGGTTGAGCCCGATGCGCACCACGCAGCCGCCAATCATGGCGCCAATGAGCGCGCTGGCGGCAATCGCGATGAGCCCGGCCGTCCACGGGTCGACCCCCATCAGAAAAAGCTTGCCCGTGACCACCATCGCAAAACACACCACGGAGCCGACCGAAAGGTCGATGCCGCCAACGATCAGCAAGATGGTCATGCCCACCACCACGATGCCCTCGATGGAGAACGACAGCAGCATGGCGCGGATATTGTCCCAGGTGAGGAAATACGGCGACGCGAAGCTCATGCCCACGCACAGTGCCACGATGATGACCAGAAGGCCCATCTCGCGCATGCTGGTGAGCTTGGTGCCGCCGGGTTTCCCGGGCCCTCCCGGTGCCTCGCGCGGAGGCTGCAGGCCGGCCACGATGCCGGCGTCAAGTTGTGCGGGGTGATTCATGCCATCTCCTCTTGTCGTTCCAGTCCAGAGGCCAGCCGCAGCAGGGCCTCTTCGGTCATGTCTTTGCCTTGCACCTCGCCCGCGATGCGGCCGTCACGGATCACCAGGGCCCGGTCGCACAGCCCGATGATCTCGGGCAGCTCCGAGGAGATCACCACCACGCCCACGCCCTGACAGGCCAGGTCTCTGAGGATGTGGTGGATCTCTGACTTGGCGCCCACGTCCACGCCGCGCGTGGGTTCGTCCATCAGCAGCACTGCCGGGTTGGTGGCCAGCAGCTTGGCAATGGCCACCTTCTGCTGGTTGCCGCCCGACAGGCTGGCCACCTCGATCTGCACGCCGTCAGACTTGAGCTTGAGGCGCGCGCCCAGCTCCTGAGCCAGCCGGTGCTCGGCCGCGCGCTGCAGCAGGCCGAATCGCGAGCTCACGCGCTGGAGCGCCATCGCCGCGATGTTCTGGGCGATGGGGAGGTCCAGGTACACGCCAGCGGCCTTGCGGTCCTCGCTGAGGTAAGCAATGCCGGCGCGCAACGCGTCGCTGTATTTGCGGAGGGTGAGTGCCTTGCCGCGCAGGCGCACGCTGCCGCCCGTGGCGGGGCGCAGGCCACACAGGGTCTGCGCCAGTTCGCTGCGCCCAGCGCCCATGAGCCCGGCGATGCCCAGAATCTCCCCGCGCTGCAGGGTGAAAGACACGCCGTGCACCCGCTCGCCGTCAGCCAGGTCGGCCACTTCGAGCACATGCTCGCCGCGGTCGGCATCCTGCTGCTTGGGGGGGTAATAGCTGCCCAGGTCGCGGCCGACCATGCGGCGCACCAGGTCGTCCGCGTTCAGCTCGGCCAGCGGGCCTGAATGCACGTTGCGTCCGTCGCGCAGCACCGTCACGCGGGTGCAATGCGCAAAAATTTCGGCCATGCGGTGGCTGATATAGATGATGCCGATGCCCTGGTCCTTGAGGTCGTGCAGCACGCGAAACAGCGCTGCCGACTCGTTGTCGGTGAGCGCGGCCGTCGGCTCGTCAAGGATCAGCACCTTGCAGTCGAGCGTGAGCGCCTTGGCGATCTCGATCAGCTGCTGGCTCGATATGGAGAGGTCGCTCACCCGGGCGGCGGGGTCGATGTCCTGGCCCAGCCGCGCCAGCACCTTTGCGGCCCGTGCATTGAGGCTGCCGTAGTCCATCCACGCCTGCTTTCCGGCGTTGATCTCCGGCATGAAGATGTTTTCGGCCACGGTGGCGTCGCCGCACAGGGCGATCTCCTGGTGGACCAGGGCCAACCCTAAGCGCATGGCCTGGGCCGGACCATCGATGGCCACCACCTGGCCTTCGAGCACGATCTCGCCCGCGTCCGGTTGGTGGATGCCATCGATGATGTTCATCAGCGTGGACTTGCCCGCGCCGTTCTCGCCGCACAGGGCGTGGATCTCGCCCCTGTGCAGCGAAAAATCCACGCCGTTGTCGAGGAAAGGCACGGCCATGGGGTTGGCGCCGTTGCGCTTGGCGTCGTTCATCGGGTCGATGAGGCCGGGGTTCTTGGCCAGGAACAACATCATCATCCCCATGTAGCCCTGCATGCCCTGGTTGGGGTTGATGGCGCCGAACACGTCGCCGGACTTGATCATGTCCAGGATCTTGGCGTTCACGTCGCAGCACATCACCTTGATGTTTTTCTTGGACTCCACCTTGGCCTGCGCCGCACCCAGTGCCGAATTGGCCTCGGGCATGAACAACGCACCCAGGTTGGGGTTGGCTTGCACCAAACTCTGCACCGCCTGGTAGGCCTTGTTGGGGTCCTGGTTGCTGGCGGCGCGGCCCACCAGCTTCATGCCGGGGTGCTTGGTTTTCATGCGGTTGACAAACGCCGCGATGCGGCGGTCGTGGTTGTCCTGGCCGGGGTTCTCCAGCACCGCGAATTCGCCCTTGCCACCCATCGATGCAGCGATTGCGTCGGCGGCCTGCGCACCCTCGCGGTCGTTGTCCGACGTGATGAACGACGTGCGCTTGGAGTTGGGCGAATCGGCCGCGAACGTGACCACCGGGATGCCCATTGCGGCAGCGCGGTTGATGGGCTCGATGAACGGGTCGGGGTTCATGGGGTGCAGCAGGATGCCGGCGGGCTTGCGGGCCAGTTCCTGCTCAAAGGACGCCAACTGCTTGTTCACGTCGTACTCAGGCGTGCCGGTGTAGCGTGTCTTCACGCCCAGCGTGCGGCCGAGCTGCTTCATCATTTCGTAGACCGGAAACCAGTACTCCACACCCGAGACCATCACGTTCATCACATAGACGTCGCTCGCGTTGCCGCGCAGGCCAGCGCCCGCTGTGGGTGCGGCGGCTGCCTGTTGCTGTGCGAATGCGGTGGTACCCGCCAGACCGATACCGGCAGCGGCTGCGGACTTCAAGAAATTACGCCTCATGTTTTGTCTCCTCTTTGTTGAGTGGCACAGCTTGCGATGCTGCTCATTGACAGCAGCTTCGGGTTCTTGGTGTCACGACAGTTGTTATGACAGGTAGAATGTAATCATGGATCGATTCACCAGCTAGTTAGGGGAAACACTACTGGAACTACCGC
>SDXZ01000087.1 GCA_004210805.1 Acidovorax sp.
GTGTTGGCGGCCCCGCAGCTGCCCCCTCCTCGGAGGGCGGTGGCGCGCCCGCCAACACCCCCGGTGCGCCGCCCGCATCACGCCCGGTGCTTCGCCGTCCCACCGTGGCTGCCAAAGCCGCCCCCGCGCGGCCTGCACCGCCGCCGCGCCCGTCCAGGGCGCCTGCACCGTCCACCTACCGCACGGCCACGGGCGGCGGATTTGTGGCACCGGTTCGCCAGGCGCCCGCGCCGGCCGCACGCATCGTGGCCCCCAATGGCCTGGTCAGCTCCCGCCTGAACAAGCGCATGGCCGAGCTCGGAATGTGCTCGCGGCGCGAAGCGGACGAGTGGATCGCGCTGGGCTGGGTCAAGGTCAATGGCCAGGTGGCCGAGATGGGCGTCCAGGTGCTGCCCACCGACCGGATCGAGGTGGACAAGGCAGCCCAGGGATTTCAGGAGCAGCGCGTCACCATCTTGCTGCACAAGCCCATGGGCTACGTGAGTGGTCAGGCAGAGGACGGCCACACGCCTGCCGTGGCGCTCATCAACCCCCGCACGCACTGGCGCGACGACCCGAGCCGCAACCGCTTTTCTCCGCCGCAACTGCGCGGTCTGGCGCCTGCAGGGCGGCTGGACATTGATTCGGTGGGCCTGCTGGTACTCACGCAGGATGGCCGCGTGGCGCGCCAGCTGATTGGCGAGGATTCCACCGTGGACAAGGAGTACCTGGTGCGCGTGGTGTACCAGGCACCCGGCCAGGCGCTGCCACGCCATCCCAGTGAGCGATCCGCGCCGCTGCAGGAAATCGACGAGCGCGATCCTGTCAGCACGAATGTGCAGGCGGTGTTTCCGCCCGAACTGCTGGATCGCCTGCGCCACGGCCTGAGCCTGGACGGCCAGCCGCTGAAACCCGCCAAGGTCGATTGGCAGAACCCAGAGCAACTGCGCTTTGTTCTCACAGAAGGCAAGAAACGGCAGATCCGCCGCATGTGCGAGCTGGTGGGGCTGAAAGTGGTGGGGCTCAAGCGCATCCGTATCGGCCGCGTGACGCTGGGCAACTTGCCGGTGGGCCAGTGGCGGTACCTGTCTCCCCATGAACAGTTTTAAGAGCCTGTTCAACGTCTTTTTGGAGATCGCATTGGAGTGCAATCGTCCGATTGCACTCCAACCCTTCGGGCAAGTGCGTTGCGGGGCGGTCTGCTGTGTTGCGGCGCTTGCCACAGCACGGGCTATTGGCAGCGCACAACGACTGTCGAGCTCCGGGTACGGCATCGGCCAAGCCTTCTTCGGCGCGCGGAGCCTATGTGCATCCCAACGCCGCTTGCCGCTGAGCGCGTAGGCGCCGCGTCGCGCAGCCCTCTCTGAACGGACCCCAGACCATGCCTGCATCCAAGCGCCGCGGCCCCAGCGCTGCCCTCCCCAGTCCCGAGCGCACCACCAAGGGCAACTCCCAGCCCGCCAAAAGGAACCCTCTGCAGCAGTTGCGCGTGTCCGACCTGCGCGGCGCGGCGCGTCTGGCCGCCAAGGCCACCACGGGCATCAGCCGCGTGGCCGAAGGGGTGCACCAGTCGGTGCTGGGTACGCTGGGCTTGCCCGGCGGCGCGCAGCCGGGCCAGGCACGCGGGCTTACGGGGCTGGTCTACCAGAGCATCCGCGGCGTCACGCGGTTGGTGGATGCGGGCCTGCAGGCCGGCCTGGCCCGGCTGGAGCCGTTTTTTGAGCCCACGCTGCCAGCGACGCAGGTGCAGTGGGAGCGCGAGGCCGTGCTGGCCGCGCTGAACGGCGTGATGGGCGACCGCCTGCTGCGCGACGACAACCCGCTGTGCACCCGCATGGGCTTCTACCAGCACGGGCTGCCGCTCGACCTGCCGTCCCTGGCCCGCCACGGGGGCGCCACGGGCAAGGTGCTGGTGCTGGTGCACGGCCTGTGCATGAACGACCTGCAATGGCTGCACGAGGGCCACGACCATGGCGCCCACCTGGCGCAGGCGCTGGGCTACACGCCCGTCAACCTGCGCTACAACACCGGACTGCACACCTCCACCAACGGCGCGGAACTGTCGGCCCAGCTCGAATCATTGCTGGCCGCCTGGCCCGTCCCCGTCACCGATCTGTCGGTGCTGGCCCACAGCATGGGGGGCCTGGTCGCCCGAAGCGCCTGCCACCAAGCCGCTGCGGCAGGGCAGGGGTGGCTCGCCCACCTGCGGCATCTGGTGTGCCTGGGCACCCCGCACCACGGGGCGCCGCTCGAGAAAGCGGGCCACTGGGTGGACGCGCTGTTGGGTAGCACCGTGTATTCACGCCCCTTTGCGCGGCTGGCCCAGCTGCGCAGTGCGGGCATCACCGACCTGCGCCATGGTCACGTGCTGGAGGCCGACTGGCACGGACGAGACCGCTTTGGCGCGCACGAGGATGAGCGCATCCCGGTGCCGCTGCCTGCCGGGGTGGCCTGTTATGCGGTGGCCGCCACGCTGGCTGCACGGCGCAGCCGGGCGGCTGAGCGGCTGGTGGGGGACGGGTTGGTGCCATTGCGCAGTGCCCTGGGCATCCACGATGATCGGGCGCTGACCCTGGGATTTGCCAAGGGCCAGCAGGCCGTGTTCCACCGGCTGGGGCACCTCGGGCTGCTGGGTGACGCGGAAGTCGCGCAGCAATTGGAGCAATGGCTTCGCCCCGCGTGAACAGAACGAACGAAAGCGGCCCAATGGCGCGCTTTTTCCATGCCAACGGCCTTGCCCGGCGTTGGCCCACGGCTACGATGTGGCCACGAATTGACTGAGACAAGGAGACAGTAGTGAGCGACGTGAAATACCGCCTGGTAACCCGCAGCGACTTCGACGGCCTGGTGTGCGCCGTGCTGCTCAATGAGCTCAACCTCATCGACGACATCACCTTCGTCCACCCCAAGGACATGCAGGACGGCAAGATCGCCATTACCAGCCGCGACATCACCACCAACCTGCCTTATGTGCCTGGGGCCCACCTGGTGTTCGACCACCACGAGTCTGAAACGGTGCGCAACTCCGGCCGGCGCGACGAGAACCACATCATCGAGGCGCATGCCCCCTCGGCGGCGCGCGTGGTCTACAACTACTACGGTGGCAAGGCGGCCTTCCCGCGCATCACCGAGGAGATGATGGCGGCCGTGGACCAGGCCGACTCCGCGCAGTATTCGCGCGAGGACATCCTGGAGCCAGAGGGCTGGGTGCTGCTGAACTACATGATGGATTCGCGTACGGGCCTGGGGCGCTTTCGGGACTTTCGCATCAGCAACTACGCGCTGATGATGGACCTGATCCAGTACTGCCGCGACCACACCATCGAAGACATCCTGGCCCTGCCCGATGTGCAAGAGCGTGTGACGCTGTACCGCGAGCAGGCGCCCAAGGCCAAGGACCAGCTGCAGCGCTGCGCCATCAACATTGGCAAGCTGGTGGTGCTGGACCTGCGCGACGAAGACACCATCTGGGCGACCAACCGCTTCATGATCTACGCGCTGTTCCCGGACTGCAACATCTCCATCCACGTGATGTGGGGCCTGCAAAAAAGGCTGATCCGGCGCCTTAGGCAGCAACGGTTTTGGCTTGCACGCTGCCGCTGCCACCGGTCAGGTGCTCAGTCTTCGCTGAACAGGGCGCGGTAGATGGCCGCACCCAGCAGCGCGCCGGCGATCGGCGCGGCCCAGAACACCCACAGCTCCGACAGCGCGTAGCCGGGGCCCCACAGCGCGGGGCCGGTGCTGCGTGCGGGGTTCACCGAGGTGTTGGTCACCGGGATCGAGATCAAATGGATGAGCGTGAGGCACAGCCCGATCGCCATTCCGCCAAAGCCACCGGGCGAGCGCCGGGCCGTGGAGCCCAGGATCACGATAAGAAACACCGCTGTCAGAATGACTTCGATCACCACAGCGGACATCAGACCGTAGCCGCCGGGCGAGTGCTCGCCAAAGCCGTTGGTGGCAAAACCGCCGATCTCCGCACCCGGCTTGCCGGTGGCAATCAGGTACAGCGCGCCGGCCGCCGCAATGGCACCCAGCACCTGGGCCACGACGTAACCGGGCATTTCCGACCACCTGAACCGCCCCGCCAGCGCCAGGCCCGCAGATACCGCAGGGTTGAAGTGCCCGCCCGAGATGGGCCCCAGGGCATAGGCCGCAGTGAGGACGGTGAGGCCAAACGCGAGGGACACCCCCACAAAACCAATGCCCAGCTGTGGAAACGCCGCAGCCAGCACGGCGCTGCCGCAGCCGCCGAAGGTGAGCCAGAAGGTGCCGATGAATTCGGCGGACCATTTTTGAAGAGGGGTGTGCATGTGGCGTTCCAGCAAAAGTCAGTTCAGGACGAGGCACGCACTCTGCCGAGCACCTGCCGCCGGCGATCTTATGGCGCCAAATTGGCGGCAAATGACGCCAACTGTGCCGCAATTGTCAACAATGTTCATGTGGCCCGCGAGCGCAAAGAATGCCGTACATCAGTCCCCGTGACATCCCGCTTCGACCCGGCGCATGGACAGCCCTTGAAAAACCGCCGGCTTGCCCCGAGTTGACACGCGCGACCGCCTTCCCTTGCCCACAGGCTTTCAGCGGCAGGAGAAGTCGGCTCCCCGCATCCATACAGCCAACATCAAGACACCATGAGCACCAACAAACAGACCCTGTCTTTCCAGGCCGAAGTGGCCCAGCTGCTGCACCTTGTCACGCACTCGCTGTACTCCAACCAGGAAATCTTCCTGCGCGAGCTGATTTCCAATGCGTCGGACGCCTGCGACAAGCTGCGCTTTGAAGCGCTGAACAACAACGCCCTGTACGAAGACGCACCCAACCTGGAAGTGCGCGTGAGCTTCGACAAGGCCGCCAAGACACTCACCATCACCGACAACGGTATTGGCATGAGCCAGCAGGAGGCCATTGACCACCTGGGCACCATTGCCAAGAGCGGTACCAAGGACTTCATGGGCAAGCTCTCGGGCGACCAGAAGCAGGATGCCCAGCTCATCGGCCAGTTTGGCGTGGGTTTCTATTCAGGCTTTATCGTGGCCGACAAGATCACGGTCGAATCGCGCCGCGCGGGCCTGCCGGCCGATGAAGGCGTGCGCTGGGTGAGCGGTGGCACGGGCGACTTCGAGGTCGAAGCCATCGCCCGCGCGAAGCGCGGCACCAGCATCATCCTGCACCTGCGCGACGACGCTGAGGAATACCTCAATGCCTGGAAGCTCAAGCAGGTCATCGCCAAGTATTCGGACCACATCAGCCTGCCCATCCTGATGGAAAAGGAAGAGTGGAAAGACGGCGAGCTGATCACCCCCGGCGACGAAGCCGGCGGCCGCCAACCCGGCGGCATGGTCAAGACCGGCGAGTGGGAAACCATCAACAAGGCCAGCGCCCTGTGGACCCGCCCCAAGAAGGACGTGACCGAAGAGCAATACGCCGAGTTCTACAAAACCATCAGCCACGACCACGAAGCCCCGCTGACCTGGGCGCACAACCGCGTGGAAGGCAACACCGAGTACACGCAACTGTTGTACATCCCCGCCAAGGCACCGTTCGACCTGTGGAACCGCGACAAGAAGGCGGGCGTGAAGCTGTATGTGAAGCGCGTGTTCATCATGGACGACGCCGAGGCGCTGATGCCCACCTACCTGCGCTTCGTCAAGGGCGTGATCGACTCGGCCGACCTGCCGCTGAACGTGAGCCGCGAGCTGCTGCAGGAAAGCCGCGACGTGCGCGCCATCCGCGAAGGCTCGACCAAGCGCGTGCTGAGCATGCTGGAAGACCTGGCCAAACATGACAAGCACGACGCGTCGGCCAACGCGGACGGCGTGACCGACGTGGTGGATGCCGACGACAAGGCCAAGGAAGGCAAGTACAGCCAGTTCTACGCCGAATTCGGCGCGGTGCTGAAAGAAGGCCTGGGCGAAGACTTTGGCAACCGCGAGCGCCTGGCCAAGCTGCTGCGTTTTGCGTCCACCACAAGCGATACCGCCACCGTGGGCTTTGCCGACTACAAGGCGCGCATAAAGGAAGGCCAGGAGGCGATTTACTACATCACTGCCGACACCCTGGCCGCCGCCAAGAACAGCCCGCAGCTCGAAGTCTTCAAGAAGAAGGGCATCGAAGTGCTCTTGATGACGGACCGCGTGGACGAGTGGGCGCTGAACTACCTGCACGAGTTTGATGGCACCCCGCTGCAAAGCGTGGCCAAGGGCGCGGTCGATCTGGGCACGCTGCAGGACGAAGCCGAGAAGAAGGCCGCCGAGGAAGCCGCCGAAGCCTTCAAGCCCGTGCTGGCCAAGCTCAAAGAAGCGCTGAAGGACAAGGCCGAAGACGTGCGCGTGACCACGCGCCTCGTCGATTCACCCGCCTGCCTGGTGGTACAGGACGATGGCATGAGCACCCAACTGGCGCGCATGCTCAAGCAGGCTGGCCAGCAGGCCCCCGAGACCAAGCCCGTGCTCGAAGTGAACGCCGAACACGCACTGGTCAAAAAGCTCGACGGCAGCGTGCATTTCCACGACCTGGCGCACATCCTGTTCGACCAGGCGCTGCTGGCCGAAGGTGGTCTGCCCGAAGACCCTGCAGCCTACGTGCGCCGCGTGAACGCGCTGCTGGTCTGAGGGGGCGCTGCGGTAGCGGGCCCCGTTTCTAAGCAAAAGATGGCCCTGGCGCTTATTCCATAAGCGCTAGTAGCTATAGAATAAATAGCAAACCCGGCAGTGCCTTCGCGCTGCCGGGTTTTTTTATGGTTTCTGGTGTCGCTTGGATACTGTCCGCTGGCCGGTTCAGTCCTCAGGCTGGGCCTGCTCCAGCACGCGGCTGTGCGCGCGGTTGCGCTCCTGCGGGTCGGCGTCGATCAGTTGCCTGAGCGCACCCTGCGGGGCTTGCAGCCCCTTGCGCCGATCCGTCTTGACCGGCAGATTGCGCCAGCCCGAAAGCACCAGCCAATCCCACAGTTCACGCGGCACGGGCTCGGTCACAGCCATCTTCAGGGGCCCGCGCTGAATAAAACTGCCCACCGTCGGCAACGGCCCCACCGGCGGAGCACGGCGCTTTTGGCGGATGGACAGGAGATTGCGAAACAAATCCTTCATGGGCGGGCCGTTTTGGCGAAATGTAAGGGAGCTGGCAGCATAGCCGAGCAGCCCACGGCAGGCCATTTCATTTTGCCGTTGCTGGATGTCGCGCAAACGATACGCACTCTCGTTCACGAACGTCAACGATTGTCACCGCTCGTCATACCTCTCACATCTGTCGCATAGACTCGCATCCAACCTTTGCCACTGGCGGCTAAGGCTCGTTCACGTAACTCCCCCTGCAGGTGAATTTCTTGCAGGTCCAACGGGACCTGGTGGGGTCGCGGCGTGGCCGGATGTCGGAGCCATTCATTCAGGAGAATTCAATGCTTTATCGTTTGACGCGACTGTGGTCGCGCCCAGGCTCAGCCTGGCGCGCTGACCCGCGGTGGGGCAGAACAGCCTGCAGGCTGTCTTGCCCCGCAGCCGCACCCCAGACTTCGCGCCCGGCACAAAGCGTGGTTCGCCGCTTCCGCTGGCTGCTGGTTCCAGCGCTGCTGGCTAGCGGCATAGCACATGCGGCGCCCGGAACAGACTTGTTGGTCAACATGAACCAAGTGCCCGCAGATGGCACCGGTCCGGCTGGAGGTAATTTCCAATACGAGGTCGTCGTCCGGCATAACACGGGTGGACCAGCCACGGGCGCTTTGCTTACCAACCTGTTGCCGGTGGGAGCTACATTCGTCTCCGCAACCTCGCCCGACGGAGTGACATGCTCCCAGGTGCCCGCACCGAATGCAGTAGTCGATGGAACCAACGGTACGGCCCTTTGCCAAGTTGGCAGTGTGGCAGTGAATGCTTCCAAACGAGTGATTTTCACCGTGGTGCTCCCTACGGTCGGGTCGGGATGGAGCAACGCTGCCACCGTCACCCACGACGATTCGAATACTGATCCGAACCGCGCCAACGACACCAGTTCCCGAGCGTTCACCGTCTATGACGCAGCGGACATGCGGATTGCGGTAGTAGCTGTTCCCGAAGGCAGCGTAGGAAACCCGTTGCGGCCAGGGCAGCCTTATCAATACGAAGTGGATGTCACCAATGCCGGGCCATCCGGCGTACCTTCTGCGGGTCGTACCGTGGTCACTTTTCAGGTGCCGGTGGGTATGTCTATCACCAGTGCCGGTACTAACGGCTGGGTTTGTTCCCCCGCCAGCTTCCCGCTGACCTCGTCCGGTGGGGGGCAACCCAACGTTGAAGTCTCATGCACCCGCCCGGGTGCTGTCGCTGGCAACAATGCCGCGGTACCTCGACTTGTGGTGGGCGCGGTAGCCAACTCTCTGGGCGCTATTACCACGTCGTTTAACGTCGCGGCTTTTTCGAACGCAACAACTGCCATGCCGGACGGGCAGCCCAACAACAACACGCAACCGGTAACTGTCAACACAGCTGGCAATGGCGCTGACATGTCATTGACCAAAGCCGTAATCAACCCGGGGAATGGCAACGTCCTTACCAACCCGGCCATTGCAGTCGGCGAGGAGGTGACCTTCCGGCTGCGGCCGCGTTTCAATGGAGGCATGCTGCAAGTGGGTGATCTGCTCACGGTCACGGACACGCTTCCTGCGGGGTTGGATTTTGTGAGCGTTACAGGCACCGGCTGGGTTTGCTCTAACCTAGGGCCGAACGTCTCATGTGCGCGCACGTTGGCCGCGCCATTGCCCGCCAACAATACCAACCTGGATGACATCCGATTGGTTGCTACCGTCACGGGGGTAGCCGGCTCACGCAGCAACTCCGCCGACATTGCGGAGCCCAGCCTTTCAGGCGACCCCGAGCTGTCGAACAACGATGGTACGGTCCTTTTCAGTGCGTCGACGCTTGCCGATCTGTCGGTGAATAAATCGGCCAGTAACTATCAGAACGGCGTGAATGTGGCAGTGCCGCTGAACACTAATTTCACCTATACCCTGAGCGCGCGGAACAATGGACCACTGAATCTGCCCGCCGGCATGGGCATCGAGTTGAAAGACGAGATCCCAGTCGGAGTCACCATAATGGGTGTTGCAGCAGGTGCCGGATGGACCTGCGTGCCATCGACGCCGCTGCCTATGGCAGGCCCAGGCACGGTGACTTGCGCTTATAACGCTGCACTCAACAACGGTCTAACTACCTCCGACATTGTTTTGACAGCGCAACGCACCACCACTGGTATTGCTACGAACAATGCCTGCGTGGCATATCCAGTGGGGACAACCTCGCGCACCGAAACAAATTTCGCCAATAACTGCCGCGGTGTCGGCGTGGGGGCGGATGACTCTACCGACCCTAATGATCGGGCTGACTTGAGTGTAACTAAGGGGTTTTCCGCCGGCCCCACCTATGTTGGAGACAATCTGACTTACACGCTGACGGTGAGCAATCTTGGGCCTGCAATCGCTAGAAATGTGCAGCTTCGCGATGTGCTGAGTAATTTGATTTCCTCCGCAGGTCAGAACGGACTAGTGGCAATCGATACGGTCGGTGCGCCTGGGGCCGCTTGTACGCCCTCCGCGCCAGCCAATGTCACTACTGCGACGCTGATATGCGCACTCGGCAACATCCCGAGCGGGCAAACCCGGACGGTCACGGTCACTGTTCGCCCTGCCATCGCTCGCACAGGCAGTCGGCCAAATACGGTCTATGCCTATGCGCAGGAAACCGTGGACCCTAACCTAGATAACAATTTCGCTCCCGTGAGTTCGCAAGTCATCGCGCGTGTGGATCTAGTAGCGTCCAAGGCTGCGTCGCCGACCACTGCAGCGGCGGGACAACTTATCGGATACACGGTTGCCGCCACGAACAACGGCCCGTCTGATGCGCTAGACGTCTGGTTGCGCGATCAGCTGCCAGGCGGCGCCGCTTTGGTCGGCACGCCGGTTGCCAGCAATGGTGGGTCATGTGCGGTGGTCAACAACGTACTGGAATGCAGATGGAACCGAGCAGCGGCTCCCGGCACCGTAAACAACTACTTGCAACCCGGCGGGCGGTATGAGGTCAACTATCAAATGCGCTCAATCAACAACGAGCCATGGACCCCGCCCCGCGCACTGAACAACACTGTGACCGTGGGCACGGCCACCGATGAGCCGAACCAGACCAACAACACCGCTAACGCCACTGTCACACTCACGCGGCCCGAGCTGGATGTGCTTGTCACAATGAACCACAGTGCGGATCCGATCGATCTTGGTGCGGATACGGTGTATACCATCCGTGTGACCAATTCGGGCCCGTCATACGGCACCAACGTGGTTATGACCGATACGTTCCCAACCACGAATTCTGGCGGTGATCCGTCGTCTGCCACGTTTAGTTATCAAGGCAGTCTCACGGTGGACGACCCTACGAAAGGTAGCTGCACTGCGCCTGCCGTGGGCGCAACATCCGGAAGTTTGCAATGCACTTTCCCGCTGATGGCCGCCGGCGAAACACGCGTCATTACCTTCAGAATGAGGGCGGAGAGTCTGCCAGCGGGCGCCGCTTCGGGTTCGATCTTCCACAGGGCTGTAGTGACAGTAACTGAAACGGAATTCCGATCCGGTGTCGACGTCGTGGTGAACAATTCCACTCATGACCAAACTACAACTCGCCGCGCCGCGCCTGCTCCCGGCAGCGCGATTGACCTGGGCATTGTTAAAACCACGTCGACTGCGAGAGCGCTGCCTGGGACCGAGTTCGACTACACGTTGACGGTAACCAATCTAAGTCAAGCTGGGCGTGACGTTACCCCTGCAAATGGAGCACAGGTGCTTGATACGTTGCCGGCAGGTCTGAATTTTGTTTCGGCACCCGGCTGTGTGTACACCGCTGGAACCCGTCAATTGTCTTGCGCTATATCCAGTTTGGCGGCAGGGGCTAACGCGGTCTTTACGCTGCGTGCTCGGGTGGATGCACCCTATACGGGTACCCCAACGGTGAATAACACGGCCTGCGTGGATATCCCTGGAGATCCTGTTGCCGGGAACAACTGCTCCACCGTGCCTAAGACGGTTGGCCCGCCTCCACCATCGTCGATTCCGACCCTTTCCGAATGGGGCCTGATTTTGCTTTCCGCGCTGCTGGGGCTGATGGCTTGGCGCCATTGGGTGGTGCAGCGCCGCAGGTACTGAACGGTGCCTCGGTGAATAGTGCGGGGTGAGCGGAGCCAGTAAGTAGTTACTCGTCTCGCACCCTGCCTAACCTTGTAAAGCCAGCATCCGTCATCGGTTGCTGGCTTTTCTGTTGAAGCCGTTGTCGATAATGGCGACTCACCTGCATGCCGCGTCGTCGGCCTGGCTGCAGTTCCTTGACGGAGGCCTTTGTGCTGCGGTTCTTTCTGACTTTTGTCGCTTTGCAATTGGGGTTGTTCGGCATCAACATGCTGAGCGCCGTGCAGCAGCACGTGATCCTGCCGTGGACGGCGCTGCTGGCTAAGGCCTGCGTCGCGCTGGTGACGCTGTTTGACGCTACCGCTGCCTCATCCGGCAAGGTGCTGTGGAACACAGCCACCGGGTTCGGCGTGTCCATCGAGCCCGGCTGCAATGGGGTGGAAGCGTGCATCGTGTTATTTGCCGCAGTGATCGCTTTTCCGGCGACCTGGCGGCATAAATTGCTTGGGCTGGCTGCTGGGTTCGTTGCTGTGCAGGGGCTCAACGTGGTGCGGGTCATCAGCCTTTTCTACATCGGCCAGTGGAACACGCAGGTCTTCAACTTCGCGCACGAGTACCTGTGGCAGGCGCTCATCATGCTGGACGTGTTGGTCGTCTGGCTGCTGTGGGTGCGTGCCGGGGCCAAGGTTGGGCAACCTCCACAGCCACCGTCTCCTCCCGACGAGCCGCCAACCCCGCCCGTCCGGCCAATGCAGCCACAGCCCGCGCCATTGGCGCCCGCGCAAGGGTTGGTGAGTTCCTCGCTCGACCTGTCCCCGCCTGTGCGCCCGTCGGTGTGACCGCGCCACGACCCCCGCAAAACGAAAACGAGCTGAACGTCCATGCGCCGCCTTTCACCGCTGACTGTCTTCGTCCTCTCCGCGTTCGGCTGGATCATTGTCCTCACGGGCCTGTGGTCCCAGGTATCGGCCTGGACCTCTTACCCCGTGGGCGTGTTGTCGCATATCGTGCTGGAGCAGGGCGCGCCCATGTGGGTACGCGAGGTGCACCTCCAACCCGACAACATGGAGGTGGACACTACCGTGGCGATCCCCGTGCCCGGAGCAGGCGGCCGGTGGGCTGAGATCACCGTGGGAGTTAGCCCCGCGCGCTATGCCTATGGGCTTCCCGTCTTTCTGGCATTGCTCCTGGCAGCGCGTGGCAAGGGCCGCATGGCCAAGGCAGCCGCCGGCTACTTGCTGCTGCTGCCGGCGCAGGCTTTCAGCCTCACGATGTCGCTGCTCATGCAGATCGTTCTGAATGCGCAGACCAGCGTGCACCACCTCCGCGTGTCGCAGTGGCAGATGGAGGCGATCGTGTATGGCTACCAGATGGGGTCGCTGATCGTGCCCACGCTGGTGCCGATCCTGCTGTGGCTGTGGCTTGACCGCAAGTTCGTCAACGACGTGTTGGTCAAGGGGTGGCGTGCGTCGCTCGCCCCTTCTGCGCCGCCGCCGCGTTGAATTCCGCAGGCCCGGCGGGGGCCGCGGAGCGAGGCATCACTGCGATTCAGGGGGATCCAGCCGATACCCCATCCCATACACCGCCGAGATCGTGAACCCGTTGTCTTTCGTCAGCTGCAGCTTCGTGCGGATGCGCGACACGTGGGTGTCCAGCGAGCGCGAGGGGATTTCGTCGGATTCGCCCCAGACCACTTCGCGCAGGTGGGCGCGGGACAACAAGCGGCCCGCGTTGCGAAACAGGAAAAGCGCGAGCTCGTACTCGCGGTTTTTGAGCGCGAGGGGGGCCTCGTGCAGAAACAGCTGGCGCTTCTCGGGGTCGAACCGGTAGGGGCCGAACGTCAGCTGCTCGTCCATGGCCTCGGAGTAGGCGCGTTGCAGCAACGCGGACGTGCGCGCCACCAGCTCAGCCGTGCGCAAGGGGTGGACCACAAAATCGACCACGCCGTGGCGCAGCGCCTGCACCATGCTTAGCTCATCGCCGCGGCGCACCGCCAGCAGGATGGGCAGGTGCTGGCCGCGCACGTCGCGCATGCGCTGCATCACCTCGATGCCTTCAGCGCCGCACAGATGCCAGTCGGCAATCAGCAGATCAAACGTTTTCTGGCGTGCGCTTTTGAGCAGGCCACCGACGCTGGAATAAAAGTGGCACGCGTGGCGCAAGTGGTGTTCGAGGGCGCCGCGGATCGTGCCGGGCACGAGGGGGTCGTCGTTGAGGACGGCAATGCGCATGGTGTGGAGTCTTCGGGCACGGGGGCCCTTCGCAGGTCAGAGAAGACGCCCTCTTGAGAGTGGCGTTTGACTGATGTTGCGCGACATCGCACCCGTGTGCGCACGGGTTGACAATCGTTTGCAAAACGCGGCGAAAGCGCATCGCGCGCCGGGTCGGGGGCTTTTATGCCCCGGTCTGGTGGCCAACGTGCCGGTGGCCTCCCCGCAGACTGGCTACGCCGCCAGCGGCTCTTCCTGCATCGCCTCGATTTGCTCGATCAGCATGTCCACCTGGCCGCGCCAGTAATCGCTGCTGCCAAACCACGGGAAGTTGGCCGGGAAGATCGGGTCCTGCCAGCGGCGGGCGAGCCAGGCGCTGTAGTGGATAAGGCGCAGCGTGCGCAGGGGCTCGATCAGCGCCAACTCGCGCCGGTCGAAGTTGCGGAACTGCTCGTACCCGTCGAGCAGCGCGCTGAGCTGGTGGGTGCGCTGGCGGCGGTCGCCGGACAGCAGCATCCACAGGTCCTGCACGGCGGGGCCCATGCGGGCGTCGTCCAGGTCCACAAAGTGCGGGCCGCCGCGGCCGTATTCGTCCAGCGGTGTCCAGAGGATGTTGCCGGGGTGGCAGTCACCGTGCAGGCGGATGGGCGTGGCATTTTTCAAGCCAAATGGGGCCCCGGCGCTTGTATTTATTGCACTACTGGCTATCAATTCAATAGCGATATCGCATTGCACCTTCCAGGTGGCCTGCATGTCCAGGGGAATGATCTCGTGCGTGAGCAGCCAGTCGCGGGATGCAATGGCGAAGGACTCGACATCCAGCAGCGGCCGGTGCGCAAACGGCTGCGCGGCCCCCACGGTGTGGATGCGCGCGAGGAAGCGGCCGATCCACTCCAGCACCTCGAAATCATCCAGTTCGGGCTGCCGCCCACCGCGCCAGGGGCTGACCGAAAACGCGAACTCCTCGTGCTGGTGCAGCGTGCGGCCGTGGAGCACCATCGGGCCCACGGCAGGCACCTCGGCGGCCATCAAATCGGCGGCAAATCCGTGCTCTTCCAGGATCTGCGCGTCGCTCCAGCGGTCAGGGCGGTAGAACTTGGCCACGACGCGCTCGCCGTCTTCGAGTGTGACCTGGTACACGCGGTTTTCGTACGACGACAGGGCCATGAGGCGGCCATCACCATACAGGCCCACGCTGGCCAGGGCGTCGAGCACGTGGTCGGGCGTGAGCTGGGCGTAGGGGTGGAGTTTGTTGGCGGGGGCGGTGTCAGCGTCGGCGGGCAAATTGTCGGGGGACGGGAGGGTCATGCCCCATTGTCGCCGTCCGCCGTCCGCATGCCTGGGGACCACCATGCCGTTCGCCCGGCGCTCCGCGAATTCCTCGCGGTTTTTCCAAGCCGTTCGGGCTGAGCTTGTCCAAGCCTTGGGCGCTCCGTACAAGAACTCTTCGACCGGCGCAGTGCGGGCGGTGAGAACGGTGGCGCGAATGGTGAGCGAGCGGCCGCTCGGCCGCCGGATTAGCCCGCCTGCAGCGTCGCGATATGCCCCGCGCGCGGGTCGCCGCTGCCGGCCAGCATGCGGGTAAAGAGCACCTGCGTGGCCTCGGGCCCGGCGTGGTGCTGCACCGTCAGCCAGGGCTGGGGAGCAGTCTGCACCGCGGCGCTGAAGTGGTTCCATGCCGCGACCAGCCGCTCGCCCAGGCCCTGGGCGCCCCAGTCGCCGTTGCGCTTCTTGACCTGCGCAGGCGCGAAGAACATCACCGGGCGCGGGCCGGGCAGCTGGCCGGCGCCGCCCAGGTCCTGCACATGGCTGGCGCCCACCGCGCAGCTATAGGCCAGGCCGGTGACATGCGCGTGGATGCGCTGGCGCAGGCCCACGCTGCCCGCAAAGTCGATGTAGACGCTGGGCGTGGCGCCGTCCAATTGCGATTCCAGCGCGTCGTACGTGACGACACGGTCATAGCAGCCCAGGCTTTCGCAGAAGGCCACATTGCCTGGCGAGGTCAGGCCGACGACCTCGATGCCGTCGCGCTGGGCCAGCTGGAAGGCCGTGCCATACGCTGTTTTGCTCGATGCGCTGGACAGCAGCATGCGCTTGGCGCCAAAGAACTGCTGGTCGTCGAGAAAGTCGTCGATAAGCCATGAGGTAACAAACAGGGGCCGCAGCAGCGCCTGCACGTCCTCGGTGTCGGCGCGGTAGAACGGATCGGCCGCGGTGCGCAGGTACTGGTTGTAGACCGCGTGCAGGGCCGCTCGGTGGGGCGCGCCATCGCTGAAGCCCGCGGCGGTCACGCGGTGGGGCGACAGCACGGCCTGGCTGGCCATGGGCCAGTAGCCGTACAGCCGCTCGCCCACGGCGACATCGGCGTGCTGCGACTGCACTACGGTGCCAAAGCCCCACACGGGCACGACGCCCCAGCCGGGCTCGCCGGCTGGGAAGAACTGCCAGTACTGCAGCATCTCGCCCATGGCCGCGTAGGTGATGTTGTTGGCGGTCAGTGCGAACTGCTCGACCCGCACGCGGACCTGGCCCTCGGTGAGGGGTGCATCTTCTGCAGTGTGCAGGCGGGTGGTGGCCAGCTGGTCCTGGCGCACGAGGAGGGTGGTGGTGTGCATCCCAACACGCTAAACGAAAGCCCGGCCCGGCTCAAGAGGGCGCGCGGCACCTGGGCGACAGCCGCGCCGCGCCGCGGCGGGGGTGCTGTGTGCGCTCGCTCCTCCACTGCACGGAAAGGGAGGCGCGGCCGGCAAGGGGTTCAAAGAATCACAAGGGCGGCGAACGATGGCAGCGCGTATGCGCGCCGTGACGGCGATACAGAACGGCTGGCAGCCTGGTCGACTGCGAAAGGGTGCGCAGCGCATGGGCTGGGCGGTGGCGCAATGCCCGTCACTGCCGACGTCAACGTGCTTCTTCGTCAACCCGAAAACGACTGCGCCAGCTGCTCGAACGGCAAGGCCTGCTTGACCAGGATGACGGTGCAAGGCGCGTCGCGCGCCACGCGCATGGGCACTGTGGCGATGAAGCGCTGCATGTGCAGCCCGTGTGTGGCGGCGCCCAGCACCATCATGCTCACGTGGTTGCTGGCGGCGTAGCGCACCAGGGCTTGCGCCACGTCGCTGGCCTCCAGCACGTGGTAGCTCACGGGGTGCCGGGCCAGGTCCAGCCCCTGGGCCCACTGGCGCAGGCGCGCGATGTGCTGGCGGTGCAGCGTGGTCTCGCTGCGTTCGCTGTCGCTGGTGCTGCTGGCCGATGGTGAGATCACCGTCACGCAGGCCAGGCGCGCGCCGGGGCGGATGCCCAGCGATCGGGCCACGGCCTGGCGCAGCGAGTACAGCGTGGCGTCCGTCACGTCCTCGTGCGGCACGGCGACCATGAGGATGGGGGTTTCCTCGATCTGTTGGGCGGGCAGGGGGCTCGGCCGGTAGTGCATGCCGGCCGCGC
This sequence comes from Acidovorax sp., assembly GCA_004210805.1. Lineage (GTDB taxonomy): Bacteria > Pseudomonadota > Gammaproteobacteria > Burkholderiales > Burkholderiaceae_C > Acidovorax. Next base: position 16,771 of record SDXZ01000087.1, read on the forward strand.
GCAGCCAGCGGCGCACGTGGGTGCCGAGCGGTGTGCGCTGCGTGCGCTCGCCGCGCTCGGTGACGAGTACCTGCGCCGGGTGGGTGAGGTCAAACGCCAGGTGGGCTGCCGAGGGATAGCGGAGCGCGGCCTCGGGCTCCAGGCAGCGCAGGATGACCTCTTGCAGCCAGGGCGGCACATCGGCCCGGTGCTTGCGCGGCGGCGTGGGTGTCATCCACAGCCGCTGGCGCAGGCCGCCGCGGGTGACCGGTGCGCCGAAGGGCAGCTCGCCGGTGGCCGCCTCGTACAGCATCACGCCGATGGCAAAGATGTCGCTGCGCGGGTCGCCGCGCACGCCCACCACCTGCTCGGGTGCGATCCAGGTGGGCGAGCCGACGGCATTGCGCATCTCCTCGGCCAGCAGGTCGGGGTAGTGCGCGTGGCACGACAGGCCGAAGTCCAGCAGCACCGCGTTGCCATCGCTTTGGATGAGCACGTTGGCGGGCTTGAGGTCGAGGTGGCAGACGTTCTGCTGGTGCAGGCTGTGCGCGGCGTGGGCAACGGCCGCGCCCAGGCGCGCAATGGTCTCTGCGGTGCGGGTGGGGAGTGGCGTGGTGTCCAGCCAGTGCTGCAGCGTCTGGCCCGGCACGTACTCCATCACCAGGTAGGGCAGGCGCATGAGGTCACCGGCCGCCACAAAGCGCGGCACGTGCGGGCCGGTGAGCACCGAGAGGATCTGCTGCTCGACCTCGAAGCCGACGATGTTTTCAGCGCCGTCGCCGGCCGTCATGCGCGGGATCTTCATCGCCATCGCGAAACCGGGCCCTGCGCGCCCTGGCTGCGCGTAGTCGACCGCGTAGATGTGCGCCATGCCGCCGGCGTGGATGCAGTCGCCGATGCGAAAGCCGTCGATCTCGGTGCCGGGCGCGAGCAGCTTCATCTCATTGCCCGTGTTCCAGGCGGTCTGCATAGAAGGCCGGGAGCCCCGCTGCGCGGATGGCGGCAGCGGCAGCCAGGTGGTCGTAGGGCACGCGGTAAAAGGTGATCAACTTGGCCGCATCGTCGAACAGCGCGTACATGGCGCGGGCATCGCCATCACGCGGCTGGCCCACCGAGCCGGCGATGGCCAGCCACTGGCGGTGCGGGGGCACAGGCACGGGCACACCGGGCTCGGGCGCAAACCGCATGAGCTTGGCCGTGGGCGTGAGGAAATACAGCGCCTGCGCATGCACGTGGCCACCGAACACGTAGCGGATAGCGGGGTCGATGGCCTGCGCAGCCGCCATGCTGCGCTCGGCGGCGTTCCCGTCTTCCACATAGCGCCACTGCTCGGGCGCGTCGGCGCTGGCATGCACCAGCAGCGCGCTTTGCCCCAGACGCGCGGTGAGCGGCAGCGATTGCAGGAACATGTGGTGCGCTTGCGCAAGCCGGTCGTGTGTCCACCGCGCGCCCAGCTCGCCCCGGTTGCGTGGTGCTGCCGGGGGCTCGAGTGCCAACGCATCGTGGTTGCCCAGCACACACAGCGCGCCGCGCTGCACCAGCGCCATCACCTGCTCGACCACGGCCACGGGCTCGCCGCCGTAACCGACCAGGTCACCCAGCAGCGCAAACTGCTCGGCGCCCTGGGCGCGGGCGTGCTGCAGACAGGCTTCCAGGGCCTGGCGGTTGGCGTGGATGTCGGAGAGGAGGGCGATCTTCATGGTGTGAGAATCTGTTCAGTCGGCTGCAGGGGCCGTGAACAGGGTCCGGTTTTGCGCACCATCATCGCGCGCATCGCTGAACGCCAGCTTTCAGCAGGCTCGGCGCAGGCGCCGGCGGCCAAAATACAAGCAAAAATAGCTGCCAGCGCTTGTTGTATAAGCGCTGGCAGCTATCATTGTTGTAGCTAACTGTGTTTACAGGCTGCGCTTTTCGGCGGGCTTGTCGAGCGCAAGCACCAGGGCCAGAGCGATGATGGCCGGCAGCGCCTGGGTGAAGAAGATCTTGGGCACGGCGGTGACGCCGCCGAAGACGCCAGCCACGATCACGCAGGCCAGAAAGAAGATCTTGAACAGCCGGTTGTTGGTGAACAAACCCCAGAACAGGCCGGCGGCCAGGAAGCCGTTGTACAGCCCCTGGTTGGCCGCCAGCGTCACGGTGGCGTCGGCCAGCTCCTGGGTCAGGTTGAAGGTCTTGAGGCCCAGGGGCTTGTTCCAGAAGAACATCTCCAGCACCAGGATGTATGCATGTTCGATGGCCACAAGGGCCACCGCGATGCGGGGAATCAGCAAGCGGTTCATAGCAAGACTGGCGAGAGCATGCCAACCACCCCGTTGCGGCCGGCGCGCGGCCACCGCGGGGTCGTCGGCACGGTCTTACACCAGCGTGATGGTCACGTCGATGTTGCCGCGCGTAGCGTTGGAGTACGGGCAGACCTGGTGGGCTGCGTCCACCAGCTTCTGGGCCGTTTCCTTGTCCAGGCCGGGCAGGCTGATGGCCAGGCGGGCGGCGATGCCGTAGGCGTTCGGGATGGGGCCCAGGTCGACTTCGGCGTCGATGGACACGTCTTGTGGCACCGGGATGCCGATCTTGCCGCCCACCGCCTTCATCGCGCCGATGAAGCAGGCTGCGTAGCCCGATGCGAACAGCTGCTCGGGGTTGGTGCCGGTGCCGGACGTGCCGGGCGATGACAGCTTGACGTCCAGGCGGCCGTCTTCGGTCTTGGCGGCGCCATCACGGCCACCGGTCACGTGGGCCTTGGCGGTGTACAGGACTTTTTCGAGTTGCGTCATGGTGTCTTCCTTTGAGGTTGTTGCCCACAGGCGGGCGGGGAG
>SDXZ01000295.1 GCA_004210805.1 Acidovorax sp.
GAAAAGATCGTGCCGCGCACCCGCAACGATGCGCACAAGCTCATCGAAGAGGCCATGCTGGCCGCCAACGTGTGCAGCGCCGACTTCATCGCGCAGGGCGGCCAGCCCGGCCTGTTCCGCGTGCACGAAGGCCCCACGCCCGAGAAGCAGGAGATCCTGCGCAACTACCTCAAGGCCATGGCCGTGGGCATGACCATCGGCGACGACCCCAAGCCGGGCGACTTCCAGGCGATTGCTACGGCGACTAAGGACCGGCCCGACGCGCAGCAGATCCACACCATGCTGCTGCGCTCCATGCAGCAGGCCATCTACACGCCCATCAACAGCGGCCACTTCGGCTTGGCGTTTGACGCGTACACGCACTTCACCAGCCCCATCCGGCGCTATCCGGATTTGCTGGTGCACCGCGTGATCAAAGCCATCCTGAACAAGTCGCAGTACAAGCTGCCCTCGCTGCCCACACCGGGCGAGGCCCACGCCAAGCTGGCCAAGCGCCTGGCGTCCCGCGTCGCCGCGCCCGGCATGAAGCCGCGCAAGGACGTGAAGCCGCCGAGCCGCGAAGTCCAGGCCTGGGAGGCTGCAGGCCTGCACTGCAGCGCCAACGAGCGCCGCGCCGACGAGGCCAGCCGCGACGTGGAAGCCTGGCTCAAGTGCAAGTACATGCGCGAGCATCTGGGCGAGGAGTTCAGCGGCGTGGTCAGCGCGGCCACCAGCTTCGGCATCTTCGTCACGCTGGATGCCATGTACGTCGAAGGCCTGGTGCACATCACCGAACTCGGTGGCGAGTACTACAAGTTCGATGAGGCGCGCCAGGAGCTGCGCGGCGAGCGCACCGGCATCCGCTACGCCATCGGCGCACGGGTGCGCGTGCAGGTGAGTCGGGTAGACCTCGACGGCCGCAAGATCGACTTTCGCCTGGTGCGCGAGGGCGAAGAGCTGCTCAACCGCGCGCTCAAGGACAAGGGCGTGGGCTCCGGAGGTGGTGGCGGCAGCGGTGGCGGTGCGCGCAAGTCGGGCGGTCGATCAGGCGGGCGCAAGTCCGACAAGGGCGCGGCGCCATCGGTCACCGAGCAGGCAGGCCTTACCCGCGAGCGGGCTGCACGTTCGCCCATCCAGTCCTTGAAGGCGTCCGTCAAGAGTGCGGTCGCAGGCAAGGCGAGCAAAGGCAAGGCGCGCAAGCCGCGCCGGGGCTGACCAGGACGGGCAGCGAGCAAAACCTCCTCCAAGTTGTTTTGCTCACTAATTGATAGCTGCTAGCGCTTGATACATAAGCGCTGGCGGCTATTTTTATTTGTTTTTCACAGGGCCTGTGTAGCCAGACCCGCCTGGACTGCCAGGCGGCACCAAACCATCCAGAAAGCGGGCATACCGCTGCGCCGTGTCGACAGGCGCCTCCATCATGGGCAGGTGGCCAATGCCGGGCAGCGTTGCGGCATGGGCCTGGGGCAGCAGCTTCGTCAGCGTTTGCAGCCCCGAGCGGTCGAACACGCGGTCGCTCTCGCCCCACAGGGCCAGGGTGGGTTGCTGCTGCAACTTGCCCAGGTGCTGCTCCAGCAGGTAGCGGTCCTTGAGCTGCGCGTCCCACAGGCGGGTGTTGGATGCTGCGTTGCGCAAGGCATCCTGCTCAGTGGCATGCAGGATGGGGTAGGGCAGGAAGGGGCGCTTCTCAAACACCAGGGGCATCATCGCGTTGAAGGTGGCGGCGTCGTGCGCGATCAAGGGGCGCTGCCCGGCGTCGATCAGGCGGTCCATGGTGCTGGGCTGTGGCGACCGGATGCCGTGGGGCGCACCGATGAAGGCCACGCTGGCCACGCGCTCTGGATGCTGCACGGCAAACAATGCAGCAATCGTCCCGCCCATCGAATTGCCCGCCAGATGCACACGCTGGAGGCCGAGCGCGTCCAGGAACGCGGCGAGGCGCGCGGTGTGCGCGGCGTAGTCGTAGGGTTGGTCGTCGCGCCGCGTGCTCTCCCCAAAGCCGGGAATGTCTGGGGCGATCACCCGGTGCTGGCTCGTGAGGGGTCGCGCAAAATCCACCCAATGGTCCTTCTCCGCAAAAATGCCGTGCAGCAGCACGATGGGTGCGCCCTTGCCACCGCTGCCACCATGCGGCGCAGTGGCGCTGGGCGCGCCGCTGTCCAGGTAGTGGATGGTGTGCATCGCGGCGTCAACAGTTTTTTCCTCCATGCCCGACAGGCTGCGATTGAGGTTGAGCAGGGGCTGTTTGAACAGCGACGGGGCGCCGTAGTAGAGCGCGATGGTGCCCAGGGCCAGGGCCGCCGCGACAGAAAAGAAAGCGATGCGTTTCAAGAGCCAGTCTCCAAAAATGTGTGTTCGTTGCACGTTGCCGCCCGCTGCTTGCCAGGGTTCTGTGGTGCGGCGGCGCGGGCCGGGCAAGGCTATCGAGAACGCGATCACAAAACTTGTAGGTTTGGGCTATGCCAGCGACCAACACACTGACCCTGGGCACTGACAAGGCGCTGTATGTGGGGGACATCCCGGCGACCGGTTGGCACTGCCATGCGGCGCCGGTGTTGCTGATGGGCCTGTCGGGCCGGTTCGCCTTGCACTGGGGGCCGGGGCAGGTGGAGACATGCCGCAGCGCGCTGGTTGCGGCCGGCGTGGAGCATTTGTTCGATCCCTGCGGGGAGACCGTGGCCCTGGTGTACCTGGAACCCGACGCGTGCGAGGCCCGCAGTCTGCGTGGGTTCTTCCAGCAGCGGGGCGGGGTGGTGCTGGACGTGGCGGTTCCTGTCGGCGCGCGCAGCACCATGGATGGCTATCTGCACCACTTTGATCTGCCCGCCCTGCTGCCTAGCATGCGCGACGACGATGGGCCGCCGCTGGACGCACGCGTTGCACAGACCCTTCACACCTTGCGCCAGCCGCAAGACCAGCGCCTGGCGCGCGCCGGGCTGGCTGCTGGCGTGCAGCTCTCGGCCTCGCATTTCAACCACCTTTTCCGCGCTGAAATGGGCGTCAGCCTGCGCAGCTACCGCGTGTGGTCGCAGGTCAGGCTGGCCATGGCAGGCCTGGCGGTGAGCCCGCGCCTGACCGACGCCGCGCTGCACGGCGCGTTTTCCGATTCAGCCCATTTCAGCCGCATGTTCCGGCAGACCTTTGGCATGACGCCGTCAAGCGTGCTCAAGCCGCTCAAGCAGGTCACGTTGCTGGCGTAAGGCTCAGTTCGGTGCGTTGGCGGGCGCAGCAACGCGACGCCTTGTGCTGCAAAGCCGCTGCCGGTGGTTTGCGCCTCCCGGCATGGCACATGCCTGCACGAGTCCGCTAGCCGTGGTCAGCCGCCCACCCGCCGCGCCAGCGCGCTGGCGGTCAGCGTCTGGCCCGAGGGCCATTCATCGGCCACCTGCCCATGTTGGTAGACCGCCTCGCTGGCCGCGCGGAATGCGCTGGCGCCCGCGGCCAGGTGGGCGCCCACCATGCCGGCCAGCACATCGCCCGTGCCGGCGGTGGCCAGGCGGGCGTTGCCGGTGGGGTTGATTGCGGGCACGCGGTCGGGCGCCGCCACGACGCTGCCGGAGCCCTTGAGGACCGCCACGCAGTTGAATTGAGCGGCCAGTTGCTGCGCGGCACGCAGTCGGTCGGACTGGACCTCGGCCGTCGACAGGCCCAGCAACCGCGCGGCCTCCAGCGGGTGCGGTGTGAGCACCGTCGACTGTCCGTGCTGGCCGCGTGCCACCACCAGCGCGTGCAGCGTGGAATTGGTGGCGATGGCATTGAGTGCATCGGCATCGAGCACCAGGCGCGCCGCGCGCGTGATGACCTCGGCGAGCACCC
>SDXZ01000296.1 GCA_004210805.1 Acidovorax sp.
TTGCAGGCGCCGCATCAGGCTAACGACGGCCACGGTGGTGTCGACGCGGCTGGCCAGCAGTTGGCGCCTGCGCCCCTGGGTCCATGGCATGCCCAGCACGCGGGCGCCTGCCAGGTTGACTACGGCGTCGATGGTCGTTTCAGAGGGGATGGCGTCCAGGGTGTCCACCACCCACACGCCGGGGCCAAAGCTGGCGCGGGCCTGCAGGGCGTCGCGGGTCAACACGATCACCCGCTGGCCGTCGCGCACCAGGTATGCCGCTACGTCGTGAAGTGGCACGGCTGAATTGGGATACGGCGGTGCCTGACGAGACGAAGAGTCTGCGGTTGCGCTGGCCGCAGGAGCACACGTGCTGGCTCCTCACATCCTGTCGCTGGTCAACAAAATGCTGGGTAACACGGGTGTACTGCTGATACGCAGAGAAAACCGTCCTCGCACCCATTTCTTACGACGGCATGATGGGAAAATCTCGCATTCAGCCTAGGACCGGTGTGGTGATTCCCCCAAGAGCCTAGAAGCGTTAGCAATTCATCTCTCTGCGCCCGTTCCCCCCGCCCTTCCATCCCCATGAAATGTTCGACATGCCAGTGGCACAACCCCGGCGAAGTAACCCACTGCGTGATGTGCCGCGCCCCGCTGGCCAGTGGCGGTAATCCTGACTTCGCTTCAGCGTTCGCGCAGCAGCCTGCACCCGCCGCAGCGGCCACACCGGTCGCCGTCTATCTGGCCACCGACCTGAGCCGTTCCGTTGCCACCGTGATCGATGGCGTGCAGATGCTCGTCTCTGCCGCGGTGTGGCTGGTGGTGGTGTGGGATATGTCCTGGTCCATCTGGCTCAAGCTGCTGGGTGCCATGGTGCTGTTTTTTCTGCCAGCGTTGTTCGACGCCGGACCTGGGTCGCTGGGCAAAAGGTGCCTGAAGATTCAGGTGGTGACTACACATGGTGAAAAGCCGTCGCTCATCACCAGCATGTGGCGGCACTTCATCAAGTACGTGTTGCACATCGCGCTGCCCATCGTGTGGAAGCTGATCGAGCCGTGGCTGACCGGCGGACGGCACCTTCACGATGTGTGGGCGGGCACCACGGTCATCGAGCGCTTGCCTGCCAGTGCCCGCGCGGCCCGCGCTGCGCCTGAGCTTTTTCATGAAGCGTTGGTCGCGCAGGCCCAGGGCGTGCAGGCCGGCGCAGCGCTACAGGCACCGGTGCGGGCCGATGTGAAGAACGCCAGGCAGCAAGTCACGCGGGCGTCCAGGGCTTTCGATACGTTCAAGAAACTGCTGGCGTGGTGCATTGCCGGTGCGTTGCTGTGGCTCTTCGTTCCGGCGGTGTGGTCTTTGTACAAGGAGTCCCAGGACCCCACCATGTCCGCCGTTTCAGACGCCAAGGCCGCCACCAAAAAGCTCACGCACCTGCTCAGCCAGCGATTCGAACAAGGCCAAAGCCTGGAGCTCGACTGGAGCGACCCTGCGTTGGCAGCGCTGGAGGCAGAGATGGGCGCAGTGTTCACCAGCATCACCACCGAGCCCCGCGGACCTGTCACGCTGCAGATCAAGAGCGGGCCGGGGGCGGGCAAACACATCGTGCTGGCGCCGGAGTACAACTTCAGCAAGAAGGCCATCAAAAAATGGACCTGCGGCAGCCCTGACATCGAGCGGGCGCTGCTGCCCACCGGCTGCAAGGCCAAGCTAAGCACCGCGCCCACCACTTCTTAAATTGGTTGGTGGCCGCCACTTCAGCGCGGCACCGATCGCACCAAGACACTTACCGATGATGACTGCTTTGTCCCAGCACCAACACCTTCTCGACCCTGTCGTTCTCAACCACCCGCAACGGCAATTTGCCTTGAAGGTGATGGACCTGCTCAAGACCCGGCAGTTTGACGCGCTCGAAGCCCTGCTGGCGCCCAGTTGGGCGGCCTTCGAGTCGGGTGCGTTGTCTGACCTGGGGCTGTCGCGCACGTGGTCCCACATGGGCTTGCAGCGGGCCGATCTGATCGAACCCGCCCAGGCGTGGGTGCAGGCGTACCCTCACAGCTTTGCGGCATTGCTGTTCGCGGCGCAATTGCACTGCGCCGTGGCCTGGCAAGCGCGCGGTACTTGTACGGTCGACAAGACCAGCGAAAAGCAGTTTGCGGTGATGCAGGAGCATTTCGATGCGGCGTTTCCATACCTGCACCGCGCTCTGGCGGCGTCCGCGCGGCCCACGCTGGCTATTGCGGTGGGGATCACGATGGCGCGTGCGGGCAGCGATGACCCGGAGCACGACTACATCGCGCTCGCCCAGCCCCACTTGCCGCACAGCCCGGTGCTGTATGGCCGCTTGATGTGGGCGCTGAACCCCAAGTGGGGCGGGTCGCTGGCAGAGGTCGACGCGTTGTTCCGCTCCGCGCAGCAGTGGAGTGCCTCGTGGCCCGACGAGGAGCGCAAACGCGTGCACGCCACCCACCGATCCGAACTGGCGGACATCGAGGCCTGCAACGGTGATTCGGACCGCGCCATCGCCTTGCTCAACGGCATCCTGCACGAAGCGCCTGACTTTGACGACGCGCACTCCCAGCTGGCCAGGCAACACCACTACAAAGACCAGATGCAGCTGGCAGTTGATCACCTGCTGCGCGCCGTGCGCTTGGCGCCAGAGGCAGACCGGTTTGACCGGCTGGGCGACTACTACGAAGCGCTGGACCAACAGGACGTTGCCATCGCGTACTTTGAAGAGGCCATGCTGTGGGGCAGCGGCAGCGCGGCAAGCTCGGTGGCCCATTGGCTGAGCAACCAGCTTAAGGCTGCAGCCGCCGACCAGCGTCCCGCGATCGAAGAGCAGCTTGGGCGGGTGGCCACCTACGGCATGCAGCAGTTTTCGCCCAGAACCATGTTCGTGATGGGCGCCATCGAGTTCTTTCAGCGCGGCGACGATGCCGCCAAGTCGCGCGCGTACGACTGGTGGCGCGAAGCCGCGCGATGGGGTAATAGCGGTGCCATGTTCAACCTGGGCATCGCGCACTTCGACGGCGAAGACGGGCAGACGTTGAACAAGGCTTTGGCCATCCAGTACTGGGCAACTGCGGCTTCGATGGGCAATCTGTCATCCCATGAGCGCCTGGGCAAGGCGCTGCTCACCGGCGACGGCATAGCGCAAGACCTTGAAAGTGCTGCCTACCACCTGGAGATCGCGGCCGATGGAGAAAACGTCTATGCCATGCGCGACTGGATTTGTTGCCTGTGGTTCGGGCGGGGCACGCCGCAAGACCGGGGCACCGCCAAGCAGCTGCTGCAACGCCTGAATGTGCTGAGCCCCGACATGTACGAGTCGGCCCGCGAGCGCATCGGCCTGGGCGCCAGCGTCAAGAATTGGGTGGGAAAGCTGTTCGCCTAGCGGTCAGGCCTTTTGACTCTTTGCAAGGTGAGCAAGGTGAGCCAGGGCTCCACTGAGCAACGGGTGCACAAACCGGTATCCCTGAGCCAGCGCGGCACGCGGCACAGCGTTCTGCCCGTCCAGCAACAGGGTCGACATTTCCCCCAGCACGGACCGCAAAGGCAGCCCCGGCATGCGCAGCCAAGCACGCCTACCAAACGATGCGGCCAGGGCCTGCGCAAACGTGGCCTGCGTCACCGCCTCAGGCGCCACTACATTGACGGGGCCTTGCAGATGTGGGTGCGCCATTGCAAACCGCACCAGCCCCACCGCATCGGTGAGATGAACCCACGGAGCAGGTTGGCGTCCATGACCCAGCACAGCACCTAAGCCCAGGCGCGCGCTCAGCGCCTGCAT
>SDXZ01000297.1 GCA_004210805.1 Acidovorax sp.
CCCAGCGTGATGCCCACGTCTTCGACCGTGTGGTGGCCGTCGATGTGCAGGTCGCCTTCGCAGTCGATGTCGAGGTCGATCAGCCCGTGGCGGGCGATCTGGTCGAGCATGTGGTCGAAGAAGCCGATGCCGGTGGACAGCTTGGCCTGGCCGGTGCCGTCGAGGTTGATGCGCACGCTGATGCGCGTCTCGGCAGTGTTGCGGCTGACCTCGGCGATGCGGTCGGTCAGGGGATCAGGGGTCGTGGAGGTGACGAGTGCGGAGGAAGTCATAGGGAGGCTTGCAGGGCGGCCAGCATCTGCGCGTTGTCATCGGCATTGCCCACCGTCAGGCGCAGGCAGTTGGCCAGGAGTGGGTGCATTGTAGAAACGTTCTTGATCAGCACCTTGCGGTTTTTCATGCCGTCGTAGGTCTTGGCGGAATCCGCCACACGGATAAGGATCATGTTGGCCTCGCTGTCCCAGCATTTTTCAACACCGGGCATCTGGCGCAGGGCCGCGACCAGCTTCGCACGCTCGGCCCGTATCTCGGCGGCCTGGGCGGCAAACACCTCGGTGTGCTCCAGGGCAAACAGCGCGGCTTCGCAGTTGAGCACGCTCACGTTGTAGGGCGGGCGCACCTTGTCGATCTCGCCCACCAACGCCCCCGGCCCGATGAGGTAGCCCAGGCGCACGCCCGCCAGGCCAAACTTGCTGAGCGTGCGCATGAGCAGCACGTGGGCGTTGCGGCCGGGCTCGGCACGCATGCGGTCGATGAAGCTGCGGCTGGCAAAGGGCTGGTAGGCCTCGTCCATCACCACCAGGCCGCCCTGGGCGCCCGCGGCGTCGATGATGCGCTGCACCGCGCCTTCATCCCACAGCGTGGCCGTGGGGTTGTTGGGGTAGGCGATGTAAGTGATGGCGGGGTTGTGTTGCGCGATGGCGGCCAGCATGGCGGGCTCGTCCAGCTCAAAGTCCGGGGTGAGCGGCACGCCGACAAAGTCCAGGCCCTGCAGTTGGGCCGACAGCGGGTACATCACAAAACCCGGCATGGGCGCGAGCATGGTGGCGCGCTGGCCCGTGCCGGGCTGCGCGCAGGCCAGGGCCAGCAAGGTGATGAGTTCGTCCGAACCGTTGCCCAGCACCACGCCGTAGCCCTCGGGCATACCCGCGTATTGGGCGAGGGCCGCCTTCAGGTCCAGGAGGCGGTCGCCCGGATAACGGTTGAGCGCCAGCGCGCCCAACCGCTGGCCCAGCGCAGCCTGCAGATGCGCGGGCAGGCGGAAGGGGTTCTCCATCGCGTCCATCTTGAGCATGCCGGCGGAGGGCTGCACACCGTACGCGTGCATGGCGCGCACGTCGGGGCGGATGCGGGCCAGGGCTTGGAGGGGAGACGACGGAGCAGCGGAGGTGGTCATTCGGCAGTGTCCAGTTCTGAAGGTGCAACGAGGAAGGGGTTGATGGGGCGCACGGCGTCCAGGGGCTGGTCGTGTGGCAGCGCCTCGGTCAGCAGGTAGCGGCAGCCTTGCTGGTGGGCGGACGAAAGGATGAGCGCATCCCAGTAGCCCAGGCGGTAGCGGTCCTGCAGGTCCCAGGCGCCGTCCACGGTGTAGGAATCGAGGTGCGGCGGCAGCCACACGCGCAGGCGGCGCACCTGGGCACGCACCTGCTGCAGCACGTGGGGGCCGTCAAAGCGCTGGATCGCCTGGTTGTACAGCTCGTTGAGCACCTGCGAGCTGATGCGGCCGCTGCGGGTTTGCCAGCAAAAGTTCATCCATTCGCGCGCACGCGCCTGGCGCTCGGCATCGCGGTCGTCCACGCTGGCCAGCAGGATCTCGGTATCGACAAAGATGGGGACGGTGCTCATGTGTATTGCACCGTTCAGCGCAGAAACAAGGTTTCGCGCGGCACGTACGGGCCCGTGGAAGCGCCCCAGGATTCAAAGCCCAGCGCCTCACGCATCGCCTGGGCGTAGGCGTCTTCCTGGCGCATCTTCTCGGCCAGCCATTCACCCAGCAGGCGCGAGACGCTGCTGCCGCGTTTGGCGGCCTCCACGCGCACCCATTCGGCAACGGTGTCGTCCATGGTCACGGTGACGTTTTTCATGGGATTAATATTACACGAACTTCGTGCACCACGAAGTTCGTGTCGTTAATTTTGCATGGATACGATGTTTTTACGCGGCCTGCCGCTGGGTCTGCAGCATGTCCGTCGCCATTTCGCCCACCGTGCGCAACGCCTCCAGATGGGCGGGCGACCAGTCGCCGCCCACGCCAATGCGCAGGCAGTTGCGAAACCGCCCGCTGGTGCTGAACACGGTTCCGGGCGCGATCAGGATCTTCTTGTCCAGGCAGGCCTCGTGCAACTGCACCGAATCGAGCGCGCGTGGCAGCTCCAGCCACATCAGCAGACCGCCGGGCGGGTCGCTCACCCGGGTGCCCTGCGGAAAGTGCGATGCGATCACGCGGCGCGCCTCGTCCATGCGCGCCGCCACGCCCGCGCGCAACTGGCGCATGGCGGCGGCGTGGCCGGCCTGGGTGATGAGGTCGGCCAGCGCCAGCTCCAGTACGGCCGACTGGCCGCCCGCCTGCAGGTCCTTGATGCCGCGCACCTTCTCGGTCCAGCGCCCGGCCTCGAGCCAGCCCAGGCGCAGCCCCGGCGCCAGCGTCTTCGAGAACGAGTCGCACAGCATCACGTGGCCGGTGGTGTCATACGACTTGACCGTGCGGCGCATCTCGTCGACCTCGACCAGGTCGTTGTAGATCGCGTCCTCGATCACCGCCAGGTCGTGCCGCGCGGCCATCTGCGCCAGGCGTTTGCGTTCGGCCTGCGGCATGCAGCTGCCCAGCGGGTTGCTGAGCGTGGGCACGATCATCACGGCCTTGACCGGCTGGGTGTCCAGCGCCAGCTGCAGCGCATCGAGCGAAAGGCCGTGGCGCGGGTGGGTGGGAATTTCCAGCGCCTTCAGATGCAGGCCCTGCAGCACTTCCAGAAACGAAAAATGCGTGGGCGACTCCAGCGCCACCACATCCCCCGGCTGGGTCACCGCGCGCAGGCACAGCGCAATGGAGTCCATGCAGCCGCCGGTGATCACGATGTTCTCGGGGTCCAGGCTGCAGCCCATGCCGACGGCGTAGCGCGCCAGCGCACGGCGCGCGTCTTCGTGCCCCGCCGAGGTGGGATAGGTGCACAGCAGGGCACGGTGGCGCTGCGCGGCGCGCACCACGGCGCGGCGCACGCGGTCGGGGTTGAAGAGTTCGTGGCCGGGCGTGCCGCTGCTGAAGGAGATCATGTCCTCGGGCTGGTTGCGCCCCAGGATGCGCTGGCCCAGCCAGTCCACCGCCACCTCGCGCGGGCGGCGCATGGGCCGCGGCGTGCTGGGCTCGGGCAGGCTCACCGGCCGCGCAGCGACGAAGAAGCCAGAGCGCGGGCGCGCAGTGACAAGCCGCGCGTCCTCCAGCCAGTGGTAGGCCTGCACCACCGTGGTCTGTGCCACCGCATGCTGGCGGGCCAGTTCGCGCACCGACGGCAGCTTTTCGCCGCGCGCCAGCGTGCCATTGCGGATCAGTTGCGCCAATTGCTCGGCGATCTGCAGATAAAGCGGGGGTGCGTCTTGGGTGGCCATGGCAGCATTCTGTACTGGGTCTCCAGAAAATGGCCAGTACAGAGCGGCTACTGTACGCACAGTACAGATGCCCTGTAGTGCCTATCTGTACTGCCCCACATCGCCGCAGGCTGTGGCTGGCAGCCAGCGACAGCCGCGCGCACAGTCAATACCATGAACACCCAG